>DAOVTB010000026.1 GCA_030633305.1 Candidatus Muiribacteriota bacterium
TTGGTTACCTTAGGCAACGTTCTCACTCCAGGAAATAAAAATAGTTGGTTGTCGCACTGGCATCAATTAATATTGCTCAAGAATGTCGTTTCAATAAACCTTGCTTCAATAATGGGAGCAACATCAGCATTTCCGATAATTTTCTCAATATCTTCTTTTACGACCAGAGAATTACTGACTACTTCCGAGACTTTTCGCGCAAGGTCATTACGACGCTTGGGAATCATTCCCTGAATTCCAAATATGGTTGTTTTTTTGTAAGGCCTGAAAATCATCTTAACCGCGAGCCAGTTTGTCAACCAACCAATAAGAGCGCTGATAACAGGTATAAAATATATCATATTTCTCATCAGCTTTACTTCCAGTTTTTATTTGTGATAATTATAGAGAAAAAAAGTTCTTCAGTTTTTCCAAAAATCCCGTTTTATCTGGATACACTTCTTTTCCACAAATTTCAGAAAATTCCTGGATCTTTTTTTTCTGGGTATTGTTAAGATTTCTTGGAATCTCAACTTTTACTCTTACATAAAGATCACCTTTTCCGTTTCTTTGCAGAATTGTAAATCCTTTTCCCCTAAGTCTGAATACTTTTTCCGGTTGAGTTCCTGCTGGAATAGATAATTTTACTTTTCCTTCCAGAGTAGGAACTTCAATTTTATCTCCAAGTATAGCCTGAGTTACTCTAATTGGGACTTCACAAATAAGGTTATTATCTTCTCGAGAAAATATTTCATGTTCTTTTACATCGATTATGACATAAAGATCTCCAGATGGGCCTCCATTGACACCTGCCTCACCTTCTTCAGACAGTCTGAGTTTCATACCAGAATGAATTCCAGGAGGAACCTGAACACTGAGTTTTTTATTTTTCTCAATTCTTCCTCGACCACCACAATCTGTACAAGGATTTTCTATAATAAATCCCTGCCCTTTACAGGCATTACAAGTACTTGCTATAGAGAAGAATCCTTGAGAATGAGCAATTCTTCCGGAACCACCACAGGCAGGACATTGTTTTTTGGATGTTCCCGGTTTAGTTCCAGCTCCATTACAGGTAATACAATTTTCAAGTCTTGGAACCTGTATGGTTTTCGTCAAACCAATATAAGCTTCCTCTAGAGTGATCTGCATTACTGTTTGAAGATCTCCTCCCCTTCTGGCTCTGTTCTTTCTGGAAGTCTGACCACGTCTGCCACCAAAAAATCCTTCAAAGATATCACCAAGATCACCAAAAACATCATCAAATCCGTTAAAACCACCGAATCCACCGCCACCACTAAAGGCATTATGTCCAAATCTATCATATTGAGACCTTTTTTGATCATCACTTAGTATGCTGTAGGCTTCATTTGCTTCTTTAAATTTCTCCTCACAGTCCTTATCTCCATGATTAAGGTCAGGATGATACTTTCTTGCAAGATTCTTATATGCTTTTTTAAGTTCAGGTTTTGAAACATTTTTGCTTACTTCCAATACCTCGTAATAATCTCTTTTGTCTGCCATTGTGGTTTCTCCAATTCGTAATTTTCACAACATGAAAATTATAATCTCATTAATAATAATCACTATATCAATTCAATGCTATCTTTTGCAACTATGAAGATAAGTAAAAGATTTTAATTGTATTTGCGAAAGGGTCGGGCAAGCCCGACCCTCTCATCATTTCTGTATGAAAGTATCTAATTATAGATTTTCGTATTCTGCATCAACTATGTCATCATCTGATGCAGTACCACTTTCTTCTGTACCACCTGTTGGTTCACAGCCAGTGAAATTTTCTCCTGGCTGGCACCCTTCTGGTCCACAACCTGCTCCACCAGAAGCTTGTGCTTCTTTATAAATCTCTTCAACAAGTTTATGAGAAGCCTGTGTCAGTTCTTCTGTATATTTTTTAATTTCTTCAGTGTCTTCTTTTTTAACAGCTTCTTTCAACTTTTCCAAAGCAATCTCAATATTATTTTTACTGGCTTCATCAACTTTATCAGCATAATCTTTCAAAGATTTTTCAGTGCTGTATATCAAAGCATCTGCCTGATTTCTTAATTCAACTTCTTCTTTCTTTTTCTTGTCTTCATCAGCATACAACTCGGCTTCTTTGACCATCTTCTCGACTTCATCCTTAGACAGATTAGAAGTTGATGTTACTTTAACAGACTGCTCTTTCCCAGTTCCAAGATCCTTAGCACTAACATGAAGAATACCATCTGCATCAATATCAAAAGTAACTTCAACTTGAGGAACACCACGTGGTGCAGGCGGAATTCCGACTAACTCAAATCTTGCCAGTGTTCTGTTATGAGATGCAAATTCACGCTGTCCCTGTACTACATGTATACTAACTGCCGGTTGATTATCTGAAGCTGTTGAAAATATCTGGCTTTTCTTACATGGAATAGTTGTATTCTTTTCGATAATAGGTGTTGCCACACCACCTAATGTCTCAATCCCAAGACTTAATGGGGTTACATCAAGTAGCAATACATCTGTAATGTCTCCACCAAGAACTCCAGCCTGAATAGCTGCACCAATAGCAACTACTTCATCAGGATTAACTCCTTTGTGCGGAGTTTTCTTCAGGTATGATTTAATTGCATCAACTACCATAGGCATACGAGTTGAACCACCAACGAGGATAACATGATCTATTTCTTCAACACGAAGTCCTGCATCCTGCATTGCCTGTCTAGTTGGCCCCATTGTCTTTTCAAGCAGATCTTTTGTCATTGCTTCAAATTTAGCCCTTGTAAGTTTTTGTTCAAGATTTTTTACTTCACCATCTTTTCCCATTGAAATGTATGGAATCGAAATGGTTGTTTCCATCATCTGTGAAAGTTCCATTTTTGCTTTTTCAGCTGCTTCCTTCAATCTCTGCATTGCTTTAGCATCTGTTTTAAGATCAATAGATTCTTTCTTTTTGAATTCTTCTAAAAGCCATTCTATAACTCTGTCATCCCAGTCATCGCCACCAAGGTGATTATTTCCACTTGTTGACTTAACTTCAAAAACACCATCACCGATTTCAAGTATCGATACATCGAAAGTTCCACCACCAAGATCATAAATCAAAATAGTCTGATCCTGTTCTTTCTTATCAAGTCCATATGCAAGAGCTGAAGCGGTTGGTTCATTTATAATTCTGAGAACTTCAAGTCCAGCTATTTTACCAGCATCTTTAGTAGCCTGTCTCTGTGAATCATCGAAATAAGCAGGAACTGTAATCACAGCTTTTGTTATTTCACAATTAAGATATGCTTCAGCATCTTTCTTCATTTTTTGAAGGATCAAAGCAGAAATCTCCTGTGCTGAATAATCTTTATCATCAATTTTCACTGAATACTTTCTACCCATATGTCTTTTAACCGACATAATGGTCCTTTCAGGTTTTAGAACAGCCTGCCTTTTAGCTGATTCTCCAACAATTCTTTCATTATTTTCAAGAATTGTTACAACAGATGGAGTTGTTCTTCCACCTTCTGAATTTGGAATAACCATTGGCTCTCCACCTTCAATGACTGAAACACAAGAATTTGTTGTTCCTAAATCGATTCCTATAATTTTACTCATTTTATTCCTCCTGGTTTTTTATTTTTCTATTATTGCATCAATATCATCTAATGAAATCACATAGTAGATTGCTTTTTCATATTTTATTTTCTGAATATCATACGAAGTAAAAAATACATTCTGTCCTTCTGTGATCTCAACTGATTTCCTGTTACCGTTTTTCATAAATTTCCCTTTTCCTACACGAATAACGGTACCTTTATAATTGGACATTTTTTTCGTGCTTTCGGGAAGAATCAATCCGCCTGAAGTTTTTAATTCTTTAACATATGGCTTGATCAATACGAATCCATCTAATGGTCTGATTTTCGAATTCATTAAGTTCTCTCCTGCAAAATTTTATAGTTCAGCAAGTTTAATGCAACTAATGTGCCATAAATTCTTAGGTACATTAGTTTTTGTAATTGTATTGTTTTTACAGGGTTTTGCTATAGATGCAATTTGAATTCAGGTTTATTTACTACTTAAATGCGGTTTTATGGGGAATTAGTCATGAAAAAGCTTACATAACATGAGAATTTTTTCCACATGTGAAAAAATAATTTAAAAATTTACCACGAAGGAAAAGAAGAAAGAACAAATTGTTATTTAATAATATTGGGAACGGTATAACACAGCGTATAAATTCAAATAGGGGCAATACGTCTAACCGTTTGCCCCTATTGAACCTTATCATTTATCTACTATTGTAGATCATTATTTTCGAAGATCTTTTTCAAAGCTTCTTTGGCTTTATCTCTTACTTCACTGTATTGATCTCTGCTTGCCCGTTTAAGTGGTACAATTGCATCAACCATCTGCAATTTCCCAAGAGCTTCTGCAGCCTGTTCTCTTACAAAATGATTTCTGTCTTTAAGACATCTGATAATTTCATCTATAGCATCCTGAATTTTAAGTTCACCAATAATAAATAATGCATTTTCTCTCATATAGCGATTCTTATCATAAAGAGAATTAATAAGGAATTCTTTACCAGAACTATATTTTAACCTTATATACAAATTCCTTGCATTTAATCTGATAATCTCTTCTTCATGCTTCAGACATTGAGTTAATTCTTCGAGTATATTTTTATCCAGCAAAATTAAATCTTCATAAACCTGATTTACAATCCATGGCTCTTTATCATTAAGTGCTTTTAGAAGAGCTACAACCGCTTTTACATCGTTTATATTTTCAAACGCAACAGCAGCCGCTCGTCTTACTGATGGATCAATATCAAATAGTAAAGTCTGCAGACTTTCTGAAGCACGTATATCTTCTAGTTTACCAAGCATCTCGGCTGATATTTCTCTTACACTGGCAGAAGTGTCGGAAGTAGCTCTAATAATTATTGAAACAACTTTGCTTGATCCAATATTTCCTAGCGCTCTGACTGCTTCAACTCTGACTTCAACATCATTATCCTTTAAGAGTTGAGAAAGTGAATCAATAGCTCTTGGGTCAGCAAGAGCTCCAAGAGAATGAGATGCAGCTTTTCTTACGTCAGCATTAGAATCTCTTAACACCTTCAGAATATGTGAAACAGCAAGTGTATTTGCAATTTTTTCTAGAGACTGAAGCGATACAATCTTTACTTCTGGACTATTGTCCTTAAGTAATACTGATAACGCATCAATAAACTGTGCATTTTTAAGATAACCCATTACAAATGCAATCGATTTTCTTACTATTTCTGATTTATTCTTGCTTTCAGTAATAAGTTTTCTGTTAAGATCTGCGCCATGTATAAGTGAAAAAGCCCTTCCGATATCCATCAGCTTAAACAAATCAAACTGATTTTCAATTATCGTTATCAATGCATCCATAGCTTTGATACTTCCAATATAACCTATACTTTGGAGTAACCAGTAATTAACTTCCTTATTTTCTGAATTGGTCAGATAATCCAAGATTTTTTCTACAGCAACATCATTCCCGATAATACCGAATAATTCAGCAATTGAGTATGAAATATTTCGCTTTGTTTCCTGCAGAAATTCTTCAGATGCAACAGTTGTTTCATTTGCTCTTTCATCATCATCCTGTTCATAATTATCTTCAAAAATTGACATTAAAACATCAAATGCCCTGTCATCACCTGCTTTCCCAAGACCTCTAGCGATTTTAAACCTTACCCAGTCATATGCTTCGCCACGTGGTAATCCAAAAATCGTACTCTTTATCATCTTATCGATGTTCAATAGAGAATCTTCTATGTATGAATAATACACTTTTTTAGAGCTTTCAAGTAATTTTGTCAATGGAACAACTGCTCTGATTGATGCAATATTACCCAACGCCCTTACAATTTTAATTGTGAGTCTTTCAGAGTCTTCATCTATTCTATTAATCAAACTCAGAACTGCCGGATCACCAATCTGGGTTATTGCCCACAATGCCTTTTCGCTGACATCTTCATTCTTATCATCAAGAGTTTCTATTAAAAGATCAACAGATGCATCTGTTTTTAATATTCCAAGCGAATTCATTATCTCCAGTCGTACTTCATCACAGGAATCATCACCTGAATTTATAAGTGTTGTTATAGCTTCAACAGTTCCAAGTTTTCCTAATGTCCACGCGGCTTTTGTCCTTACCTGCCTGTGTGTATCAAAAATAGATGGAATCACCTGCGAAGTTACTGTTTCATCCTTGATTTTACCGAGTGCATATACCGCTTCTCGGCGTACATCAAATCTTTCATGCTGAAGCATTGAAACAATTGGTTCAACAGCCATCATATCCTGAATCTCTCCCAGTGCAGTTATTGCTTCTCGCTTAACATCAGGATCATCTTCAAAATTAACAAATTCAATCAGCGAAGAACAACCTCGAGCATCAAGTATTTTCCCAAGTGCTATTGATATAATTGATTTTTCCTGCCGACTGGCTGTCGGAATCAGATCAATTATGTGTAACGTCGATTCGCTATCACCAATTTTCCCCAAGGATTCAATAACAGTCCTTCGAAGTTCATGATCATCGCTACTGAGTAATGGAATTAGACTAACAACAGATGCCTGGTAACCAATTTCACCAAGAGACCATGCTGACGCACGTCTTACTTCATCAACCGGATCTGAAAGAACTGCTATCAGATCTTCAGCAAGTTCCTCACTCATAATCTTTCCTGAACTGAGTGCGGATATATATCGAATATCTGAATCTGCATGATTCAGCAATTCCCTTAAATGAGAATAAACATTATTGTCACCTATTTCACCAAGAGCCCAGATGGCAATATAAACAAGGTTTTTATTTTTATTCTTTATCGCTTTTAAAAGAGGATCTACTGCAATTTTACTTCCAATCATCCCCATACTTCGAACAGCCTGATAACAAAGATCAATATCATCTGAAGTAGTGAGTATTCTAACCATGGGTTCAACGGCAAGCGCACTTCCAATTTTCCCCAAAGCTTCAATTGAAGATTCAACTATATCTCTGTTCTTATAATTCAATTGTTCAATAAGACATTTAATTGCTTGTGGATCACGTTTTTCACCAATTTTTACAATTAAGTCATACTTTTCGTCATCATCAGGAGTTCTTTCTAATCTATTGATCAAGGTTTGAATATTTTCTTCCTGTTTTTTGACAACTTTTTTCTGAACTGCTATTTCCGCAACAACTGGTTCCTGAACAGCCTGTTCTTCAATTACTGGTATAGCATCTTCTTCTGCAACATCATCAATTTCATCGAGAATCGGCTGACTTTCAATATCAATTTCTTCATCTTCTACCAGTAAAGGTTCTACTTCAAGTTTTGGAGGAAGCAGATCTTCATAATCATCGTCATCCTCTTCTGAAACATCAACTTGTGTAGGCAATGGTGTATCATCCTCTTCTTCAATATCTAACTCAAGTTTTGGAGGAAGCAGATCTTCATAATCATCATCATCTTCCTCATCTAAGACATCTATTTGTGGAGGCAAAGGCGTTTCATCCTCATCCTCTTCTTCAATATCAAATGATGCAAAAATCTCTGCTTCTTCATCACTATCGGGCATCAGATCTTCTTCTTCAATTATCGATTCACCTAAACCATCATCCACATCTTCTTCAAGAATATTATCGAAATCAAGGGAGAAATCATCATCACCTTCAACTTCCAAAGAAAATTCATCACTCCCAGAATCATCTGAAAGTGCATCATCTAATCCAAAATCCATTCCATCATCTTCAGAATCATTGTCATCTGAAAGGAAAGAATCAAGATCAAAATCCATATCTCCACCTTCTGAGGTTTCATCAGAATCTGATTCCTGAACAAGTGCTGTTAAATCATCTACTTCTTCCACAGGTTCTTCAATAGAATCATCAATCTCAAATAGATCTTCTGAATCACTTGAATCCAATCCTACGTTTGTATCAAGATTCAATCCAGCAAAAATATCATCATCTTCATCATTTCCACCATCAGAAGTTTCCAAGGTAACCAATTCTTCTTCACCATCATCAATTGAAATTGTATCAATTTCTTCCTGTTCTGGTGTTTTATCAAGTCCCTCATCTTTACTTATTTCTGTCTGGGATTCTATTGCTGAAAATATATCATCAAGACTCTCGTCTCCTGACTGAATATCACCAATATCCAACGAAACATCACCCATGACTTCATCTGCAGTACTTGTATCTATTTCTAAAGAACCCATAATATCATCGACATTATCGCTGGCAACTTCTGGAGGAGCATCTTTCTCTCCACCACTTTCCAATTCAGCAAAAATATCATCAATTGAATCACCTCCAGAGAGGTCAAATACTGCATTGGGATCCTGCTCAGGTTCTGCTGGAACGGCTGGTGCCGTCTGTTCTACAGGTGCTGAAATATCAAATACATCATCTACTTCACTATCTGATGAGCTATCCTGAAAAATCTGCAGTATCTCACTCTGAGTGGGATCACCACCCACCTGACCAAACAGGTCTTCGATACTTCCCTGATCATCATCACCAATATTGAGGTCAAGTTCATTTCCGTCTACCGGTTCACCACAACTTTTACAAAATTGAGCACCGTCAACATTTTCATGGCCACATTTGCATTGCATAAAATTCCCCCCTGAAAGTTAAAAAAAGGTTTTCACGTCTTTTATCGGAAACTTTGCAAATGATTTGAATCATTTTTTTACAATAAAACAAATTTATTAACTTTTTTAAAAAAGTTTTTCAATTGCAACGGCAGCTTCACTCTCATCCTCACCATCAAATTCGAATTTTAATTCGGTATCTTTAGTTGCACATAAAAGCAAAACACCCATAATGCTTTTTGCATTTACTTCCAGATCATCTTTATAGATCATGATTGAAGATAAAAATTGACTTGCTTCCTGAACCAGGACTGAGGCCGGCCTGGCATGTAAACCTTCTTCGTTTGTAATTACAAATGTCTTCTTAATCATAAATCTTCCTTATTATTATATTTAACAGACATATCAAAATATATCTTAACTGTTTCATCAGGTATCAAAGTTACATTTCTTTTTAACACAATTGTTATACCCTGAAATATTTTTTCATATCCTGTACGTGAACAAATGATTGTATATACAGGCAACGCCCAGCAGGTAATCGGATTTTCAGTTACAATACTAAGTTCAAAATCTCTTTTGCTTTCGTAAATCGTAAGATCACTACAATTATCTATTTCAAATGAATGATTGACATCCTGGATCAAATCACCAGACTTAACAAATGGGACCGACCTGAAAAAAAAGTTCAATTCAATTCCAAAATCAATGGAGATTTCATTTTTTCCATTATTTGATATATAGTATTTACTTTTAATTTTAGGATTTCTATCTTTTTTATCGAAAATAAATTTTTTTTCAACATTTACTGGCTTATTATCATTATCGATCCATACATTCCCGCTTCTATGCATTGTAAGTTCTAATAGATTTTTTGTTACATAAGAGCGTAATTTGAATGGCTCAATGATGAAATCTCCCTGTTCGCCAAACTTATTTCTGTAAAAATCCTCTATACGTGTCTTTGGATGAAAAAAATGATCAATGAATGAATCCTTTAGATGCCAATCAAAAAATAATTGTGAAGAAATCTCTGGATGATTGCTGAAAATATCATTGTGATATGCTTCGCGCTTCCTTGAAACACTGTTTAATATATTGAAATCCAATTCTTTCAATTCCCAGATTACAAGTCTACCACCAGTTTCTGGTTTAAATATTAAATTTTGTGAGTTTGAATCAACAAATATCTCTTTTTTTCCATCACAGTCAAAATCAGTCTGTGTTATTTCAAGAAAATTGGTATTCCCAAATTCTATTTCATCTATTATTTTCGATGCATTAATTATATTACTATAAACTTCATCTCTTAGATGAGGATAATAAATACCACCGAATTTTCCATGCCAGTACGCACAACTGCATTGGCTCTTCATAAGATACTCATGAGCAGTTTCCAACAAATCATCACAATCCCTGTCAGAACTCTCTTTTACAAATTCCTTTGCAGCAATTAAACGCCTTCTTTCATTGATCATTCTCTTATGCATTAGATTGGATTCAGGATATTTAACGAAAAAATTTCTCCAATAGCCATCAGGTTTAAAAAAATTTTCCATTTCGGTGAATATGCCAATTTTCTCAAGATCAGTTTTCAATTTGAGATATTTTTCATACTTCTTTGAAGGCAATGACCATTCTACAAGTTCACGATACGAATTAGCTGGAATATAAGCTCTTCCTGTAGGTTTATATTTTTTTAATACTTCAGAAAATGTTGTCAATTCAAATATATCACTTTTTTCTGCAATCCTCGCAGCAAGTTTACTAAGCCATTTATTTTTATATACCGTATCAAAAGTTCCTGGCCACTCTCCCAACTTTTCTCCATCATCCATAAAAACGATAACCGGATTGTCATACATATCATACATTTTTTCAAGGTAAACAATGATTTCTTCAATATCACAAAATGGAATCATATATCTTAATTTCATATCAATCGGGAACACATAAAGGGGATTATTGATATCTTCTGTAATATAATATCCATTTAGTTCGTCACGAGCAAAACCCGCGGCCTTGAAATGAAAATCATCCAGAATTGTATATTTAATTCCTGTTTTATTTATGAATAGGGGATAATTTTCTTCCCATACCCGTTCGGCAAGCCATAATCCCTCGGGAATTATTCCAAATAGCCTGTTCAAAAATTCAGATAATTTTTTTACCTGAGATATACGATCCTCTTCCATGATATCACTCATGATTGGCTCATAATATCCGCCAGATAATAATTCCACCTGATTACGTTCAATCAATTTGAAAATAAGTGAGAGCATTTCCCGTTCATTATGTTCAAACCATTCAAGCAGTATACCGGAATAATGTAAAACACATTTAAATTCAGGATGGGAAATCAAAAACTCAATAAATGGTTTATAGGATTTTGCATGAGCATTTTTGATCACATAATCCATATTGCCTAAAGGTTGATGGCAATGTACACCAAATATCAGTTTTAGCTTTTTCATTGTCTCTAGATTATCAAATTCTCTGTTTCTGAATCAAAGAACCTTACAGTATCTCTGCTGATTATAAGATTAATCAATTCATTTAGTTCAGGTTTTGCATCTCCATCAACTCGGATTGTAAAACTTTTATCTTCTATTTTCATACAAAGAAAGTATTCATTTCCCATTGGTTCAATAACATCTACAACTGCTTTAATTGTATTATCTGATGTAGAAGGAACTTTGGAAAAATCTTCAAGAAACATATTTTCAGGTCGAATCCCTATAGTAATTTCAGGCTTATCATAACTAGAAAGTTTTTCCCCTTGTTCTGAAGTAAGAATAAATTCAATACTTTCGCCAGAAAATTTAATTTTCTTATCTTCTTTAATAAGTTTTCCCTTAAAAAAGTTCATTGCAGGGCTTCCGATAAATCCAGCAACAAAAATATTAGCAGGGTATTTATAAATTTCCTGAGGATTTCCCACCTGTTGAATAACACCCAGATTAAATATTGCAATACGATCACCCATAGTCATTGCTTCAACTTGATCATGTGTAACATAAATCATTGTTGTTTCAAGTCTCTGATGAAGTTTTATTATTTCAGCTCTCATATGAACTCTTAATTTTGCATCCAGATTGGAAAGCGGTTCATCCATAAGAAACACATGCGGATGTCTAACTATTGCGCGACCCAATGCTACTCTTTGCCTTTGTCCACCTGACAATTCTTTTGGTTTTCTACCCAATAGATCTTCTATTCCTAGAATTTTTGCTGCATCAATAACTCTTTTTTCAATTTCTGTCTTAGAATATTTACGAAGCTTCAATCCAAAGGACATATTATCATAAACATTCATATGAGGATATAACGCATAGTTCTGAAATACCATCGCAATATCTCTTTCTTTAGGAGGTACATCATTTACAACTCTGCTGCCAATTTTGATCTCGCCAGATGTAATCTCTTCAAGTCCAGCAATCATTCGGAGAGTTGTTGATTTCCCACAACCTGATGGACCAACTAAAATCATAAACTCTTTATCCTTTATAACAAGATCTGTTTCGAAAATAGTATAATCATCAGCACCATCATACTTCTTCATTATTTTTGATAATTCAACTTTTGCCATTTCATCCCCCTTGTTAAACCTATTTCAATATTTTTATTTTGAAAATATTTCTTTTAATACAGAAACACCTGCAACTTCTTTATCTATTCCAATTCCTGGAATACCTATAGAACCATAGACTGCAATTGCGAAGTCATTGTTCTTTTTTAAAATTCCTATTTTTACTCCACCACCAGCAATTGAAAGCAACGGATTATCAATCTGAGTAAATATTTTTTCAAGAGTCTCAGCAACCATATATTTGCTTTTAGTGCTTTGAGTCAGAAGGCCACTTTTTTCACATGCGGAAAGTGCATTCCTTAATATCTTGTCTTTAAAATTATCTCCCCTTCCACCAGCTCTGGTAATAACTGCATAACATCCAAGAGTATTAAGCAGTTTTACCATAGGATCATCAAAATCATTGTCAACCATTGCTAATGACATTGCCGCTTTAGCAATAGAAAATTTACCTTCAGTGTAAAGTATCGTTTGTAGCGAAAGTCTCGGTACAAGTCTGTTTGCAACCATAATATCTAATTATTTTTCCATAAATTAATATATATATTCAGAAGTTTCTGAATACAAATCGTATCGATTATAATAGTTATATTAAATATTTGTCAAATATATTAATTATGATTTTAGAATAAAAAAAAGCCTGGCGGTTTCCCACCAGGCTTTTTTATTATTTATTTTGAATTATTTTGAAATAAGATTGATAACTTTCTTTAAGAGATCGCCATAATATTTCATCTCAAGTTTTGTTCCTTTTTCAGTTACTACCATCAATCTATAATTAAGATATTCAACCAATTTTCTGTTTAATGGAGAAAAAGAAGTACGATCGTAACTATCCATATTTGATGCATAATCAGCATATTTTTCTAAAAGAACACCTTTTTCAATTCCAGCATCAATATCATCATTTTCAATATTCATTCTGATTCTTTCAAACATATTTTCGCTGTCAGCTATATACTGATTATGATCATTTTCATCATTTGAAAAATTTACAGCTTTGAAAAGATCTACAATCTGTTCCAGGTTTCTGTCAAAAGAAACAAGTTTATTTTCTTTACTCTTCACAGAACCTCTATCGGTTTCACCATCAACGATACCTTTTCTGTATCCGCTTACCCATTCTTCAGCCTGTCCAAGTGTAGGAGAAACAAAATATTGAATTGCTTTGAATCCATCATTATAACCATCAAGATAACCATTATTATAAATATCACCAGCAAAAGCAACTGCACTTAAAAACAAAACTGTTATTACTACCATTGAGATCTTTTTCATTTTATTCCTCCGCAAATTTCAAACTGATAAATAATAAGCAATATGTGTGCCAATAATATCTTTTTTTAGATAGTTAAAATTGGAATTACAATATAGTTCCCGAAAGCCTTCGGCATTAGACGTTTTACGAGCGAAGTTAATATTTTTAAATTGGAATGATTAGCTTTAGAATAATTGATCATTAAAACTTAAGAAGCTGTATAACAGGCTCGGGGAGAGCTTTTTTTCAAGCAAAAAGAATCATTTGATGCTCCCGATCTCGTTTGATTCTTTTTTAGATTTGAATTACCATGAACTCATTCGAACTGTGAAGTACCTTGAAATTGTCAGTGATTACCTTCAGATTTCCCCAAACTCGGTGAGTCAGTATATCCCATGCGATTTTACCATCAATATATTGTATCACAAAGTATTTCACACCTGTTTTTCTAGACATTTTCTTAATTTCGTTAACGTCTTGCAATTTAAGAATGAAATTTGAGTCCTGACTCCATCTTATACATTCAAGTTCCAAAGATTTACGTATATAATATGGCCGGCATTCTTCACTTGTATATAATTTATCTCCAGTAAAATTATTATTTACCCAGGTTACAAATTTATAATTATTATTATTAAATAATGGATCTCGACTGTTTATAAGATATTTATCAGGTTTGATTTTACAGGAAATCACATCAAGATCAATAATTCGCCATTTTCCAGAAAAATAATTAGGCCAGTTGGGATAAATTGTAATAGAACATACAAATAGAATGATCAGTACGTTATAAAGAACATTTTTGTTTTTTTTCAATTTTTGCGCACAAGCCGAAACTGAAAATAACATAAGAGAAAAACCGGCCAGAGTAAATCTGATAAGGTGTGGCATAAAAATAATCCAGATAACAAAATAGCTTATCCCTATAATAATGAATATTCTTGAACTACTTATCTGATTCCCTTTTAATGTCAGCCAAACCGGGAATACGATGAGAAGCATAAATCCAACTCCATTCCATTCATAATTAAAGCTTGATTCTCCCATAACTATGTTCCAGGGTAATTTGAGATAATCATACAGATTATTTTCAAGCCCGTAATCTTCATATAAGCTTGTTGTTCCAAATCCTTCGACATCATGATTTTCCAAACTTGAAAACAGACTGTTTCTGACTGGATACACTGGATTACCAACCATTATTAAATTTCTTAGTAAAAATGGTGAAAATACTATAATTGCAATAATAACGATAAAAAAACTTTTAAGATATAATTTCTTTCTTTTTGCATACTGATATAAAACAATTATAATTGCAATACATGGCAATAATAATAAATAGGTATACTTTAAAAAAAGTAATAATAGCGAAGAAATAAATATGAGTCGAAAAAGCTTTTTAGGATATAATAAACCATAGGCAAAACACATAAATGCCAGGATCTCAAAATTTTCATTTCCACTTTTGATATTTGCAAATCCTAATATTGGAGCACTTAGAAAAATTCCAACTGTAAATATATATTGCTTAGGATAAAACCTTTTTGAGAGAATAAAAATCAAAATAAAACTCATAATCCCCCATACCAGATTTATAAGTTTTGCTCCGGTTTCTCCGTATAATACAAATCCTGTTCCATATATAAATTGTGACCCTGGTGGGTAAAAAGACCATGGTATCTTTAACTCTGGAAGGATTCGATTCTCTGACAGATATTGTACAGGAAGAGAAAAATGATACATCTGAGGATCAAATGCTACAACAGGCATCAAATTTCTCAATAGATGGAAGCTAAAAATACATAGGAAAAATAAAAGCAGGAAAACATCTTTTTTATTAAGTTTTAATTTTGTTGGGAAACCCATGATCCTGAAGTTATAAATAAACATAGAAATCCCAAAAATAGAAAACACTTTGATACCCAAAGCTATATTTCCAATAAAAGAACTTCCAGATATAAAGAAAACCAATATCAAAATCAAATTACCAGTCAGAAAATACGAAACAAATCTTAACTGACCTGGACATTTCGTTTTAATTATCGAACCAGCTCCAGTTACAATAACAAAGTAAGTGGCCATAAAAAAAATAGCTTTTGCAATAACAATCAAAAATTCAAACATTTTTGAACCATTTAAAATACTGACTATAGTAATTTACAACTACAAATATCCACCATAGAATTACAACTATGTTGTATATATAATCAGTTATAGTACGTTTCCCATTTTGTTCCATTTTGTTCCTATCTAATAAAATGTAAATTGAAATGGCACCGGCAATGGAATATGTCTAAGTTGAACATTGTAATTACTGGTTATCAGATTTTTCCACCATCGAAATAATTTACTTTTTTTGGAATTAGTTTGATTCAAACAAAATATGTAATAATCTAATACCGGGTCTGCAACATTTATCCATTTCAATTGATTGAAATGTGTGCTAAAACACTTAACTGCATCTTTGAATTTTCCTAGCGAAAAATATATAAATGCATTGTTGTAGTTCAATTGTATTCTGGTTTTATACGGTATAAATTGATTATTATCCAGATTTTTCAAGTTATTGTTCAATGCCATTATAAGCTTATTTTTCCTGATAATAGTCTGGGTTTCTGAAAACTTGATTATACTGGAAATATTGAAATATGAATGTATTATCAACAATAATGAAATAATAACAACAAGTACATTGCGTACAGGTTTATTTAATTTTAATGAATTAATCCAGAACAGTATGAATGTAATAAGAAAAAAAAAGTAAACAATATCAACAATATATTCTTTCTGTATCATTAATAATCTTTATTATTCATTCTTAATTCACTTTTTGGTTTTTCTTTTACAATCTGCCGGAAATAATTGCGCTGATTCCCACACCGTTAATACGATTAAGCTTGAAAGGATTCATACTTGATGATGGAACAAATGCTTTAACAGCAAATCTGTTGTTTCCGCCAAACCTGCCATCAATTTCCCAAACAGCTTTTACACGGCTTAGACGATCCGCAGGACCAGCAACTTGAGCAAGACCTACTTCAGCCTTGGTATTTACACCAGCCTTTAAAATTGGAACTACTTTTGTCATAGTTGCCGCTTCAACACCATTGTTCATTAAAAGTGTGTTAACAAATTTATTCAGTGGTTTAGCAAGAGCTTTTACAGATTGACGTGCAACTTCTACTTTCAATGCATCCTTCAAAAGATTCTTGATTTTGAAAGCACTAACAATTGTAATGTTTGTAAAAACCATAACCATAACTAAACTTAAAATTAAAAACTTTTTCATTTTCCACTCCTGTAATCTTTTATTTTTGTTTTTCTTCATCTGTTGGTTTAAAAACAAAATGCAGTATTGTACTGCCTTTATCATCATTTTCAACTTTAATGACCCGAACAACGCCCTGATTGTAATTAAGAAATTTCTTCATCTCAATTATTTTTTCAAGAATTCCATCCTGATCCAATCCATAATTATTAAGCAGCTGTTTATAAATAGTTGCTATTTCTTCTATATTCTGAATATCTTCTTTTTTCCAATTATAGTTCTTAATAAGAAATTTAACTGATCTCCTTGAGAAATTAAAAAATACAATTCTTAATATCTGATTAAAATCATAAATATTAAGTTTCTTGTTAGACCTGAAAAACACCTTTATTCCATCTCCAAAATACTGTCCCGTTCCCAGACCAAGACGCCCTAATCTCTTTAAAGTCTTCAAATATTTTTTTTCTACATTCAAAGTCGGAAACGGATTAAAATTGAAATATTTGAATCGATCTTGACGAGGCTTCAACTCATCTTCATCTTTTGGTTCTGCATCTTCACCCCTTTTTTTTCTCGGAGGCATGGAAATTTTTAGAACCATTGGACGCACATCCTTAGCTGCGGGACCATAAGTCTCAATTTCAGTAGGTACTGGCAAAGTCAATATGGATTCTGCATATAATGAGTAAAAACTACAAGTTACCATCAACGCAACAAAAAAAATAACTCTAATTAAATTCATAATTCCAACCTTCCACTAATTTATTATTATAATATTTTTATCTGTCTTTGTAAATACCAATTCAATACCTGACTCCCCTATCAATACAGTATCTTCGATTCTTACTCCAAATTTTCCAGGGAAATACAATCCAGGTTCAACGGTTACAATGTTGCCCTTTTCAAGCTTTTCTTCAACCGCTCGAGCAAGATATGGATCTTCATGAATATCCATTCCTACACCGTGACCAAGACCATGACCAAAATATTCTTCGACCTTATCCTTTTCAAATATCTTCCTGCAGTATAAATCACATTCTTCGCCTGTTCGACCAACTTTTATATATTTAGAAGTTTCAATTTGTGCATTTAATACAATTTCAAAGATATTTTTAAATTCACTATCTATATCCTTACCAAACCACACCATTCTTGTCATATCAGAACAATATCCATCTACTTCTGCTCCAAAATCAAATAATATCGGCATATTTTTCATAAGAATGTCATTTCCAGGCACTCCATGTGGTTGAGAGCTTTTTCGACCAAAAAGTACCATTACGTCAAATGATGCTTTCTGAGCTCCTAATAATCTCATATTATATTCCAATGCTGCAGCAAGTTTCCTTTCTGTTATTCCTTCATATATTTCTTTTTGAACTTCAACAAATGCTGAATCAGCTATTTCTGCTGCCTTTTTCATTATTTCAATTTCATTCCTGTTTTTAACTCGCCTGAAAAATTTTGCAGGTGATGTTAATTCTATTAAAGTTGCACTTGAAAAATTACTTTGAAGTAATTGCCAAATATTATAACTTGTTGACTCTCCATCTAGACCAATCTGTATACTGTTATTTTCTTTAATTTCATTTTTAAGCGATACATAATAATTCTTTGAGGTCTGTACAATTTTAATTATGTCAAAAACTTCCTGGCGAGCTTTTTCTATATATCTAAAATCGGTTAGAAATTTAAAACACCTTTTTTTACAATCAATAAGGAGAATTCCACCGTCTCCTTTAAATCCTGTCAGATATTTTATGTTTCTTACATTCTGTTCAATAAAATAGTCAATACCATTTTTAATCAAATAATGTATAATTTTCTCATGCATGCTGTTATCCAATAAATTCAGTTTCCAGGTCGTTAAATCCGCTGATATCAATTTTATTCATATCAATATTTCCTACACCAGATACAAGAAAGTGATTTTCTCCAAGCATAGAATTCAATATTTCATGTACTTGATCAACACTAACTTTATTAATCTTTCTTATAATTGTATCTATTTTGTTTCGTTTAAGATTATATATCTCTGGTCTCGCAATTCTATTCATTACACCTGAAGTAGACTCTAGCCCCATTAAAAGGGATGATTTTAATTGATTCTTTGCAATTTTAACTTCTTCAGAAGTTACACCGGATTTTAATAGAATATCAAATTCCTTATTCATGAGCTCAAAGACATTTTTTATTTTTGTAGGATGAGTTCCAATATATATTGCGAACATTCCATCTGACATATAACTTGTCTGGTATGAATAAACACTGTAAACCAGACCATGCATTTCCCTCAGACTCTGAAATAATCTTGAACTCATCCCTCCGCCAAGTATTATATTAAAAATGGTCTGTGCATATTTTTCCTGTGATTTATATTTGCATCCTTTTGTTCCAAGAGAAATATGAACCTGTTCAGTATCTTTATGTACAAATTTATTTTTTCTATCATGGCTTTCACATTTTACATAAAGATCGTTTGAACCTTTATTATTGAAATCACCTAATAATTTCTTGATTTTCTCAATAACTTTTTCATATTTAAACTTACCTGCAATTGATATTATCAGATTCTGAGGAACATATTTTTCCTTATAATATTCGTAAGCAAAATCTCTTGTAAAACTTTCAACTATTTCTTTTTTTCCAAGAATAGATCTTCCGTAAGGATGAGTTTCTCCCCAGTAAACTTCACCAAGTATATCGTGAACCAGTTCATCAGGAGAATCTTCATACATATTGATTTCTTCAAGAATTACACCCTTTTCACATTTCAGATCTTCCTCTTTGAAAATAGAGTTTTGAATCAAATCAGATATAAGTTCGAGCGATGCATTAAGATTGCTTTCAATTACTTTAGCATAATAGCATGAATACTCTTTACTGGAAAATGCATTCATATGACCGCCGATCATGTCCATTTCTTTTGCAATCATCTGTGCGTTTCTAGTTTTAGTTCCCTTAAAAAGCATATGTTCAATAAGGTGATTTATTCCCTGAGATTCATCCTTTTCATGAATACTCCCATTTATCACCCAAAATCCAACTGATGCACTCCGTACATAATCAATCGGTTCCAATACTATCCTGACACCATTTGGCAACACTACTTTCTTTTTCATTCAAAACCTCAAATTTTTATATTAAATATTCTAAATGTATACAGTTTGTTATTTTGGTTATCGGTCAAATTCCCAAATTCTTGCACAAATTCAACAATTTATTTAAAATCCAAACGGATTGACAAAGTTGATATATAATATATAATAATAGTAACTATTAAAAACTGGATATTTATATGAAAAATTTATTATTGTTGCTGATTTTGTTTTTTTCCGTTTCGTGTCTTTTTTCTCAGGATTATGGAGAAATGCGTCGTGATATGGATGCTGCTTTTCAAGACTATATGTATACACTTGGAAAAGATGGCTTCTATGACTCAAAAGCTCAGGAGAAACTTGAAAAGTTTGAAATGCTCAAAGCCAGATTAGAGAAAGCAACCAGCCAGCTAGAAGATAATACTGAGAGTCAAAAAAATGTAAAGCCTCAAAGTTGGATCAGAAAAGTAATCAATAATTTTAAAACTAATTATTATAAGAAAAAAGCTATCAATCTTGGAAAAAAAATAAATAAGGCTATTTCAAATAATCAGGATACAGGAAAATTCGAAGCGGAGCTCGATAAAATTTATTCAAAATTGTATTCCTTAAATTATCCTGACACTGATGATAATCATGTAGTTGTGATATCGCCAGAAATTATAACCACTCCTGTTTCAAGTACACCAACGGCTCCAGCGGGTAATTTCCCGGTTGATTATTCCAGGATAAAGAAAATTGATTTTTTTCTTTCAAAAAGTATCTCTTTAGATAAATACGATGTTGAAATGATACTCATTGAATTTCTTAATTTTAAGAAACATACATCAAGAAGTGCTATGATCCTTGATTTTCAGAAAGCCAATGGAATTTCTAAGACGGGACAGATTGATGATAAAACTAAGAAAGCTCTTATAGAACATCTTAAAATGATAAAGGCTGCTGAAGAAAAATGGGGTTCTGGAAATGAATTGACAAAAAATACTCTCCCATTTGATAAAATGCTCAATATCAGTTCTTCTGCAATGACATCTCTTCCTGCAGTTTCTGATAAAAATGGTAATAGAATTAACTCTAGTAATGTCTTAAGTGCACTTGTTAATGCCGAAAGCAGCTATATCCACCGAAAAAAATCTGGTTTTACAGTAAGTAAATATGCTCAGGGTAATTGTGGTGCTATAGGTTTCACACAGCTTATGCCTTTTACCGCTAAATCTCTTGGAGTAAATCCTTATGATCCAGAAGATAACATGAGAGGTGGCGCAAGGTATCTGAATGGAAATTTCAAAAAAATGGCAAAGTATGGTGGTTCTAATATAGATATTCTTTCAAAATCAATTGCAGGTTACAATTGCGGACCAAACAGGAACGCATTTAAGGAAAATAGTTGGGATTCTATAGTTTCAGGTAGCAAGGTTCCATCAGAATCAATTTTGTATACAATAAAAATTAAATCAACTATGTCTATGAAAATATCTAACGCTGAAAAAAAATGGATGGTATCTCATGGCTATCAGTCTATTTTGATTAAAAATGGATACTTGAATGAATTAAAACGAGATGGGTATGTGCAATAACCCCAAAATTATTGCAACCTCATTTTTAGTTTTTCTCTTTCTCGCATTAGCCATTTTTCCACGTGTCAGTTTAATTGACAATACACTGGTATTGACTAATAATTCTAAAGTAATTGTATATAAGTCACCTCAGGATTTTCAATTTGAATCATATCATCAGTTTAAAAATGATGATATTTGTATAGTTGGAAGTTTCAATCCAGCAAAATACAAGAGATTAGATATTATTAGACCCGTTTCAAGCACATCATCGTTTATAGTGTTGTTCTCAAGTCAGGAATTTTATCTACCTGAAGTAAAATTTTTGAATAACAGTGTAGAAATTACACATCAAATTCCACTTGAAAAATATTCCCATTCAGACTGTCCTATCAAAATAACTTCGATAATAAAATCAGTTGCTGGTAAATACATTAAAACAACTGGAAAACTACAAGTAAAAGATAATCCTGTTTATCTTTACTATTTTGCAAAACTCCAATATAAGAAACTAAAATTACAAAAAAGTTTTCGATATTTTGATCTTTTCTATAAGCAGATCAACTCAAAAACTCCTCTTAGAGAAGAAACAATATATTATTTATGCCGGATTTCTTCTTTTTTAAATAAGAAGAATTTTATAAAATTTTATACTTTGCTCAAAAATGAATATCCCTCTTCTCCATATCTTGAAGTATTCGAGAATAAAGATATAGTTACAACTATTGAAAAAAGCATTTTTCTTGGAACTCAATATTATTTAAAGGGTGACTTTGTAAAAAGTCTGACTTATACATTGGAATCTTTAAAATTGGCTGAAGATTTGAAACGTTTAGATTATCTGCCAAAGATTTATTATAAATTAGCCCTTCTGTATGAGAAAAAGGGAAAACTTATTCAGGCGAAAAAAATGTTCATGGAAGTCATCCACTTAAAAACATATTCAATTTATATGCAGTTTGCTCGAGAAAAAATTCAGGAACTAAGTCAATAGAAGTTTCTCAAAACTTTTTAAATCAGATCGTTCTGGAAATCTAAACTTCTGCTTCACTAGTTCTGTAATAACCAGCTCTGGAAATTTTGAAAATGCCGCTTGAACTATAGTATCGCTATTACTTTCAACATAAATATCTCTAATTTTAAGCTGTTTCTTGATGTAATTAATTCTCTGTTTTACTATTTTACGGGATGTAAAATTGCACTCGTTCATTACTGTACCAGATTTAGGTACAAAATGACTGAAACTAAGTTTGAGATGAATACTCTTATTTTTCAGCAAATGCTTTATATTTGTAACAAGTTCTTCAACATCTTTTTGAGTCTCGGTTGGTAATCCAATCATGTAATACAATTTAAAATTGAAAAAACCATGTTCCGTCAATTTTACAATCATAGCCAATAGTGCAGAAAAAGGTATTGGTTTTCCGATTTCTTTTCCAAGACGGTCAGAAAATGCATCAGGAGCAAAAGTCAAAGTCTTATGAGTCGATTGTTTTAAGTATGGAAGCAAGTCGGAAATAATTTTATTACCAATACGCAATGAAGAAAAGCCTATTTTTTTTCCATGTTTCACAATATATTCCAGATATTCTAAAAAATAAGGGTTCTGGGTTGGTGAAGTTCCAACAAGACCAATGGAAGTAACATCTTTACGTGCAATAACAGGATCAAGGAGTTTTTTGAATCTATTAAATTCCAGAAAAAGTGATCTGGTTTTTCCGCAACCAAGCAAACAGAATTTACAGGAATTAACACACCCCCGCATCACAGAGATCAGAAAAGAGCTTTTAAAATGACTATGTCCACTTAATGAAATAATTCTTGAATAGGAACGAGTTTCTGACATGTCCTGCATTCTAAATTCTGTATTACAAATCCTATTAAAATATTCTTTATAATTTTCACAATGAGCTAATTCTTCAAGAATATTTTCAAATCCAACTTCTGCTTCACCATTATACAAGTAGTCAATAAAATCATCAAGACTTTTTAAACATTGGGTATCTGAAAGAACACCTCCAATGATAACAGGTATAGAACGTTTATTTTTCCAAAGAATATTTCCCTTCGAAAGCGAATCGAGGAGATTAAAAATATGTGGTTCCCAGCCAAGAGTTACGAAGACTGCATCCATCATTGTTAACTGCATGCTTAGATCTATACTTTGAAGCCCATCTTTAAAACTATGATAAAATCTTTCACAATACCAGTCTGAAGACTCAGAAAGAATTGAATATACTGCTTGAAATCCAAGATTCATCAAACTTTCTTCATATGTTCCGGGATAGAAAAGTCCCGCAATCTTTGCGTCAGGTAATTTTACTTTTTTTGATGGGAAAAGCTCAATTTCTTTCATAGTTACTAGTTGTAAAGGTTGAAAATTCTATTCTAATTGATTAAGGGTCGAGCATGCTCGACCCTTAATCAATATGTTATTTTTTAATTAAAACCAGATAAACTCAGTTATTTAGATTTTCTTAAATAAGCTGGGACATCGTAATTATCTCTGTTATTGTATGGCGAAGTATTTACTCCTGCAGTTTTAAGTACTGCCTTTGTGTCTGATCCTTCATCTGCCATGGTCAATGTAAAAGGTCTTTTCTTAGGCTGATTTTTTTCCTGAGCAAAACCAGTTGCAATTACAGTAATAATAACTTCATCTTTCAAGTTTTCATCAATAGTTACACCAAAAATAATGTTCGCATCTGGATCAGCTGCTTCATGAATAATATCACTTGCTTTACTTACTTCATGCAGTCCGAGATCAACACCACCAGTGATGTTATAAAGAATACCCATTGCTCCATTTATTTCTGTTTCAAGAAGCGGTGAATTAATTGCCTTCATAGCAGCATCTGCAGCTTTGTTTTCACCAGTTCCCTCGCCGATTCCCATCAAAGTTGAACCAGAATCAGTCATAATTGATTTTACATCAGCAAAATCAACATTGATCATTCCAGGACCAACAATTGCATCTGAAATACCTTGTACACCTTGTCTGAGTACATCATCAGCAAATATAAAAGATTCAATCAATGTGGTATCCTGTTGAATAATACCAAGAAGATTATCATTAGGAATCACAATTATTGAATCAACACGTTCTTTTAATTTCCTAATACCTTCTTCAGCAAGCTTCATTCTTTTTTTACCTTCAAACATAAAAGGCTTGGTTACTACACCAATAGTAAGAATATTCATACTTTTTGCAATTTCAGCAATAACAGGAGCAGCACCAGTACCAGTTCCACCACCCATTCCAGCTGTGATAAAAACCATATCTGTATTTTCAAGATGTTCTTTAAGCTTGTCTTTGTCTTCTTCAGCAGCCTTCTGGCCTACTTCCGGTTTAGCACCAGCACCAAGACCTTTTGTTAACTTATCACCAATCTGTATTTTCAATTTTGCCTGACTTAACTGTAAAGTCTGGGAATCTGTATTTACAGCAATAAATTCAACACCACTAATACCATGGTGTATCATACGATTAACGGCATTATTACCTCCGCCACCAACACCAATGACCTTAATATCGGCCTGGCCGTTTACTGAATCAAAATCATAAACCACTTTTCTTTCCTCCTCTTTTGTTTAAAATACTTCTGAAATAATCGACTATCTTGGTAATAAGCGGGCTACCGATAATATCATCGCTGCCAATTTTGTTATACAGTCCGGTAATTACCAGTCCAATGATTGTCGAATATAACGGATTTTTATACTTATCTTCAATTTTTTTAAAGTGAATCGGTCCTGAAAGATTTGGAACGCCAAGTTTAACAGAAACCTTGACACCTAAACTTTCAAGAAATCTTTTTAGCAGAAGAGTTATTCCTGGCATCCTGGAAGTTCCACCAGTAACAACTGCCATCGTCAATTCTTTTGTTTCAGGAAGAGATTTAATGCTTTCATAGATCATTCCAAATATTTCTTCTAAACGTGCTTCTATAATATCGCACAGTTCTTTCGTTTCAAATTTTTCATGTAAATCATCAGTTACACTTATTTCAATGGTCTCATTTTTTTCAAGTAATTCAGAACTTGCCATACCATATGAAATCTTTGCTTTTTCAGCATCCTCTGAAGGTATTTTCCAAACTTGAGCAATATCACTAGTTATTGCATCACCACCAATTGGCAATACTGATGAAAATACAGGTCCACCATTTTTGTAAACAACTATTTCAGTTGTACCAGAACCAATATTAACCTGCAAAGTACCAAATGACTTTTCATCTTCAGTTAAAATAGATTCACCGCTGGCAAATCCCTGAAAAACAAAATCCTTAACTTCAACATTCGCTCTTTCGAAAATTTTTCTGTAATTCTGTAAAAACATCGAGTCAATCGAAATTATATGGACATTAACTTCTAAATTTTCACCAGCCATACCGTGCGGATCACGAATTCCACCATTACCATCAATTACAAATTCACGGGGAATAACATGAATTATTTCTTTGCCATTAGGCAACGGTGCAGATTTTGCAGAATTAATCGCTCTACTGACATCTTCAGCACTTATCTCTTTAAACGGACTGGCTACCTTCACACGACCTTGTGAATTCGAAGAATAAATATTCCCACCTGAAATTGATGCAAATACTTTTTTTATTTCATGGCCAGACTTCTTCTCTAATTGTTCAATCAAGTTTTCTACGGAATAACACAATGCTTCAAAATCAATGATCTTACCTTTTTTTATTCCTCTGGCTTCACATTCACAATATGCAGTAAATTCAAGATTATATTCCTTATCAATAACAGCACTAAGACTTCTAATCTTGTTTGAACCTATATCAATACAATTAAGTTTATCCAATTCCACACTACTATCCCTTCTTTTCAATACGGTTTTATTATTAAACCCCTGTTTACTCGTAAATCAATATATTGTATATATAATTTCTGTAAATCAATCTTGTAAAGTATTTTTTTTAAAAACACAAGTTTTGACTCAAGTTCCTTAACAGAATTTACAAATATCTTCATTCCATCCTTTAATCTGAAAAAAAAATTGGAATCATCTCCAACATGAATTTCAGTAATTCTTCCGAAGTCATAACTACCAAGTTTCTTAAGCCAGTTAATTGCCTTTTTAAACCTGTCTTTCCCTGCAACAATTCCAAGAACTGGAACTGATGGAAACAAACCTGAAATAACCATATTCTGATTTTCAGATATTTTCGCTATACTTTCAACCCCGGATAACACAACACCATCCTCTGAAATAACATAGCGCTTTCCGTTTCCAGCAACCGTAACATAAGAACTGCTTCTTTCCTTTATATTTATTTCAACCACATTATCAAGTGTTCGATTAATTTCAACACTTTTTATCCATGGATTTTTCATAATTCGGTTTTTAACTTCTAAAAAATCAGTGGATAAAGTATTATCAAAAATATTTATTCCTGACATCTTCAGCAAAGTTTCACTTGATACAATGTTATTCCCTTTGATAACAATATCATTAATTTTGAAATATAACGTTTTTCTACAAATGTAATCCAGTTCATAAATCGCAAAAACTGATAATAATATTATGATAGCCACCTTCAAAACATTATCATGTTTAACAAGCTTGTTTTTCAAAACAGATCTATATTTCCGCTGAGGTACTGTAGAAAGTCTTTTTTCCCTGAAATATCTATCCTTTTGAAAAACTATATTTCCATTTTTATTTAAATTATCTATTATCATAAATTATAATTTTTAAATTAATTTAATAAATTTTAACAAAAAAGAATATTTATTACAATAACTTTTTAAAAATTTTAATAAATAATGCTCAGTTGTCAGGTTTTATTGACAGAATTTGAACAAAAAGAACTCAAAAAAGATGACTTAAACTCATTAAAACAATTCATTTTAATTGCTTTTCTAATATTGCGCATAAAGTCATTCATGAAATAAAGATTATGAAGTGTCAATAGTCTTGACACCGTATGTTCGCCTACTTTGAATAGATGTCTCAAAAAAGCCCTGGAATATTTTTGACAAACTGGACATTTGCAATTAGGATCTATTGGATTTTTGTCCCGTTCAAATTTCAGATTTTTAATATTTAATTTCCCATTATAAGTATAGAGAAGGCCATGCCTAGCAATACGTGTAGGCATCACGCAATCAAACATATCAACACCCATTCCAACACCTTCAAGTATGTCAATCGGATCACCAACTCCCATCAAATACCTTGGTTTGTCAACAGGTAAATTTTTCAGTGAATATTCTAGCATTTCGTACATGACTTCTTTACCTTCACCAACACTTAATCCACCTATTGCATACCCGTCAAAACCAGTTTCTACAGTGTCCGTTGCACTGAATTCGCGCAAATCTCCAAACATTCCACCCTGTACAATACCAAACATGCGCTGATGTTCCTTTAATTGAACTGACTTACATCTTTTTCCCCATCGAAGTGTACGTTTTAACGATAATTCAGATTCTTTTTTCGTATAAGTATGTGGCGGGCATTCATCAAAACACATAACTATGTCTGATCCTAAATCACGCTGTGCTTCAATTGCAATTTCAGGAGACATAAAGTGTTTTGATCCATCAATATGAGAAGAAAAGTTAATACCTTCTTCAACGATCTTTCTAAATTTCATTAGTGAAAATATCTGATAACCACCAGAATCTGTTAGAAGATTACGATCCCATGAGATAAATTCATGAAGACCACCAAATTCATTAATAACTTCAATTCCGGGTTTTAAAAATAAATGATAAGTGTTTCCCAAAATAATATCATAGCCTAGTTTTTTCAGATCATCTACATCAAGTGACTTTACAACTCCTCGTGTCCCACATGGCATAAAAACAGGCGTTTCAGCTTCACAATGCCCAAGTTTTAATAAACCATATCTCGCGGAATCATCTTTATTTAATATTCTATGTATCATTATTATTTACTCTTACTTTTTCCCAGATACTGACCAACTTTTACACTACCTTCCTGATATATCAGGATTGCAGCTTTTATTGGTTCTTTGACAAGGCGAACGCCTTTTCTGATATGAATTTCACATCCTGGATAAATTACATTGTGAGCCCGAACTTCACCACCTCTGGCAGAATCAATCTGTTGATCAATCTTTCCTTTTTCATCTTTAATCAAAGGAAGTTCAGTAGTGTATTGCTTGTATGTTAAAAAGGATTTTTTCAATAAAACATCCTTATTCTGTGGAAATTTATCACCCTGCTTATTTTTTTCAGCCTTTAACTGTACCAGTATCTTTTCAATTATTGGAATATTTTTCTCAATAAAAGGAATTCTTTCATCGATGTAACACTTTCTCTCTATAAGTTCAGGAGAAATACCTACTTTAAGAGTTGTATGAGTTTCTTTGTCAGAACCTATGTAACCCGCTTCAACAAGATTACCTGCTAACAACTCTCCGCCAACAATAGCACCTTTCTTATCGGTTACTTTTATTTCTTTCCCTGCTTTAACATTGGAAAACATAAACGCTTTTTTCATTAAAACTGAATTCCCAGCAACTATAGTTGCATTTTCAGCAAATTTAGCCTTTACATTTCTTTTTGCTTTAATAAATCCGCCTTCACGACCAATTATCCCTTTTTCACAGATAATATCCTGTCCAGCATCGAGATAGCATTTATTGATGCTTCCTTTAACAAAAATATCTCCTTCAGCTGTCACTTTAAAGTCATCAAGTACACTTCCACGAATTATTACACTACCTATAAATTCAATATTTCCAGTAGAATAATCAACGTCACCTTTAATCTCACAAATCGGTACTACTTTAATTCTTTTACCATCATTTATAAGCTGACCATCAATATCAGAATATAGATGTAAATCATCATCTGACTGACGAGTGTTTTTTCCTTGCGGAAGTTTTTTATCTTTACCTGGTTTGGGTCTTATAATATCACCCTTTACAGATTTTCCTTCTTTTCCGGGTGTAGGAGGGATTCGAGTTGCAATGACTTCACCTTTTGAAACATTGACTATGGTATCCAGCTGTTTAAAATCAACAGAACCATCCTCAAGCTCTTTTGGACTCAGTTTTACTTCTTTTTCATCAAAATTAAAAACTATCTGGGCATCTTCACCATTTTCTGGAAAAACTCCCCTTGCAACCAGAACTTCACTATCATAAAGTTTTTTTTCAACAATTTCATTAAGTGCTTCCTGAATAATCCCAAACCTGACTTCTACCAGTTCAAGCGATGACATCAACATCTCATGTTTTACATCCTGACCAAATTTAGGTGGTTTTACAGTAGCATAAGCCTCAAGACTATGATTTTTTATTTTTACAGAGGATACCGCATCTTTAAATATGTTTGGATCAAATTCAGCAATTTTTTCAGGAACACCAGTCTGCAGTTCAACAGCCATATCAACTTCAGATAGAATGACGTTGTCAATCCCCTGTGTCTCAAGTTCCTGCATGACTTCAGTAATTTGAATCTCGCGGCCACCGAATTCAGACGGAGTAACAGTAAGAAAAATACCTTCTCCGTAAGTTACTGTTATCTCATAAGTCCCATCAATAGGCAAATCTTCTTCAAGATCTGCAAAGGGGTTTCTTTCTTCAACATCAGTAGAATCATCAGAATTATCAGCATCAATTACTTCATTTTCCAAGACGCTGATTTCAACTTTAAGAATATTTTTTTTCTTTAATAGACCTTTTTTTTTGACTTCAAGAATCTCATATTTCAACTCACTAATATCTGAGACTCCTAATTTTTCAGAAGCTTCTTTGAGAATTATTTCCAGTTCTTCACCTTCAATAATAATACTTGTCATTTCATCAACCAGAACTATCTTTTTGATATTTGCTTAATTTCCCACGTAATCTCAAAACAGCTTTAGTATGTAATTGCGAAACACGCGAATCAGATACTCCAAGAACTTCACCAATCTCTTTAAGAGTCAATTCCTCGTAATAATAGAGAGTCACGACAAGTCTTTCTCTTTCAGAAAGATTACCGATCGCGCCAGCAAGTATACCACGCATTTCATCCTCTTCTACCTTGGCATGAGGTGTTGGAGTTTTTTCATCTTCAATAAAATTAATTCTTGTTGTATTGCTTTCATCTTCATAGCAGACTTCATCAAGAGACATCAAAACAGAACCACGGGTTTCATTATATAATTTGTACAATTCGGTAAGACCAATACCCATTTCTTCAGAAATCTCTTCATCAGTTGCAGGTCTTCCAATCCTGTTTTCAAGCTCAATAAAAGCTTTTTCAAGTTGTCTTGCCTTTTGCCTTACACTTCTCGGAGCCCAATCTAGCACTCTTAATTCGTCAAATATTGAACCTCGAATACGTGTTTGAGCATAGGTTTTAAATTTTACCTGTCTATTAGGCTGGAATTTTTCAATTGCATCAATCAAACCGAAAATACCATAACCAACCAAATCATCATATTCAACATTTGATGGAAGATTCATAGCAATCCGACCTGCAATATATTTGACAAATGGTGCATATTTAATTATTAACTCTTCTTTGATCATTTGATCCTGAGTTGTTTTATATCTCTGCCAGAGTAAGTAATCCGCGTCTTTAACGTTTGGATTTATATTTTCTGTATTCGCTTCCATTTCCTTGGCTTTTCCCATAATATACCCATTCTCCTGATAGATGTTAAAAGTTCAATATTTAGTTATTATAACAATGACGTTAATTTTTTGCAAGAGTGAAGTTATTTTTTATAGTTTATTTTCCATTAATTCAAAATAACTTGATGTTCTGTAAGCTACTATGTGTTTTTTATTTTCAATTATTATATTTGCAAACCTTGAAAGTCCCCTTATAGATTCCCTCATTTTTTTTGCCATCTCAGGCTTATTTGATCGTCTATAGTTCAATAATTGCTGCAACATAACATCATCACACCACGGCGAATCACTAAATTCTAACATGAATTTATTACAATCATCTAAATCAAATTTGTTAAACTTTAAGATCCTGAAGCTGATATCATCTAAATATACACTTTTCGGATAATTTCGTTTCAGTCTTTCAAGGTACACATACATACTTTCTTTATTTTTTGTAAGATATGTCATATTAAACAGTTGATATAATGATGATTCCTCAATCCTACCCTTTTCATTCAATTCAGCTATTTTAGAAAATATTTTTTTCGCTCTTTTCATTTTTCCCTGAAGGGAATAAATATTGGCATAACTATATAAAACACTGCTTTTTTTATAATTGGAAATATAAAACAACAAAATCGACAAAA
>DAOVTB010000343.1 GCA_030633305.1 Candidatus Muiribacteriota bacterium
AGTGTATTAAATTATCAAAAGTTGGGTACTTTTCCGACAATCTCTTATAGTCAATAAATAACAGACGAAAGTAATGGAGGTAATGTAGTGTTATTAAAAATGTTAAAGAAAGATTTTCTAAGAAAAAAGATCATAACTATAGCAGTTTTTATCTTTATCATGCTCTCTGCAACACTTATTTCCTGTGGTTCAAATATGTTTATTGATTTAAGTAATTCAGTATATCACTTACTTGAAAAATCAAATGCACCGCATTTTATCCAATGTCATTCAGGAGAATTCAATCAGACCAGTATTGACGAATGGACCCTGGATAATGAACTTGTAAAAATTCAGCAAACTGCTGAATCGATAAATATTCACGAATCTAATGTTTATTTTAAGGATAATCCTACTCCGGAAGAAGCCGGTGTAATGGAAATGGGATTTGTAAAACAGAATGATCACTTTGATTTCTTACTCGATCTACAAAGTCAGGTAATTCATGTTTCAAATGGTGAAATAGCTGTTCCTATCTACTACATGCAAAAAGAAAACCTGAAAATTGGTGATACACTTAGAATCAAAAATGACAAAACTCAACTGGAATTTACAGTGGTTAGTTTTATTCGGGATGTACAGATGAATCCATCCATAATAAGTTCAAAACGTTTTGTTGTAAGTGATACGGATTTTGAAAATCTTAAAGAGAACTTTGGGGAAATAGAATATCAGATCGGATTTCAATTACATGATCCAGGCAAAATAAGTGAGTTCACCAACTCCTATAGATTATCCGGCATGCCCCAGAAAGGTCCGACCATTGACTATGAATTACTTAAAACTCTTAATGCTTTGACTGACGGTCTTATTGCTGCTGTAATTCTGTTTATCAGTTTATTACTCAATATTGTAGCACTCCTCTGTCTGAGGTTTACCATCCTGGCAACCATTGAAGAGGATTATAAGGAAATTGGGGTAATGAAAGCTATAGGGATTTTACCGCCTGATATAAAAAGATTATATATATCAAAGTATTTTGTTATGGCAGCAGGTGCTTGTGTATCTGGCTATATACTTTCATTGTTTTTGAATAAGATATTCTCTGCGAATATTATGCTTTATATAGGTTCTGCGCCAAAAAGTATTGTACAGTTAATGATTCCATTTTTGGCAACAGGTCTTATTTTCTTTATTGTCCTATTTTTCTGCATGCTGACACTGAGAAGATTTAACAGAATTACAGCAGTAGAAGCTCTCCGATTGGGGAACACAGGTGAATCATATACAGGAAAGAGTTTTTTTCCCCTTAATAAAAACAGGTTCTTTAATGTTAATATCTTTATAGGACTAAGGGATGTTCTTCTACGATTCAAATTATACACATTATTGTTCTTTGTATTTTTCATCTGTACATTTATTATTATTGTACCAATAAATTTTCTTAATACAGTTGAATCTCCCGAGTTTGTCACCTATATGGGCATGGGACACAGTGATATTCTGATTGATCTACGGCATACAGAAAATATCGTCGAACGATTTGAAGATATGGTCACTTATATAGAAAAAGACCCGGATGTAGAGACATTTTCAACATTAATAATATGTAAGTTCAACATAATAAATAAAGATGGAAATGAAGAAAGTCTTATTGTCGGAACAGGAGATTCTACTGTTTTCCCATTGGAATACCTGGAAGGCACCGCACCGGTAGGGGATAATGAGATCGCTCTTTCCTATCTGATAGCCGGAGAACTTGAAAAAAGCGTTGGTGAAAATGTACAACTGGTGGTAGATGATCAGATAAAGATGATGCAGGTAAGTGGAATCTACCAGGATATTACTAATGGCGGTAAAACTGCAAAAGCGGATATAGCACCGAATCATGAAACAGCATTGTGGTATATGGCCAATTTAGATGTTAAAACAAATACGGATGAAAAAATTGATGAATATGCAGAAGCATTTTATCCGGCAAAAATAATCGATATAGATGGCTATGTTGATCAGACATTTAAAAATACAACCAGTCAGTTAAAACTTCTGACACTACTGGCAGTGATAATTGCAATTCTTGTGGCAATGCTGATCACATCACTGTTCTTAAAAATGCTGATTGCAAAAGATTCATCCCAAATAGTTATTATGAAAAGTCTTGGTTTTTCATTAAAAGATATCCAATTGCAGTATATAACAAGAGCATTAGTTGTATTAAATACAGG
>DAOVTB010000242.1 GCA_030633305.1 Candidatus Muiribacteriota bacterium
GCAATAAAATGGCATCATCCTATACAAATTAAATGCAGCTCTAACAAGCCGGAAACAATACAGGAATTAAACAAAGTTCTTGAAATAATCCTGACCAGTCTGGACTTGCTTGAACTTTTTAATTCTTTGCAATTTGTGTTGAGAGAACTTATAAATAACGGAAAAAGAGCCAATATCAAACGTATTCATTTTTCTGATAAAGGTGTTGATATACGTGATCGTAATCTTTATGATAAAGAACTGGCGCTTTTTGCAGAATCATTTTCTGACCACCTTGAATATTTCCATGAAGAACTTACAAAACAGAATTTTTATGTTGAAACTACATTCTTATGTAATCCTGACTCCCTTGAAATAAAAGTGGTAAATAATAGTCCATTGCTTGAATTTGAGAAAAAAAGAATTGATTCTAAAATAGAATTGGCTAAGAATTTCAAAGGTATGGAGGATGCATTAGCAAATGTTTTTGATACTGTTGAAAGTGGTGGACTTGGATTGTTAATGATCCAGCTTTCATTAAAAAAAGCAGGTATGGAGGAACAGCATTTCTCTATCACCAGCGATGATGTTTCAACTACTGTCCATATAATAATGCCACTTGATCATATTAAAAAGGGTTCATTATCCCAAATATCTCAAAACATGGTCGATAAGCTACAGTCTCTTCCTAGATTCCCTGAAAATATCATGCATCTAATGAAATTACTTAATGAACAGGATTCTACTTTAAAAGAGATTGCTGTAAAAATAAGACAGGATCCAACTCTGACTGTAGATCTTTTGAAACTCTCGAATTCAGCTGCTTTCATGATGAGACGCAGAATAAATACAATTGAGGATTCGGTTAAGATAATTGGATTCAAAGGTGTAGAATCACTCCTTTTGAGTTGTGCAATTAATCAATCATTCTACCAAAAAGGAGATAAGATACTTCAAAATCTTTGGCAGCATGCTAATGAAGTAGCATTTTATTCAAAAAAACTAGCTTCAAAGCTAAGATTACGAAATCTTTCTGAAGATGCTTTTATATGTGGTCTCCTCCATGATCTGGGGAAAATAGTAATTCGCGCTCAAGGTAATAACCTGATTTCAAATATCAAGAACTTCTGCAGCAAAAATGAATTGGATATTGAACTCCTTGAAAACATTGCAGTCAATACTACTCATGCCAGAATAGGTAGATTAATTTGTATAAAATGGGGCCTTCCTGATATTGTATCTGAAACAATTGGAATGCATCACACACCTCACATTGCACCCGACAACATCAAAACATTGGTAAATATTGTTTACCTGGCAGATATATTTTCAAATTATGATAAATATAACCCAAGTTTTGACAAATTATATGCTCCTGTGATGGAATTTTTTAATCTCAAGTCCTGCGAAGACCTGTTAAAACTTAAAACTTCCATGTCTGATGATTATCTGGAACAACAAAACCTTTTAAAAGAAAATTGAAAATATAGTAAAAGAATTAGTTCTAGGATTTTAAAGTTGCAATAATTGAATCAAGATCCGGAATTTCTTCAGTTTGTTTATCCTCAAGCAGTGAAGTGTATATCTTTTCATATTCATCCTTGACCATCTGGGAGGTATAAAATTGTTTGATACGACGAATCCCTATATTAGACATTCTGTTTGCTAAAGCAGGGTTATTTAAAATACGCACCGTCTTAACAGCAAGATCATAGGCATCAAGTACGGTAGCAATTTCACCAGCAGCAACATTCCCTAGTGCAGAAGCTTTTTCAATTGTTGGAATACCATTCAGGAGTTCACTACAAGCTCCAACATTAGTTGCAACTACTGGCAAGCCAGAAGCCATTGCTTCCATTACCACAAGAGGCATAGCTTCCTTAACAGAAGTTAAAAGCAGGACATCAAATTTTCTATAATAGTCAATTACATTGACTGGTCCAGTAAAAGTAATTATATCTTCTAATTCAAGCATTTCGACCATTGAAAGACATTCGTTATAATAGACACGCTGGTCTTCTTCAATAGGACCACATATCCAAGCTTTTATTTCAGGAATCAGAGTCTTAATAATTGCTATCGCATTAATAAAAGTTTTCACATCCTTTATTGGGTCTACCCGTCCTACTAATCCCAGATGATAAGGTTTTTCAATTGCTCTTTTTCTTATTGCGGGACTGAATCTTTCAGGATTAATACCATTTGAGATAACCTGAATCCTTTCTTCATCAGCACCGTATTCTTTCTCGAGCAGTTTATTACCATAGAAAATTGTAACCAGTTTATCAACTGTACGATATTGCCAGCGGGATGTTACCTTATAAAAATCTATCCACATCTTACGAAGATAAAAATCCTTCAACCACTCAGATTCTGAAAGCTCAAAGGTTCGTTCCTGGACATAAATTCCATGTTCCGTGATTATCGATTTTTTATTGTAAAGAGCAGTTTGCAGACACGCAAGAAGTCCTGCAAAACCAGTAGTTACCGAGTGATAGATTTTTGCTTTAGGCATCTTATCCATAAGCAGAATTGTTCTTGAAAAAACAAGATAAATATCCCGCCAGTTATAATAATATTTCAAAAAGCCGTAATCACCAAATGTTTTCCCATACAATTCTGTAATAAATTTGAACCCGGATTCAGTAGTCATGAAATGTTTAAAAAATCCTGCCTGATAATTTTCTATGATTTCCTCAAGAAGATAAACCTCTTCAGGCTTTAAAATCCTGTCTCCATGTGATGAAATTAAAGTCCTTATCACATCATAATTCCAAAGAAGTTCATTCTTATCGAAGTTAACAGGTTTTGCAGCTTTAAGCTCTGAATTATCAAATAGATTGTAATGCCTGCATTCCTTAACATTTTCCGGCAAAGTATAACGCATTTCATCATCAGTTTTATCCCCTGCGGTTAAGGCAAAAATTGAAAAAGTAAACTCTTTATTGAAATATTCACATAACCTTTGAGTCCATGTCGCGACTCCACCAGTTACAAATGGATATGAACCTTCAATTACCAGACATATATCTGTTTCAATATTTCCTTGGGTCATCTAACTAAATTTCCAATCTTTTTTAAATTGTATTTCCTGTCCAAAAATATCTGAAATTAATTGAAATCGACTATTATTATGAAACTTCTTATTTCCTTCGTCTAAAAGTTTCTCTGCAATCTCTACCATATTATTCTGCAGATGATATTTAATTGCGTAATGATAGATTTCCGTATCAGCATCATTCTTTTTCAACGCTTCTAGAATAAACGTGCACGCCTTATCCAGATAAAATTTATCAAGAGGAGGGCATACTAAACATAGATGATAGATTTCATGATTTAATTCTGCAAGACTAAAATAATCCTTTTCTCCATCGAGCTGCCTGATTTTTTTTATTATAGTATCTTTTTTATGATTAATAATCCTGCTGGCTTCGACTATAATAGAAGGATGCTGAGAATATTCCAGGAATAACTGTAAAAATTTAGTTTTGTATGGAAACCATTCCAGATGGTCAAGTGTCTGTAAATTCCAGCTGGCTTCTTCAAAAGATATCTCATTATGAATTATTGAACCAGGATTTATGTTAAAAAAACTATATTCTTTGAGACCTTTTGCATAAGTTTCCATATAACTCTGATCAAGTAATTCGAATTCTTCAATGGGAAGCGGATCAACTGGATAGAATTTAAAGATAAGACCTGTCGTCAATAGTCCAACAGAACCTGAAACTGGAATTATTCCAATCAGTAATAAAGTCTTTGTGAATTCTGAAGAGAATGTTTCTTTAAAAGTGACGGATCTTGATGTTTCTCCTTGAAAAAAACGAAAAGAGAAAAAAGTACAAAGAGCATGGTAAACTAATAGGAGAAACCACATCTGGAAACTGGATTTTGCCAGAGTTAATATGTGGATTTCCAATCCCATGAAAATTATACTAAGAAAGAAGTTTAGCCAATTCATCCTTTTCCATTTCCCTTACATCATCTGGATGTATGGTTATTTTTGAAATACGCTTAATAACAGGTATAATCTCTTTAGCAAATGAGAAGACTATTATAATCTGTCCATCAAGAAGAAACTTTTCATCAAACATCCTTGTCGTTATATCCAGTTTTCCAAAAAATTCTTCCCGATCTTCTAATGGAATATCTAAAAATTTTACCGCTACAACTCTGTAATCAATTTCTGTATTGTTAAAAAACTGTATCCGCTCCACAAGAATTTTTTGTGAAAATTCTTCGTGAAAGATAACAACTTTTTTTGAAATACTCATACCTTTCAATGTAGATGAATAAAGTTTTCTTTCAAAGATCATTTTAACTATGAGGCTGACTACATTAAGTTTAATATGTGTTTTGGGATTTATCATAACGAACCTGATTCTTTCAATGACCAGGAAATACTGTGCATCATCTATCCATTGACTTGAAAGTGGAATAATCATCAACAAACCATGAGTCCCAGGTTTTTTTGAAATTATGATTTTCTTTTTCTTACGTACTATTTTAAGCCAGTCTGGTTCTTTTGCACTAGAAACCTCTTCTGGCATTTCACAGTTTCCATATTGAAAAATAGGCTCAAGTTTTGACTGTCCTGACATATTTTTATAAATTATGCCACTTTCAACAAACAGATAACGATTAAGTATCGAAAATAATTTGGCCGAGAATTCGACAAGACTTTCTACATTTGTTGCCTGTTTTCGAAGTTCATGATAAAAATAAACTGGATCATCAGGCCGAAAATAAGTATCTTCCAAAAATTTTCTATGAGAAAGGTCTATAGAAACCAGATCAGAAAGCAGATCGTCCCGACTTTCCTTGAGCATTTGATTATTCAGCCAGGTATGATTCAATGTCTTATCCATATTTTTCCTGATAAAGGCTGAAATGCAAAAAGTGGTTATTCCAAAAAACAGCATTAGATAGTCTTCTACCTGAAATGAGAGGAGATTATATTCATTAAGTTTCATTAGAGAAAGAAATAATCCGGTGCTGGCAATAACAAAGCCTGGAATAGCATAAAAGATGGAAAAAACAAAACCTGCACATAGAAAACTTCCCACAACTATCAGATTGGTCATATAATCCCAGACACCAAATAATAAAGCTGCATAAACAATACATGCTTCGATAATTATGATTATTTTCCTGTGATGCTTCATATTACTATTCCTGTTTTTTCTGTAATTGATCGTTATATAATAGTTTTGAATTTAATTTACTTTGTCTATTTATATTTTTTCTTTCCCGAAATTCAAAAGCAAGTTTTTCAGAAGGTCTTAATAAATATAGACCTGTTGAAATAATCAGGATTTTAAATATCAGCATAAAACTTATGACCGGATATTTCTTAAATTTATCCAGCTGAGTAGTGTCTTTTATTCGATTTATGTCTCTTTTAAATGTCTGTCTAGAACTCATTTGCTATCTCCCTGAATATTTTATATTCCCAGGTACCAAGCGTTATATGAATCTTATAGCCAGAATAGACAGCTGCAATTACACTGCCTGCTAGAAAACCCACCCCATATAGTTCTGAAAGTTGATACTTTACTGTAATTATCGATACTGTAATATTGAAAAAAAACAGTAAAAAAGCACTCATAGTCAACTCCTTATGACAGTTTAAATATTGCAAAATAAGATAGTTAACAGAAAAAAGAGCAAAGAAGAAGGTGGCTATAATCAAATTATGAAAGATGTATGGATTTTCCCATGGAACATCAAGTTTATTGTGTGTAATAAAAAAAAGCAGTATCATGATAATTGGTCCATACACAAAAAGAATATAGTTTATGATCAATTGATAGCCTGATATCAATCGAATTTTATTCTCATGTATAACTGAAAAAGGTGCATTAAAAGTCAGAGCATGTGAGAATTCCTTAAACGGCTGTGCTACAAGGCTGTCGATGTTACGCAATATCAGAAATTGAGAGAATGAAAAAACTGTAAAGGTAACAAAAAAAGGAAGATCATATGCAGAGAATCGGAAAAAAAAATCTATTTTTTCAGTAGTTTCAGGGCTATACCAGAAAACAAATTTATCTATCCATACGCCAATAGTAAACAGAAAGAATGCAGGAAGATAATTTGCAGAGCGATATTCCTTTAGAAATATAAATGAAGGTTTTACCAATCCTCTTCTGAATTCTTTGACAATACAGGCAAACTGAAAAAAAACTGTAAAAGAAAATGAAATAACAAGAGCAGTCAGGATAGATTGAATAGAACCCATTTTCCCGAAAATCATGAAAATGATAAAA
>DAOVTB010000070.1 GCA_030633305.1 Candidatus Muiribacteriota bacterium
AAATGTCATTTGAAAATATTGACCCTGCAGCAAGTCACTCCGGAACCATGCTGGAAATAGCAGCTGTAAACATGGCTTCAAATACGATACCCACGAGCCATGATGGCATGACCTTGACTGCAAGGACGGGTAAAACATATCTTGTTCCACGTGCTATTATAACACCGCCATCTAAAATACCCGTTTTGACCATACTAAAAGCAATAATACCAAGAATTGCCGGCACGAATGCAAACACAAGATAAATTATTCCTGCATAAATAGAACCACGTCGAGCTGATTTTCCATCTTTGGCTGCATAATATCTTTGAACAGCTTCCTGTCCAACTGCAAAAGATGCCACATACATAATCGTCAATGATATTATTGTTTTCCCGCCAATACCAGATGTTAAACTCATCTTTTCAGCAGGGATAACAGAAGTTATTTTTTCCCAGCCACCGCCTGCCTGCAAAGCATAAGGCACAGCTATTATCAATCCGAAAACTATCAGAAACATCTGTACAACATCTGTAAGGGTCACACTCCATAATCCCCCAAGAACTGAATAGAAAGTAACGACAAGTACGACAATCACAAGGGATACAATATAAGACCATCCTGTCATTACTGAAAGGATTACAGATGATGCAATAAACTGGATAGCAGTAAGCCCAATAAGCGGAAGCAGCATTATGACAGCAGTCAATAGTCCGCTTGGTTTACCATATCTCCTTCGAAAATATTCCGGTACAGTCTTTACCATCGCATTTCTAATGTTTGGTGCAAAAATTGAAAGAATAAAAAAAGTAACTGTCATCGTCAAAACATACCAGATCGCAGACATCCCCCACTTTCCAAATGCTTTTTCTACAACACCAAGGGAACTTCCGCCACCAATTTCAGTAGCCGCAAGAGTTCCTGCCATCATAAGAGGTCCAAGCCTTCTTCCGGCAACCATAAAATCATCACTTTTACTTATTTTTTTTGAGGAATAATATCCAATAAAAAGCATGACTCCAAGATAACCTATGACTATACTTATAACTGTCCAATCTACTGTTAATGGATTAATATTTACTGGTAAAGGATTCATTTGTTATCTCCTGTAATTACAATCTTGTAGTTATAATAATTTTCCTTTGAAAATATTCAATATTATATCACAAAAATCTGGAATAAAATGTTATCATTATTGTTGATATAAAATATAATATATATATGATGAACTATTTCTAAAACCAAGGAGTATTATATGAAAGTAATAGGAACGGCCATAAGGAGCATACCAGCTTTCATATTGAATAAATTCGGTTCAGATTCACTACAAAAATGGATTAATTCACTTGTGGATCCTGCAAAAACTGTCTATTCATCCGGAATACTGTCCTCCAGATGGTATCCGCTTAAAGAAGTTTTAGTTGATCCATGCAAAATATTATGTGATTTATTTTTTGATGGAAATATAAAAGTTGGTGCATTTGAACTTGGAAGTTTCAGCGCTGAGTATTCCCTTACTTCTGTTTATAAGAGTTTTCTGAAAGAAGATATTCCATATTTCATCATCGAAAAAGCTTCATCAATACTTCCAACTTATTACACTCCATGTAGTATAGAAATAGTAGACTCGACCAAAAATAAAGTCCTATTCAGGATAATTGAATTTGATGAGATTCATAGAATAATTGAATACAGAATCCAGGGTTGGATGGAAAAAGGACTTGAGATTTGTAAAGCCAGTAACGGCAAAGTCAAGATACTTCATTCGATGTTACAAGGCGAAAAATATACGGAATTTCTTGTAACCTGGGATTAGTTCTGCAATTTTAAAAGTGGAAATAATTGCTGTCATTACCCGACTTGATCGGGTAATCTATTTCAATCGCTAAATAGATCTCCGGGTCAAGCCCGAAGATGACGAATAGATTATGACATACATGCTCTAAGAATTGACAATTATATCAATATATGATAATATACTGATTTAATTAAGGTATTTTTACAGTTTATAGTCGAAGCAATTGGAGGATGAAACATTATGTTAAAGCAATTTTATGATAAAGAAAATAGTGACATTAAAACTCAATATCTTGCAACAATAAATACCATTGAAGGTATTTTCCAAAAAACAAAAAATTATGCCAATAGCGATTTAAGTAATGGAAATTTCTATAGATTTTTTCACTATCTCAGTAAATTTGTATTAAAAATCTCTACTTTTGAAAAAAAATTAGAATCAGATTATTTCACAATAAACAACTTTGAAAAACTAAAAAAAGACAATAATGAACTCCACGAGGAACTGCTTCCTGAAAATTACGAATCAAGTTATCATAATCCAGCCTTTTCATATACTCATTTTGGCAAAGAACTTGGTCCAGTTATGTCTTTTTATTATGGCTTATATAGAAAATGTATTTTTTACGCATTAAATGGCAAAAAATATAGATCACATAAATTGAACATTGTTTTAGTTAACTTGTTTAATTACATTGATAATGAAAAAGATTTCAACTCTGTAGATTTAATCAGCCAGATAAAAGAATTTATAATTTCAGATAGTCTTGAATCCCAGGATAGATATCTATTTGAAACATTTAATCCTGAATTCAATTCCCCTATATATATTTCAAAAGACTGCGATCTTGAAGATCTGCGTTATCTGTTTCGATATGGTGATTATATCAGTGATAATGAGATTACAATTGCAAAGTTTCTAAATAAATATTCTGAAGAAGGACTTATAAAACTTGCCAAACTTATAGCAAAAGCTTTTAAAGTTGGATTCTCAATCGGTGATAAAGACATGTCAAGTAAATCGACAGTTGGCTTGAATTTCTGTATTGGGCAGGAAAGAATCATCCGCTTTCTTATCCCTGAATTAAAAAAAATGAACCTTACCCCATTTGCTAATGGAGTAAATTCTTTTGCTGTAAATAAACAATTTTTCTATGATCATAGATTCGATAATGCCATCTGGATGAATACAGATTCTGTTGAACAAATGCTGAAATTTCACGTTCAATCAGCAGATAATAACAGCAAATATCTTAGAAATGTAGCTGGTGATATTGTCCTGATCAACTTTGGCGAAATACCATTTACTCCAATCGAAAAAGTGGAATGTATCTGTTACACAGAAGAACAACAGAAATTATTACAAACTTATAAAATTGGTGCAATAAATGCAATTTTCAAATATAAACCTCGACATGAGACAAGTTTTACAGCACTTCCTTTTCCAACGCCACAGATTGGAAAGGATTTTGAAGACATATATCGTGATATTTTGAAGGTATTAATGATTGATACTGATCATTATGAAGAGATTCAGCAAAAGATGATAGATGTCATGGACACTGCTGATCATGTCCTCATAAAAGGTAAGGACGGAAATAAAACAGATATGTATGTGAAGTTGCAAAAACTTGAAAATCCAAATAAAGAAACAAATTTTGTTAATGCTGGTGCAGATATCAATCTTCCTGTCGGCGAAGTATTTACATCTCCAGAATTAGAAGGAACTCATGGTACTTTGCATATCAGAGAAACTTTTCTAAAAGGTCTAAAGTTCTCAAACCTTATACTGGATTTTAAAGATGGATACATAAGTGACTATACATGCTCTAATTTTGATAATGATGAGGAAAACAAAAAATATATTAAAGATAATCTTCTTTTCCCACATAAATCTCTTACCATTGGAGAATTTGCAATAGGAACAAATACACTGGCTTATATGATTTCAAGAAAATATAATATTCTCGATGTCCTCCATCCACTGATTATCGAGAAAATGGGACCTCATTTTGCAATTGGAGATACCTGCTTTATGATGTCAGAGGATACTAAAATTTACAATCGATTTACAAACAAGGAAATGACTGCACGCGAAAACACTAAATCCTGTCAAAGAAATAAGGATTTGAGCAAAGCCTATTATTTTGCACATACTGATATAACACTTCCTTATGAAGCAATAGATCATATTTCTGCTATTGATAAAGATGGTAATCAATATCCAATTATCAAAGACGGATACTTTGTAGTGCAAGGGACAGAAGAGTTTAATCTCCCTTTTGACAATCAGGACGATTTATAAAAAAATAATCTCGTATTGTTAAATTCTAAATAAAAAATTCTGGTTCTTTACGCTCACTGCATGTCGTATGCAGAAGGTCTATGAAACTGTTGATATTCGGTTCGTCTACATATCTTGCATTTTCTGGACAAAATTTAACGCAGGCAAAGCATAGAATACATTCATTCTGATTACTTTTGATCTCATCTTTCAATTCAATCGCTTCAGTTGGACAGGCAGTAATACATTGACCACATCTGGAACATTTTTCATTATCAGTTTCAGGAGAAAAATCCATTTTCCTCATAGGTTCTTTTAATGGATAATTGCCGTTAACTGTTAAGCATTTAAAATTATTGGATCTAAGTTTTTCTCGAATTCTTCTTCCAAAATCCCGAGCTTTTTGAATGTCTTCATCATCAGGACGTCCTTTTGCAATAGGTTTTGTCTCGTTTGAAAATGAATGTTCTCCAATAAAGGTAGCTCCTGCAAAAGGTACAAAACCGATTTCTCTCGACACTTCTTTTAACTCGATCAAAGCATCTTCATAGTCTCTATTTCCATATACAACAACTATTACAGCCAGGGTATCATTACCATTAATTTTTTTAATTCTTTCATATGCCGTTACAGGAATCCTTCCAGCATAGACAGGTACACCTATAATTGAAATAGATTTTGTCGAAATCTCTGTTTCCATAATAAATCTCGGATAAGTTAAATTAATATCACTGGTAACAGATAGCCCTAATTCTGAAGAAATCGTTTTAACAATTTTTTCAGTAGTCTTTGTGGGTGAAAAATATATTAAATTAACTGCTCGATATTTCATCTTTTATTCCTTGTATTCATAATTATACTATATTAAATCATTGGGTGCTACTTAAAATTATCCAGTTATATAGGTTAGTAATCATAAAAGCAGGCGGAATTATTGATGAAAATAAATTTTATTCCAGTGTTTTTTTACAGGTTTCAGGCTTTGATTTCAGTCAAAATGATATCAAATTTAAAAGATTGACCAGCAAGCGGATTATTCAAATCAAGAACAATTGTTTCATCTTTAATTTCAATTACTTTTGCAGGAAAGTCATCATCATTGATAACAATTTCTATTTCATCATCTACTTTTGCAGAAAAATCTTCTGGAAACTCATCAAGATCAATCTCATAGATAAGTTCCTTGTCATATTCACCAAATGCATCATCAGGATCAAGGGTTACAGTTTTTTTACCCCCAGGGCTCATTCCTACTATTGCATTCTCTATGCCATGAAAAACTTCTTCATCTCCCATAATGAATTCCAAAGGGCCAGTATCGGCAGTAGTGTCAAAAACCTCGCCATCCTCAAACCACCCAGTATAATCAACTCTTACAGTATCTCCCATTTTTGCTGTTGTCATTATTTTCTCCTTCATTTCATCTTTTTCTTCGTGTTTTTCGTGGTAAAATCTTTTTTTGATAAAATCAAATCACTTTGAAGCTTTTCAACTCATCCATAAATATATTCACAATTTTAATTGAATCAGTTTTTCCAGGGTTCTGGATCTCAATAGTTACATCATAAATAAATCCAGAGTTTTCTCCATATACAATATCAATATTAACCTCTTCATTTCCACACCATTTATCCGGTTCTTCTTCACGATAAGTTATTTTCTTTTTTACAGTATTTGAATATAATTCACAATCCTGAGTCAACAGATTCTTGGTCATGAGAAATTTTTTCATATTCTCAAAATTAAATTCCATATTTACTTTCTTTTTAATAAGCATCACTGGTTCAGCTTCCTGCTGAATCCGATTAGTAAGCCACATAAGAGTTTTTGCAATTACAAACCATAAACCACATGAAAGAACCAGCCATCCAAGTGGAAAATCTATAATTGGCTGCATAATTTTTTTGGCCCATGATGCATCCATAACTGTCCATTCTCCAGTCAACCTGTCAAGAATATCAAATGCAAGTGCACCGGAAAGAATTATTTCAACAAACTCCAGAGAAGCACCCTGTCTTTCACTTGATTTTGTTACATCCTGAAGGTTTCTGGTATTTGATTGAAGTGCTTCCTGAACTCGCTGCATACGCCTTGAACTTATAACTTCTGATATTTCACGCATTCCATCCAGTGACTTCAATGTCCCACATATTATTTTCTTTAGATCCTCTATCCTGTTCAATGATTCAGATACACGTTCTCTTACTTTAAGAAGCTTTGCAATTTCCTTGGTCGCCTCAAGTAATTCTGCTTTTCCCACATTGTATTCTTCAAGAAAGCTTTTCAAGGATTCTTCAAGATATCCAAGCGTTTCGCCCATCAAAACTGCATTCAAGCTTGATTCACTAAGCATCTGTTGAACTCGGTCAATTGCATTTGGATCCTCTTCGCTGATTTCAACATCTTTTCTTATATCCCTGAGAGTATCATTCAAGATAAATAATGATGAAAAGAAGTTCTGAAGAAATATATCAAAACTTTTTATAAATAGAAAATCAGATATAATATGTTCATAATTTTCCATATTGGTAGTTACAAGTAATGCTCCATGAATTCCTATTACAAGTATTGAACCATCTTCAAGTGTGTGATATTTAGTTACTTCATCTGTAATCTGTTTCAACTCATTTTCATAGGCTTCCTTATCCAGAAGTTGTTCCATAGAAAGGTTAGGATCCATATTTTTTGCTATTACAAAAGTATACTTGTCTCTTTTTTCTGCACAATTGCGAAAAACAAGGTTTAAAAGATTCTTTTGATATGCAGTCAAAAGTGTATTCATCATCATCGTGGAATCAATTATTACATCTGAAATCAACCGTGCAAGATGATCTACAGAGACATGCTCTTTTCCCATTGCTGCAATATCTTCTATATTTAGTCCATATATACATCTTCCAAAACTTGATGTATGAACACCAAACTCTTCAATCTGACGTATACCATCAGATTCCGGATATGCCAGAGAGGCATCAAAATTTATATAACCCGTAGTATCATAATCCCGGACAAATACCTGCGTAAGTCCTGGAGGTAGTTCAAAACTTGTTGTAACACAATCATTATCTATTTCATGTGTAAATAATGCCGATTTCACACGCTCTGCCGATCCAAGTTTTGTATTAAGCAACACAATATGATTTGCACCAAATGGAATCCATTCACCAATCATCACTTTTACATCAGATAAAATTATCAGTTCATCCAAGGTATCTTTAATATTATTTCCAGTATGATCCTCATTATGAAAACCACTTTTCCTGTAAACCGAGTTTTCTTTTGTCTCATACTTTATTAATGACCCAGGTATATAAGGAGAGGAAATATAACTTACGTCTTCAATATCTGTAATTGAACTTAATATTTCATTATAGTCTGTACATTCGCAGACAATAAAACATCCATCTTCTCTGATACTGACATTAAGAAGATTTTTGCAATGATCACAAATAATCAACTTATCAATTGAATCCTGTTCCTCTTCACTGATTTCTTCAAGATGATTTTTTCCTTTTTTAGATATCTGAAATGCTGAAAGATAGTTATGCTTATTCGTAGAGATCTTCATACCATTGGCATATCCAAATTCTCTCAGATCATTTATATCATCAAGCCCTTCCTGAGAAACATTCAGAAATTCCCGACCACCAAGATAATCTACACTTGCGGGAGCATAATCCCAATCAAAAAGACCTTTTATAATACCTTCATGCATAAATACCTGTAGCGGTAAAGAACGTATCCATTTTTCATTATCTTCCTGGCGAAGTGCCGGACTGGAATATTTTGAAAGAAGATACAACAACTTTTTATGCTCTGCAGTTAATTTAAAACCATTTTTCATTTTTTTCTCCGCTTCACAGACATCATAGACTATCGTCATTTTTGTTCATTATCTAATTGTATCATAATTCTCCTGGTAGTTGAATGATACCTTTACAAAATATCTCATATATTTTATGATATTGAAAATAACAAATTCACGGAGGTTATCATGAACCTTGACAAGATTGAGATGAAGTATTTTGGAATAGCAATCAGCAATTTGATTTTAGCTGTGTTCGTACTTGTAATCTGTTTTCCACTATGGATATGGTACGGTTGGAGAATCGAAGTCCCTGCCGAACATCTAGCAGTGTTAATACATAAGTCTGGTGAAAATCTACCACCAGAAGAATTGATTGCAAAATCTGATAAATATAAAGGTATACAATTAAATACTCTTAGTGAAGGTCGTTATTTTTACTGTCCTATCTTTTGGGATTGGGCAGTTAAAAAGCAGTTTATTGTCCCAGGCGAAAAATCAGGAATCATTATCCGAAATTTCGGGAAAGATCTGGAGCCAGGAAAACTTCTAGCTGAAGAAGGCTATAAAGGAATATTGCCAGAACCATTAAGTCCAGGACGTTATTCTCAATATAATCCATCAGCCTATCAACTGGTATTAGTGCCTGCTGTAACTGTAAGAGCTGGTTATGTAGGTGTTGTTACCTTAAGGATTGGAAAAACACCGGAGAAAAGAAACACTTTTCTTGTAGAAAGTGGTGAACAAGGAGTACAAAAACAGACACTTTCTCCAGGAACATATTACATTAACTATTTCAAAAAATCGATCTCTGAAGTCTCTCTACGTTCGCATAGATTTGATATGGAAGGTCAAATGGCCATATTGTTTCCATCAAAAGATGGTTTTGATATCACCCTGGAAGGAACTATTGAATGGTTTATTGATAAAGAACGTGTTGCCGAAGTATTCATGAAATACAATGATAGAGCTAATAAAGATACTTTCGGAAGAGTCACAACATTTACCGACAAAGTCATCAATAAGGTTATTCTGCCAAATGCCAGAGCATTCAGTAGAATTCAGGGTTCTAAATATATTGGTAAAGAATTTATTTCAGGTAAAACTCGTAAGCTCTTTCAAAAAGCATTTCTTAAAGATTTGAGAAAAGCCTGTCAACAAGACGGTATTGTTATAAAATCGGCCCTTGTTAAAACAATCAGACCACCTGTTAGAATAGCAAGAGTAATAAAAGATCGCGAAATAGCTCGCCGTGAACAGGAAAAATATGAGAAGGAAAAAGATACACAGATCAGCGCAAAAAGTCTTGCTATGGAAGAATTAATGGTGCTTAGAGGACAGTTAATAAATGATTCTCAAAGAGGTGTCTCAGTTATGATCAAAGAAGCTGATAAAAATGCTGAAGTAAAAATAATCGGAGCTGAACAGAAACTTGATGTATCACAAAGAAATTTGAAAGCTTCAATTAATAATTCCAAATCAATATTAGCAAAGGCAGATGCAAAATCAAAAGTTATTCTGTTCAATAACCTGGCTGAAGCAAAAGCACTGCAGGGTGCAATAAATGCATTTGGTGGTGGCCAAAATTATGCAAGACATGCATTTCTCAAAAAAATTGCACCTGGTATTGAAAATATACTAGATAATACTGATGGAATATTTTCTTCCTTTTTCACTAATTTCAACTCCACTGTCCCCAAACAAAAATCTAAACAGGAGGTAAAGTAATATGACTATAAAAAGCGTGCTTTTAGCTACTATAATTCTAGTTGGACTTTATCTTGTTGTATATGTTGGTATATGGCAGTTTGGAATCTGCAGAGTCTATGTCGGTGAAAATGAAGTTCTTGTTGTCCAGCAAAAAATGTTTGGAAAGACTAATAAAACAGGAGTTTTGCTGGTCCCTGAAGATACGATCGGAGTCTGGAAAAGAGTTTTTGTTACTGGTAGATATTTCTTCAACCCTCTTGTTTATCAAGTGGAGAAATACCCTCTTACACAGATTGATGTAAGTCCTACTCCCGGTAGACATAACTTTTTCGCAAAAGTAGGAATTGTAAATGCAAAGGTTGGAAAAAAACTCCCCAGGGGTGAATTTCTGGCAAACAAGGATCAACAGGGCATATGGAAACAGGTGTTAACACCAGGAAAATATGCTATTAATCCAAAAGGTTATACTATTTCACTTTCTAATGTGACTAATGTACCAACCGGATATGTGGGATGTATTACAACACTTTCAGGAAGCCAGACAGATCATGGACAACTTGCAGTTCCTGGAGAAAAAGGAATACAGAAATATGTTCTAAATCCTGGTATATATCCAATAAATCCGCGTGCTAAAAAAATTGATATTGTTGAAGTCGGTTATAATTTGCTGGATCTTAAGAAAATCGAATTTCCATCAGCTGACGGTTTCAGCATTCAACTTGATATGTCAGTAGTCTGGGGTTTATTACCAGAAAATGTGCCTGCAATACTCTCCCAGTTTGGAAATGTTTCTGCAGTTGTAAATAAGATCATTAACCCACAGGTTACATCTATCTGTATGCTTGAAGGTTCTGAACTTGGAGCGAAACAATTTATAGAAGGAGAAAGCAGGGAGGAATTTCAAAACTCATTTACGAAAAAATTAAAAGATATCTGCAGTGAAAAAAAAGCAAATGTTCAAATATGCCTTGTCAGAGACATAGAAATTCCTAGAAATATAAAAGATCCAATCCAGCAGGCATATATCAATGTCGAATTAAAACTTACAAAGGATGTTCAGAAAAATACTCAGAAAACCAAGGCTGAACTGCAAACATTGATTGCTGATGTTGAAAAAGGACGTGCGGAGGTCAGAGCAGAGACGGAAAGATTATGCAAAAATATCGAAGCAAATGGTAACAGAGAAGTTGCAAGAATCACAGCTGATGCCGAAATCAAAATAGCAGACATCAATAGACAGATTTCAGAAACAAATGCTAAAGCTGATCTTATTTTAGGTGAAGCAAATGCAAAATCTGTTGAAATGGTTGGAAAAGCAAGATCTGATAAATTCCAGCAATTTGTTAATGCTTTTGGATCTCCTGAAGCTTATATCAATTGGACTTTTGCAAATAGTCTTTCAAACAATTTGTCATTAAACATCAGATACTCTGGCGAAGGTACTTTCTGGACGGATGTTAAAACCAACAATCTAAGTAATGACACGGCGACTTTAAAACTTCTTAATAACGCAAGAAAGCGTAAGAAAGTCCGGAAAAAGAAAAAGGTAAAACCAAATTACAAAAGGCAGAGTCAATATGGAAATTGAAACACAGACACAATACACTTCTATACAATATTTGGTGGAAACAACTTATCTGGCTCAGGGGTCAAAGCAACTTTCATGAACTTGGATTTCAAGTTCACAAAAGTTCCATGTGACCCCATCTATATTGATATTTAAACATTATTTGTTTCTTATTATTCATCAATCATGTGTGCTTCAACAAGTTTACGGTATGTATCACAATTTTCCATGAGATGTTTGTGATCTCCACGACCAACAATCTTTCCACTATCCAGACAGATGATCTCGTGTGCTTTCTGGGCTGCTTTTAATCTATGCGTAGCGTAAACGCAAGTCAACCCTTCAAGTTCCTTTTCAATTGTATTAAGGAATTTCGCTTCATTATCAGCATCGAGACTTGAAGTAACATCATCAAGAAGCAGTAATGAAGGTTTTTGCGCCAATGCTCTTGCAATTGCCAATCTCTGTTTCTGTCCACCTGAAAGTAGAATTCCCCGCTCGCCTATTTTTTGATCATAACCTTCATTAAATCCCTCGACTTCATCATGAAACTGGGAAATATTCGCAGCCCATTTCACTTCTTTTTCCTCAATATCGCGAAAAAATTTGATATTATGCGAAAGTGATGTTGAAAATACAACCGGTTCTGATTCTACAAATCCCAGGTGACCAGCGTAATCTTTTCTATTTATTCGATGAAGCTCAGTATTATTAATTGTGATTGAACCTGAATCTGGAATTACAGTTCCAGCAAGTACATTTAGTAATGTTGATTTCCCTGAGGCCACAGGCCCGACCAGAGCTATCCATTTACCCGGTTCAATATCAAAATCTATTTGAGATATCTGAGGTTCTGCATCCTCATCAAGTTTGACAGCAATATCTTTCAGTACAATCCTGTTAATCTTGCCATCTTCAAGCAGCACCGTATCAGTGTGATGCGGAAACTCTCTTGGATCCTCAATTATTTCACGAAGTCGGTGTATACTTACCATTGCCTGTCTTCCTGAGATAAGAAACATTGCCATATCAATTGCGTAAAAAGAAATAAATGAAAGATAGGTAAAAAAAGCAAAAAAATCACCAATAGAAATAGTGCCTTTAATCGTTAACCATCCTCCGAAGGCTATTACAAGCAACTGCCCAAAAAAAGAAATGTTTGGAAAAAAAGAATTGAAAAATGATTGGATTTTAACAACTTCGGTTTCTATTTTAATCCTTTCATCAATAATCTTCCTGAACCTTAAATTCTCTCGCTCTGTAGCATTATAAGCTTTAATAATATCAATTCCAGATAAACATGATTCCAGATAACTGTTTGTACTTGAAACGGCTTTCTGTTTTGCTTCAAAAGTAGCCTTGATCTTTCCATGAAAAGCAGCAAATACTCCCCCACAGAAAGGAAGTGTAAGCAAAGCGCAAACCGTTAAACCAAAATGAATTGACAACATCAGAATTGCTGAACCCAAAACTACACAGACAGCATTAAATGCCCTGAATATACCCGAACATAAAAACCAGGCAACTTTAGGAAAATCTGAAAGATCATCAGTCAAACGAGTAATAATATCACCTGAACGATATTTCATAAAAAACGCATGTGTCTTGTCCATGAGTTTCTTAAACACAGAAGACCTGATCTCGTATTCAAGCATGTGATTCATGACACCACGAAATCCCGGATACAAGTATGCAAAAAACTGAAAAATACCAATTCCAATAATATACATCAGAAATTCTTTGCGTTCAGCCAGTAATAATTTTGGATCATTTTTGATCACTTCAGAAATTTTATCTACTACTATTTTAAGTACATATGGACCAGCAGCAATAGCAAACCCGGAAATAAAACCAAAAGAGATAAGAATAAACAGCATAGGTTTGTACTGTTTCCATATTTTCCATACCCATTTCAGGTTTTCAATTATTGTAGATGTAAATTTGATTTCTTTTTCTTTCATACTATTTCTACATTCTGCAATTTCCGCATCTCATAATAAGTACCTTCTAATTCCATCAGCTGTTTGTGGTTTCCGTTTTCAATTATCTCACCATTAGAGAGCACAATAATATTGTCAACATCTGTTACAGTACTTAATCGATGTGCAATCAATAGAATACTTTTACCCTGAAATGCTTTTGAAAGAGACTCTTTTATCAATTTTTCAGTGTGTGTATCTATAAATGAAGTGGCTTCGTCCAGAACTAAAACAGAAGGATTGTATGTCAAAGCCCTGGTAAATGCAAAAATCTGTCTTTCGCCGGATGAAAAATTTTTTCCACCCTCTGAAATCTGTGAATCTATCCCTTCTGGTAGCGAATCTATAAATCCATCAAGGCCCAGTTTTTTTGATGCAGCACTAACATTTTCAACACCTATGCTCTCATCAAGAACTCTCAGATTATCTAGAAGAGTTCCTGGAAAAAAATAAACATCCTGAAGCACAAGCCCCAGTTTATGCCTTAAAGATTCAAGAGAATACTCTCTAATATCCACTCCATTTATGGTTATTCGTCCTTTATTGATTTCATAAAACCTGAAAAGTAATTTAATTATTGTAGATTTTCCTGAACCTGAGGCTCCAACAATTGCAACAGAATTTCCAAAAGGAAAATCAAAACTTACACCTTTTAAAACCCATTCCTCACCTATATATGCAAACCACACATCTTCAAATCGAATATCTATTTTACCATCTTCTGATTCAATTTTTCTTGTTCCACCAGTGATTTCTGGTCTAAGACCCATCACACCATACATCCTGTCCAAAGATACCAATCCATTCTGCATATAACCAAGTTCTTCTGACAGGTGAAAAAGCGGGTGAAATAGTAATCTTGTATATTCAATAAGCATTATCAGTGTGCCAATAGACATAAGTCCAAGTGATATTGACTTGCAACCAAAATAAATTATCGATGCTACAACCAATGTATCAGTAAAAAGACTTAGAACAGCAAGAAATGAATAGTTCATTATCGCAACTTTTTTCTGAAATTTGAACTTCTTTCTGTTATAGACATCAAGGCTTTCGCAAACAGAATCTTTTACGTCAAATACTTGAATTGTTGGTATCCCGCGTATGTATTCAGCTAAAAACCCTGACAATTCCCGATACGCTTCACGAACATTATCATAAGTACTTCGAATTCTTTTTATCACTTTTGTAAGACAGAAAATACTCAATAACAGCATTATAAAAAAATAGAATGCATAACCTGTCGTATTGATATATATTGACACACAAATTCCAATCATCATCAAAAAAGTTGTAAAAAGCCTTAAGGAATGAGATGAAAACAATTCTTTAACCTGTTCAGTATCGCTTTCTATTCTCGCAAGCAAAGTTCCAGTAGGATTCTTTGAAAAATAATCCCTGTCCATTTTAAGAATATTTTCGTAAATATCAGCTTTATATTTATTGACTACTTTCATTCCTGCTGTTGAAAGAAGTATTACCTGTTGATATGAACTGATCAGTGAAATCAAGAGTAGAAAAAAATAAATTGATGCTACATATATAATCCCATCAATATCTTTTGCAGGTACATAGATATCTATTATCCATCTGAGAAGAATCGGTCTTGCAATCTGAATTCCTGTAAATACAAATGTACAAATTATACCAATTATAATGTTAGATTTAAATGGTCTAAATCTTCGTATTATATCCTGAAAAATCTCTTTCCTACTATATTTCATGTGTGAATATTACACCAAACCTCGCTTTAATTCAAGGAAGAGCATATATTATTTTAACGTTTGATATTATTTACTCAGCTGGATATAATATTCAAGTATAAAAATTTGGAGGTTTCATATGACATTTAATAAAATTTTAGTAGTTGTTGTAATACTTTTTTTAATTTGCCCAGCTAATGTACAAGCATTTAATTTAGGAAAAGTATTTAAAGAATCTTACAGAGCTGAAGCCCTTAAAAAGACAATTATTGCAATCAAACTGATGGATAAAGCTATTGTTCAAAAAGATAAACTTTCAAAAACTGATAAATATGCAATAGAAATGAGACTTGCACATCTTAATAACCTTATAAAAAAATATAATTTAACTGAAAAACATTATCTTGAGTCTACAAAACTTATGTATAATGCTATAGAACCTTTACAACACTTGGAATTCTTTTACTTAAGTCAAAAAAATTGGAAGAAGCTTATTAGAACATCTAAAAAAACTCTTAAAATTGATCCAAAAAACAAAACTTCAATGACCCGGATTGCTTTTTCATATTATTCACTTAAAAAGTATAAAAAAGCATCAGATGAATATAATAAAATACTTAAACTTTATCCCCTTGATCTTGGTGTTAGAAACATGATTGGCTGGTCAAATGCATATGGTAAAAAGAAAAAAGAAGCTCTAAAAGCTTTTGAGAAAATAATTGAATTTTCACCATTTCATATTTCTGCAAAACGCGGACTTATGTTTTTGAAGAAAAAATAGCATTTTATCTTTATAATCTACGAGTTCTTCATGACCTTCGTGGTAAAACTCTGTTTTTTAGATATGTAACACAAATTTACCGATTAGGTTCGTAGTCTGTAGCCTGATTTTAATAATTTAATCGTAATAAGATTCAGAATAAGACAAAAAACCGCGCTTACAATAGTTCCTGTAACAGGATTTATATCTGAACTTCCTAAAAATCCATAACGAAATGTATCTACCATGTAAAACAACGGATTAAATAAAGTAAGTTTCTGGAAAAATGGTGATAAAATATTAATTGAATAAAATACCCCGCCAAGATAAGTTAATGGCATCAGTATATAATTGGTAACAATTGAAAGCTGGTCAAAACTTTGAGAAATGATTCCTGCAATTATACCAATCTGAGCAAAAGTAATTGATGTAATCACGCCTATAAGCACAATATATGTCAAGGAATAAACTGGTATCAAGGTAAAAACTAAAGAAACCAGATAAGTCACAAATCCAACCAATATTCCACGAACAAGGGCTCCTGCAGTATAGCCTATAACAATTTCTATATAAGTGATAGGTGCAACTAAAATATCATGAATGTTCCCGTGAAATTTTGAAGTAATAACTGAGGATGCAGTATTCTGATAAGAATTATTTATTATTCCCATTATTATCAAACCTGGAATAATAAACTCTAGATAAGTACATTGTGTATCCATAGATATCTTTTTACCAAGGGAATATCCAAAAATAAAAAGGTACAGGAAAGAACTGAGAACAGGAGTAAAAATTGTCTGTTTAAATACAGAAGTAAATCTTTTAACTTCTTTTTTAAAAAGTGTCATACACGGGACTGATATAATTTTATTAAACATGTACATTTTCCCCTGTTACTTTTAAAAATACATCTTCAAGATCTGTTCCTTCATTAACTTCCATTAAGCCTTTAACTGTATCCAGAGCGACTATTTTACCATGATTCATAATTCCCACCTTATCACAGAGGTTGCTAGCTTCCTCTATGTAGTGGGTTGTCAACAGGACCGTTGTACCGGACTTATTTAATTCTCTTACGTAATCCCAAAGAATATGTCGCAACTGAACATCAACTCCTGCTGTCGGTTCATCCAGGATTAAAAATTCTGGATCGTGGACAAGAGCTTTTGCTATCAATAATCGTCTTTTCATTCCACCAGAAAGATGTTCAACCCTTTTATTACAGTAATCCCACATGTACAATCTTTTAAGAATTTCGGTTATTTTCTTTTCATTATCTCTAATTCCGAAAAATCCTGACTGAAACCTCATGATCTCCATCACTGTAAAATAGCCATCAGATATTGTTTCCTGAGGAACTACACCAACACTGCTACGAGTATTTCTATAATCAGTTGTCACATCATGTGAAAATACATTAACCTTTCCTGAATCACGGCTTGAAACGCCAGTAATAATATTTATAATTGTTGATTTACCTGCTCCATTTGGACCAAGTAAACCAAAGATCGTTCCTTTTTCAATTTTAAGAGAAACATCATTGACTGCAAGCAGATCACCAAAAGCTTTTTTTAGATTTTTAATTTCAAGTGCCAGTTCCATAATTTCACCAATTTTCTTTTTTTTATTTTTTAATCAAAAGTACCTGATTGTTTGATGAAATAAAATTCAAAGATCGCTCATCAAACAATCAGGCTTTCGAATATATCCTGCATTTCTACTTCAAGCTTCACATTGTTTAATTCATTCATCTCAGTAACCAGACCAGGACTTGTAAGATTTATCTCACATAACTTTCCACCAATCATATCCACTGCAACAAAATACAAACCATTTTCAACTAAAAACAGGCACAATCTTGAAAGATTGGATTTTTCTTCTTCTGAAAGAATCAATTTATGACATGTAGCTCCCTGAGCCAGGTTACAGCAAAAGTTATTTTCGGCTGGAAGCCTTTTCATTACTGAAAGGATCTTTCCATTTATAATCAACACTCTTACATCTCCACTCTTTTCAACAGCTGATAAATACTCCTGAACCATAATGTAAATATTTCCATGATCAGTTATTTTTTCAAGTTTTTCATAAATATCTGAACCAGCTGACATTCTAATAACACCTTTGCCACTACAGTCATCAATAGGTTTCACAACTACTTCGCGATACTTTTCAATGAAATCACTTAACTGTAGTGCATCTGCAGACACTATAGTAGGACAGTTGAAATCAGGAAAATGATAATTAATAATTTTTTCATTAAATCGTAAAACGCTTCCAGGTTTGTTTATAATTACAGGAGTTTTCATTTGATTTTTTGTGTTATAAATATCCAGTAACATCAGCGAATGAATATATTTCATATCAACAGGCGGATCCATCCTGAGATGAATCAGATGAAAATAATCAAGTGGAAGAATCTCAGAATTACTAAGCGAATAAAAAGGTTCATCTTCATTAAATGATATTTTACTGACACGGGCTTTGAGTGTCGTTTCATCAAGAGCAAGATCACTTATTGTGCAAATATAAACAAACTGATCTCTTCTTGCAACTTCTTTCATCATAAGAACAGATGTGTCTGTCTTAAAATGCCAGTTTTCAACAGAATCACAAATATACAAATTATTTAA
>DAOVTB010000324.1 GCA_030633305.1 Candidatus Muiribacteriota bacterium
ATATTCCCAGATTTCTTTAAAATGTGGATGTAGTAACGGCTCTCCGCCGGTAAAAAGAAGAGATAAACATCCAAGGCCAGCAAGCTCGTCTATCAGTGAAACCGCTTTTTCAAAATCAAGATCACGTTCATTTTCTTTGTCTTCAATATAACAGTGAATGCATTTAAAATTACACCTTTTTGTTAATTCAATCGTAGCATCATTAAGTTTATGAGATTTAAACTGGGCATGATGAATATCATTCATCAACTGTTCAGTTTGAAGATCAGTTGCAAGATTAATCATTACAATTCTCGATTATTACAGCACCAATTTCCTGCAAATCATCAATGCATTCCTGAATATCTTCTTGAAGTTGTTTAGTGGCGATATCTGGATAACTTTGGGTCATGAATTCCAGTATTTGTTGATTATTTTTCCCGTCATTTTTTTCAATATATCCAATTATTTCAGCGGCAGTCGGATTAAGGGTATAAGTTGCAACGTCCTGACTCAATTCTCTGATCATTGGAACAAGAAGTACAGAATTAGCAATTCGTCTGATAATGAAATTTTCTGAGATAGTTATTTTTTTCATAAATGTTCCTGATTTCGTGTTGCATTCAAAGTGGGAAAATGAATATGAATACAAATTTATATGATGTTATTGTATCAGGAAATTTTGAAATCGTATACTTGATTTTTTCCAAACTTGTACATAGTTAGCAAAATGTCTGCAAAAACTGAAGCAGGTAATACGTGGTAGAAATTATTAAGGATGTTTTCATAGTAAAAATTCAGTTGATAAAACAGAAATACTATGATATTTTAAAAGACTAATATTAGCGCAACGTGGTTGTGCCAATATTAATTATGCAAAAAAAAAGTGTGAAATTATTAAAAGAAAATGCAATATAAATCACATATAGAGTTAAAAGATTATATCGATATCGTTTTCCGACGGTATTTGTTGATTATTCAAGCAGTTGTGATATTCACAATTGTCACAGCTGTATACAATTATTTTCTTAAACCAGTTTATATTACAAGTGCAACTTTGATGATTCGTAAACCAGTAAGTTCAATAAGTACCACTATTTTTTATGAACTAGATCTAATAGGGAGCATGAATCAAAAAGCTACTTATTTGAGACTTCTGAATAATCGAACAATTTTAAGTAATGCTGCAAAAAAGATCATCAGAGATCCTAAAGAGGCTCAGTCGGTAGTCTCGCGTATCCGGATAACAGATATGGCCAATACTAAGCTTATTACAGTTTCGCTTACTGGTCATGATCCACAGAAAATAACGTTACAGGTTAATGAAATTGCTAGAGCAATAGTTGAACATACGTATGATTCCAATATGAAGACAATAAGCAATACGGAGCAATTTATTGAGAAACAGTTAAATGAGATTGGAAGAAAGCTTATTATTCAGGAAGAAGAAATAAAGGACTTTAAAATCAAAAGTGGGGTTGAAGGGCTTACCAATAGAACATCTGTTATAAGTTCAAGGATTTCAAACTATCAGACACAAATTGATGAAAATAACCTGAAAATAAGAAAACTGAATATCCTTTTAAGCGGATACAAACTGGAGTTGAGCAAAATTTCTGAGCATATTGAAAAAACCTTTAATGTATCTGAAAATCCCGAATACGAAAAATACAAGATGCAGGTTGGACAGAAAAGGATGGAATTGGAAGGAATTTCTGCAGTATTTGGAAAAAAACATCCTAAATTTAAAAAAGTATACCATGAATTGGCATATCTTGAAGAAGAGTTGAAAAAGAGTATTAAAGAGGAAGTTAAAAGTTTTACGAAGGAAAAAAATCCATATTATGCAAAAGTGTATGAAAATTATATAACTGCTGGTATAGAAAAAAGCATTCTTGTCGATCAAAATGAAGCTTTACCAAAGAAAATAAAATTGGAAAAAGAAAATCTTCTGACTTTGCCTGTTATTGGGTTATCACTTGAAAGAATGCAACGTGAATTTCGTGTTAATGAAAGGATTTATCAGCTTATTAAAGAAAAACATTCTGAAACACAAATTGCTCAGACGGCCAAAGAAAAGCTTCTGGATGTGGTTGCCGAGGCAACTCTTCCAACGTCACCTATTCGGCCCATGAAGTTGAAAAATATTTCGATTGCTTTTATTTCTGGTCTTGGATTTGGCTTTATTCTTGTCTTTATAATGGAATTTTTTGACCAGTCAATTAAATCTCCTGTTGAGATTAAGGAGCATATAGCATATAACATGCTTGGTGTTATTCCTGAAATAAAAACGGATCACGAAAAAATTCCGGAAGGAATAATTATGAATCCCTTTTTGATTATGGGATATGATTTCAGGTCAAGTGCCAGCGAAAATATAAGGGTATTACGTACCAATATCGATTTTGCGGCATCCTCTGGGGACTATCCGAAAAAATCCCTGATGATCACAAACAGTTCAAAAGGGGAAGGAAAGAGTTTTATAATTTCCAATATTGCAATTTCCTTTGCTTCGGCCGGAAAAAAAGTTCTCCTTATCGATTCAGATTTGAGGCGTTCTAAACTCCATCTTTATTTTGGAATACTAAATACTGATGGTTTGACGAATATTCTGCTTGGTGACTCAATCGGATCAAATATCCGAAAAACAATATTTGACGGTCTGGATATTATTACCTCAGGACCACTTCCGCCAAACCCAAGCGAATTGATTTCAACAGGCAGGATGTCTGAAATCATTGAGGAATGTGAAAAGGAATATGATTATGTTCTAATCGATGCACCACCTGTGACTGCCGTAACAGATGCTCAGTTGCTGGCATCGCAAACTGATGGTATTTTGTTTTTAATATCGTTGTATTCAGATTCAATGCCGCAGGTAAATGCCGGTCTGGAATTGATTGAAAAAGTTAATGGAAAAATTTTGGGAGTAGTATGCAACAGGGTCAAGGAAACTGCTTTCTATAAAGCATATTATTCATATTATAAATACGACAGTTACAGCAGTTAAATAGGGAGTTTATGTTATACATAATTTTAATTTTCACAATTATTCTGATAATCATAGTGTTACCTTTTTTGTTAAAAAGAGAACCTAAAGATAATAAATCCAGAAGAAAAAAAGATGTGAAAATATCAGATGCTCAGAAAATAGAAAAAGAAA
>DAOVTB010000321.1 GCA_030633305.1 Candidatus Muiribacteriota bacterium
AAATGTAATTATAATTAAAGTTTTGAAAAAATATTTTTTGAAAACTTTTACACTATTTAATTGAGTTTTCATTATTAAATAACCCTACCACTCACTACAAAACCATTCTACAGTTTTTACTATTCGAACGCAACTTGCTATAATACTATAAGGAGCTATTATGAAAAAGAAAACACAAAAAGGGAAAATTGATATATCCAAAGTGATCAAAAAAGAATCACGCAAAACCAAAATCCCGCCAGAAAAAGTTATCCCCGATAGAAAAAAAGATTACAACCGAAAAAAAGAAAAAGCCAAATGGAAAAAAGATATGAAGGATATATGATCAAGGAAGTAACTTGATAAAATATAGCATTCCAAGATACTCATCTCTAGCAAAAACAGGTGTCATATAATATTTCCCAGTTTTTCCTTCATAGAGATCACGTTGAAAAGAAATTTCTTTCCTATCTATAACAGCTTTAAGGATTTCTTTATCCCCTTTAAATCGAAAATCTGAAAAATCATAATTCTTCAAACTTCGCTCTGCAGGAAAACCATATCGATTGATTCCAAATGGATCAATCCACTGAATACTATAAATTCCGGGATGGCTTTTATAAAATTTTTCCAGAAACTTGATCACATTGCGTTTTCGTCTCGTAAATATAGCCGCATGCAGATCATTACTTCGGCTCAGAGTTCTCAAGTCATGATAATATTTCCCCGATATCAAATCAGGAAATTCGCGTCTATATGCATTTTGATTTCCTAATTCAATACGCGTCAGTACAACACGCCATTTTGTGCCGTGAAGGCCAATAGTAGTCCAGTATGCTTTCTTTTTAACAACTTTATTGAATGCACTATCTAAAAATTGATAACTACCAACACCAGATTTTTCTTTTACTATTTCTTTAGTCAACTTTCTGAGTTCGTCATAAGAAGAATAAAGCGGATCTGTAAAGATATTTCTGCTGATTTCTTCTGGATTAGGATCATATATCTGAGTTCCATCAGTTTCTAAAACCCAAGCATCTACTGGAAGACCTTGAATTACTGGTTTTACGAGCGCTGTAAAAAAAGAATCTGGCTTAAATACTATTCCCACTGATCCTATCCAGTTATGGTCAGAATCATGTATTGGATGAATCAGTGTAACAACAAAATATGAAGAAACAGTGTTAAATGCTTTTGTTAAAAAGGGCTTATGTGGTTTCTGGAAAGAATATCTCTTTTCAAAATAACCACTTGCTTCTCCCTGGTATTTTTTATAAAGACCAGGTTCAAGTGTAATAATATTCCCATATTTATCGAGTGTACCTGCTGCAACAATAAGACTATGATCCTGACAAAATTTGTATAAAAGTTTTCTTGTAAAGAAACTCCTCAAATCATTTCCTGAGATTTTCCTTGATAATTTTCCAAGGTCATCATCAAGCCTGTTTAATGTTCTCTGCATTTCAATTTGAAGTGTATCAAGAAGTGGTGGATATTCACCCTGATTTAAACACCATGCAAAACTACCCGATGCAATTAATATTACAAGCAAAAAAACAATTCTCTTCTTCATATATTTTCTCCTGTTTTAAATTTCTATTTATTCTTATTTTTTTCTCTGCGTTCTCAGCGCTCTCTGCGCGATGTCTTATCTTTTTCTTTATTTCTTCTTCAAAGAAAGCGATATTCTCTTCCGGTTTTTATCAATTTCTATTATATCAAATTCTCTTACATCTCCAACTTTGATAAAATCATGGGGATTTTTTACAAAAGTATCGCTCAGCTGTGATATATGAACAAGGCCAGTCTCCTTAATACCTAAGTCAATGAATGCACCAAAATCTACAACATTTTTAACTCTTCCTTTTATTTTCATTCCAATACTGAGATCAGAAAATTCAAGGACTCCTTTTTGGAGAATTGGCTTCGGGCATTCATCTCTTGGGTCACGATTCGGTTTTCTAAGTTCATCTAAAATTTCATTAATCAAGCTTCGCGAATAATCATATTCCTTCACAATTTCATCAATATCAAAATCAGATAATGCCTGCTTCGACTTTTCCTTTTCATAAAGCAAAGCCGCGACTTTATAATTTTCAGGATGAACCCATGTATTATCCAGAGGATTCACGCTCTCTGGAACTTTTAAAAAACCAGATGCCTGTTCAAGTGTCTTCGGTCCTATTCCTGGTATTTTTGCAATCTCTTTCCTACTTTTAATTGTTCCAGTTTCTTCACGATATTTGATCATTTTCTTTGCCTGACCAGGTGATATCCCTGAAACATGTTTCAAAAGCGAAACTGAAGCAGAATTCAGATTGACGCCTACATTATTTACAACAGATTCTACTACTTCAGAAAGACTTTCAGATAAAGACTTTTGATTAAGATCGTGTTGATATAAACCTACTCCAATAGCCTTTGGTTCAATTTTAACTAATTCAGCAAGTGGATCCTGAATTCTCCGACCAATGGAAATTGCTCCACGAATGGTAAGATCAAGTTCAGGAAACTCTTCTCGAGCTATATCCGAAGCAGAATATACTGAAGCCCCGTCTTCTGAAACAATTGTAAAATTAACATCTTTATCCAGTTTCGAAAGAATACCTGAAACAATTTTTTGAACAGGAATGGAACCAGTTCCATTTCCAATTGCAATCAGTGATATATCATATTTCTTAATAGCATCAATCAGTTTTTTTTCAGAATCTGACTGTTTATTAGTATAAAAAATAAAATTATCCAGATATTTACCATTCTCATCTAATGTAACGGCCTTACATCCAGATCTAATTCCAGGATCTATCCCAAGTACTCTGCTCTTTTGAATAGGAGGCTGTAAAAGAAGATTTTTTAGATTTTCTGCAAAAACACTGATTCCATGAGTCTGTGCATTCTCGTGCAATACGGATCTGATTTCACGTACTATTGATGGAAGTAACAAACGTTTAACTCCATCAAAGACAGCAATTTTAAAATACTGATTCCTCACTCTGAATTTTTGTAACACACGACTCTGGTACTTATCAATATCAAGATCGATTTTCACAGACAGCTCTTTTTCTTTTTCTCCTCTAATAATTGCAAGTATCTGATGAGGTTTAAGAAGCTTCAATTTTTGATGAAAACCATAATAAAGCTTATATACACTTTTATCTTCTTCACCTTTTCCTGAAACAGACATGCTTTC
>DAOVTB010000009.1 GCA_030633305.1 Candidatus Muiribacteriota bacterium
TATTTAATTTTCTGGCAATTTCGAAAATCACAGTTTCTTCAGTTTCAATGCATTCGCCGTCAGCGTATGCACAGTAAAAACAAAGTTGAATTATGTATTTTCTTTTTTCAATATCATTTTTGTAAACGGTATTCAAGTCGGTAATGATTTTTTTCATGTCAATACGCATATGATTGAATTCGTTGATAAACCAGGACATCATATTTTGTATTATTTCAGCATCATATCGTCCAAAGATAGATTTTAGTTTTTCAGAATCGCTTTTCTTTCCATGAGCCAGATTATGGTACATATCCTTTACTATACGATTATATTCAGTGTCTGTAATTCTTCCGTCAGCCATTGCAATGTGAATCATAATGGCCATTGCACTGCCGATAAGTGAAAATTCTTCAAAGATAATTTTATCCTGTTTCTTTTCAGGTACATGATTTCTCTGAATAAAGATATATCCCATATAATCTTCTATTACATCGTAATTTAAAGATTTTATGATTTCATTTTGAATTTCCTCAAGTTTTTCATCAGATGACTTTAAATTATTCCTGTGTAGTTCAACGACATCGGAAAATATGTAATCGCATCGAAAACATTGTAGTCTTCCTTTTGTATTCATTGCATCGCAATCTGGACATAATTTCATATCAGGTTCCTTTCTCATTAGTCATGGATTAAAATATTGACTATATTTTATCATAGAATAATAATTATGTTGAACTAATAAATGATTTTCTTTATCATGCATAGTGGAGATATATAATGAGATTTGTTACGTCTTTTTTTATTACTGTTGTAATTTTAAGTAGTGCAGAATTATTCCTGCTTGTTGAAGTAGCGGCCAAATTTGGATTTATGTTGACCTTCATGCTTTGCGTTTTCACGGGAATAGCTGGTGGTGCAGTTATAAGGTCACAGGGAATAGATACTCTTAGAAATATCAATAGATCTATTGCCCAAGGGATGGTTCCTGCTACTGAAATTGTATCTGGACTTATGTTGATTATACTGGGAGCATTTCTTATGGTTCCCGGTTTTATTACAGATATTCTTGGATTTATATTATTAATCAGACCTGTAAGAAATTTGGCAGCCTCATACCTTATTTATAAATTTAAAGGTCATGTTAAAATATTCAGTAATGCTGGATCAGCTGAATTCCAATCAGAAAGTTCGGGAATAAATGAAGCTCCAGGTCAAGTAGATGGAAATGTAATTGATGCTGATTTTAGAGAGATTGATCCTTCTGATTAACGGTCTTCAATATTGAGTGAATCAAGATCCGAGGCTACTGACATAGTAAGGAAATTGATATATTCAGCAGTTAGACGTTCATGATATCTTCCGATAGTCAATCCTATAATTCCTGTTGCAGTGTGCCCTTTGGATAGATATTGTGCTGATACGAGTAATGTAATCAATCGAGCAAGGCAATATGATTTGGAATCTATAAAAATTTGACCGAAACCTTTGGTCTCAAAATTAAATTTTCTAAAATCAATCATAGGAGTTGTTAATAATCTTTCATTTTTCTCAACTCTTTTCTCTATTATTATTTTTGGAACCAATAGTATTTTCTTTTCAAGAATGTCCAGTTCCTTAATTATTTCTGCATCTTTGGTATTGGACATTTCTTTTATATGCCATTGTAAACCATATTTTATACTATTTTTAATGAATTTTATCTGTTCCGTTTCAATTTTATGTTCAGGGATCTTATTAAGAAATCTTTTCCCTAATGGACCTATTAGAGCAAGTTCTGATTTTAATGTTTTTAATCCGCACTCTTTTATTCTTTTTTCAATTGTATCTGTTAGTTGGATGTTATAATTTTTATTATATGTATTAATTAGATTAAAAAATGATTTTCTTCCAAGTGTTTGAAAAATATTTTTAAATTCGGCAAGTCGACCTCTTAAATATGCAAAATCAGGTGATTCATAATAACTTCTCCGAGCGTAAGAATCGGTTAGAAAAGAGAATAAAAATATTGAAATTAAAAATAAGATGTAAATTTTTTTCATATTAATATGAAATCATATATCATTTTTATTTGCAAGTTTATGAGTATTTGTTCGCTAGGAACTGCGGAATGGCAAATTTACTAAAATAAGTTTGCCATGATATGTTCTATTTAATGTAATGCTCAAAAGCGGGTTTTTATGATGAATCAGTAGTTGAATTTGAATAAAAAAATTGAATTTGATATAATTTTGTCTATATTTAATACCAAAGTTTATTGGAGAGAATAGTGAAAAAAATTACGAGTTTTCTTTTTTTATTTGTATTAACAACAGTTTTATTATTACCATTTGAAAATGGTACTTATAATGGAATCAGTATTGGTTCTGATGGGCCGATGAAAGTCAGAGTCATTGTTTCGGATAATAGAATTATAGATGTGAAAATATTAAAACATAAAAAAAGTGTAACTACAGATTTTATGAAAGTGATTACAGAAAGGATTATTAAAAAAGGGGATTACGAAGGAGTTGAAACCGTTACTGGTGCAATTATTGATTCAAAAGCGATACTCAAGGCTGTTGAAAATGCATTATTAAAAGCCCAAAAAACATCTAATAAAAAGACTGTAATAAAAAATGAAATTCTGATGTTGACTCCTCCTGAAAAAAGTGGTGGAAGATCATTGACAGAATGCCTATGGAAAAGGAAAACTCAGAGGAAGTTCAGCAGCAAATCTCTTCCTTTGAAAACACTGTCTAATTTATTATGGTCTGCGCGCGGGATGAATCGAAAAAAAGGAAAAAAGTTAACAGTTCCATCTGCATTTAACTGGCAGCAGATAGATGTATATGTTGCTCTTCAAAATGGGCTTTTTTTATATAATTCTCAAAAACATCAATTGGAAAAGGTCTTGAGTAAGGATCTGCGTCGATTTACAGGCTCTCAGTGGTTTAAAAAGCTTGCTCCGGTTGCTCTTGTTTATGTAGTGGACTATGATCGGATGACAGGAGGTGGCAGCATGGAAGAAAAGCTTTTTTATGCTGCAACTGACACAGGATTTATTAGTCAGAATGTTTATTTGTACTGTGCTTCAAAAGATCTTGCTACAGTTGTTTTAGGTGGAAGAAAAGGTGAACTTGAAAAGAAAATGAAACTTCGGCAATGGCAAAAAGTCATATTGACTCAAACAGTTGGATATCCTGCTGAATAGATGTAAATGTTGTTGATTACAATTTTATATTGACACGAATTAATAAAAAATATAGAATATAATAATATTGATGAAAAACTCAGGAGGAATTATGAAAAAGACTTTTATTGTTGTAATTGCTGTTTTATTTCTTTTTCCAGTCATGCTCACTGCCATGACATATTATCAGACTGGTGGTTATCGTTTTAACTGTGATGTAAAGAATGACAGTTTTAAAGATATTCGTGATGTTCGTGTTTCTGGTTACGTTTCCAGTAACTCTGCCAGACTTGACTTCCGTGCAGATGGATATCAACAGGCATATCAAACAGTATATTTAAGAGAGAACCAGAAGGATTATAGAGTTTCTGTCAGAATGCGTGATCCTTATGTTAATTATGAGGTATACGATAATTCAAATAAAGTTGTTCCCGGAACATATGTCAATGACTCACAATTTATGTATTGGGGTGATGAATATGGTGCAAAATTCACAGTACCAAAAAAAGGATTTGATCAGCTTCAAAAATCTGATATTCAGGTCAAAGTTAATTATTTCACTCCGTTCCTTGCGCGAGTTTATTTAAGAAGTCTTGGCGATTCATGGGATATAGAAGTTGTTATCAAAAGAAGAGATATTAAACAGTCTTTCAACACTATAAAACTCTATCTTAAACGTGATGGAGAACGCGAAAACATTGTTGAACTTAGAAAACCTGAAACAGTTGAAGGAAAACTTGAACTCTTAAGGACTTTGACTCAGGATCCTTTGAGTGTTTCTTCTGATGATGCTTACCCTCAGCAGATAAAAATACTAAAAGAGGAAATTGAAAATAGTGTTTTAAGCGGAAATAAGACTGAAGAAAATATCAACCTGATTGAAAACAATTATCCAATATTTAAACAACTATTGAATAAATTAAAAATTCGCACTTTTTTGACTAAATAAATTAACTATGACATAAAAAAAGGCTGTGCTTGAACTGCACAGCCTTTTTTTGTTTTAATCACTCTAAGAATAATATGAATTTAAGGAGAAATTACAATGAAGATTAAGATGGTTCTTTCAGAAAAAATAAATCGTGGTCATAGTGAGATTTATTCTATAAATATGGATAAAACTCTTCAAGACGCATCACAGGAAATGTCCTCAAAGAAAATTGGTGGAATGCTGGTGATTGATCCAAATTCTGACCCAGAGTATGTTGGGATCATTACTGAAAGAGATATTATGAGATGTTGTAGTGAAAAACTCGATTTTTCTGTATGCAAGGTATCGAAAGTAATGTCTAAAAATCTGGTTGTCGCTAAAATGGATGACGAAGTCCCGTATGTAATGAGCGTAATGGCACAAAAACATATTAGGCATATACCTGTAATAGAGGAAAAAGACGGAAAATCCTGTATTAAAGGATTTCTTTCAATAAGGGATCTTTTGTATGCTGTTATTGTTGAAAAAGACATTCGCATTCAGCACCTGAATGACTATGCTAATACTTACAAAAGCGAAGTTTATTGATTTAGATAAATAGAAGTAAAACAGCATATACTGCCGCACCCGACGCAAATGCCCAGAAACTACTTTCAGATTCTGAAGGAAGTTCTTCTTTTAGTACGTTAAGAATGACTCCTCCAGATAGAAATGAAAATAATAGTGCCAATGCTGCGTGATCTATTTTAATCAGAAGACCAGCTAGCCAGCCTAGAAAAACTGATCCTGAAAGTATCCATCTTCCTATTTTGTCATACTTCTCCTTATGATGTTCCCTTAACCCCTGATCATTAACTATAAAGTGAAGTCCCATTGCAAGAGTATAAAGAAGAAGACTGATTACGGTTTTATCGTCAGGATGCTGTATTAAATATCCGATTAATGCATTAAAAAATGAAAATGATAAGATATGGATCCAGAATCCCAGATCTCCTTTTTTCTTAGACTGACTCAAGGCAAGTTTTTCAAGTCCAAAGAAAGTGATAAGTCCAATCAAAGATAAAATATAGGCATGATGCTCAAGGTAATTGATACCCGCATGCCCTGACATATGTTTTAAAAGTTCCTGTCCTTCGCCTAGTTCAGGTAACAGATGTATAAAAACGTATGCAACCGAAACCCCGCCTGCTATTGAAAGATAAGGGGAGCGAAATTTATTTTTCCCAAGATTAAGCTTATAGGAAAAAACATGAAGAAAACACAGAAAAAATGTCATAGAAAATCGAAACCAGATCATTTGGGAACCTCAAATTTAATTTAAAAAGATTATATATTAAAATTTTCAAAATTTCAAAAATTACTTCTATCGTTACTGAATAATATCTAGGGATATGATACAATAATTTTTGAAATAAATACTGGAGTGAATTGTGAAAAATCGTTCAATTGTACATGGAATTTTAAAAATTGAATCAGATGAAATGGCACGATATGATGAGGTAGTTGCGAAATGTGCTGAGAAATCGGAAATTGCCGAAAACGATTGTGATTTGAGAATTAAGTCACAAAAAAAAGAACTTGAAAAATATTTTGAAGATGAAATAATGAAATATGAAAAAAAATGTCAGATGGATCTTGACGATTTAAAGAAAGAAATAGATGATGAAATTCAGAAAGATAAGGGAAATTCAAGTGTTTTGGAAAATATGGTTGAAATTATAATTAAACAGGTATACTCAGATGATTGAAAAAATGTCCAAAATAGAGATGTTATTTCTGAGTAAAGACATCGATAATATACTTTTATTTCTTCAGAAAACAGCCCTATTGCATATAGAAGAAGTCGCGACTCCGGCAGAAGGAAAACTACATTTTCAAAGATTTCACGTTTCAGATGAATTGGCCAGAAAAATTGACAAATACAAAAACATAAATCAGCATATTGAGCATATTCATAAACTTTTTAACCAGAATATCACTTCATTAGAGAGATTGCCTGAACTTGATTTTAAAATTGATATTCAAAAAGTATCAACAAAAGTACGGAATCTGGATAAAAAGTTTAGTAAATTTTCCCGTCGAAGAAAAAATCTTGACTCTGATTTAAAAGAATTGAAACAATATGTTCCTGCAAAAGAAGCTATTTCAAAGGGAATAATGGATTACAACGGAAGTTTTTCCGAAGCTCATCCGATTGCTGTGCTTGCTATTCCGGAGGAAGATGTTCATCTGGTCAGGATTGTAGAAGAAATTGTCCAGAGAACTGTGAAAAGTGAAGAATATGAAATAATTCGGGTAAATTTTTCAACACCTCGACCAACGATCGCAGTAATGGTGTATTGTGATGAAAAATACAGTGGTAACGTTCGCGAAGACCTATGGGAAGAAGGCTTTTCAGAATTGATGTTTCCTAATTATTCATCCGGAATGTCAATAAAGGAAACTATTTCAGATTTTGAAAGATTGATAAATGAAATCCCTAAGAATGTTACTAAGATTGATGATTCCATCAAAACTTTATTTAATAGTAATTCCAAGTATTTATGTGATTCTTATCACGCCATTGGTGCTTCTCTGAACAGATATGACTTTTATCCAAGTGTTGCACAGACAGAACAGTGTATTATTGTGAACGGATGGATACCTGAAGTAAAACTTATTGATTTTGAAAAATCCCTTGAAGATTGTTGGGGAGAAACAGCGATTTTAAACGAACTTGGAATAATACATGATGAGATTGAATCAATCCCAACTTTGTATAAAAATCCGAAATTCAGCAATAGATTTGAAAATCTGTTAAAATTATTTCCTCCAGCGGCATATGGCAGTTATGATCCGACAGTTTTAAATTCACTGACTTTTCCACTTTTTTTTGGTTTCATGCTGGGTGATATTGGATATGGTCTTTTGATTGTTGGACTTGCTTGTTATTTACTAAAAAAATTAGATGAACCTTTTGGTTTTGTCGGGACGATAATGCTTTATTGTGGAATATCTTCTGTTGTATTTGGAGTCATCTACTGGGAATTTCTGGGGGACATGATCGATAATATAAGATTATTCAGTTTTCTTCCTCTATTACATAGACAGCATCATGTTAAGGAATTGATGATCATTTCGATGTTGATTGGTGGAGTTCATATAAGTATGGGATTTATCATTGGAGCTCTGAAGGAACTTAGTAAAAAGAAAACAAAAAAAGCTCTGGGTGAAATCTCAGTAGTAGTCTTTATATGGTCAACTTTTATTATTGTTGGAAGTTTAAATATTTTTGCTGTACTTCCCTCTTACATGCTTTCGCCATCAATTCTGATAATGGTTGCTTCAATGGTTATAATATTCATAACAAGCGGCTTTTTTTCTATTATGGAATTATTTTCTACACTGAGTAATATATTATCTTATACAAGACTAATGGCAATTGGATTTTCCTCTGTTATTCTGGCTAATATTGCAAATGTTCTAGGGAATTCAGTGAGCAATGTCATTATTGGTATTCTTACAGGACTTATTTTTCATTTGATCAATCTTGTCCTGGGTATGTTTGGGCCGACGATTCATGCACTTAGATTGCATTATGTTGAATTCATGCCGAAATTCTATGAAGCAAGTGGAAAGGATTATAAGCCTTTTGAATATAACTTGAACAATTTTTAAAAATGGAGAAAAGGATGGTAAATTTGAAAAAAACAGCTTTGTTACTTTTGATTGTGATGGGACTTTCAGTCTGTCTTATTGCTGCTGGACAAGAAGTCAAAGAAAAAAAAGATGGTGTACAAGTCGCTTCGGCGAATGATCCAAAAAATTCGATGGCTTTCGCAATTAAAGCATTTGCTGCAGCTTTTGCTATTGGTATTTGCGCTATGTCTACTGCATATGCACAGGCTAGAATTGGTGCTGCTGGTGTAGGTACGATGGCAGAAAAGCCTGAATTATCAGGAAGAGTGATGCTTCTCGTTGCGATTCCAGAAACACTTGTTATACTTGGATTTGTTATTGCAGCCTTGATATTGTTATAGATGAGCAATTCAAATAAAGATTCTTTTATCAAATTGATTATGGAAAAGTTTTCCGATAAGCGGAAAAACATGATTGATGTTAATGAAAAAAAAATCTCTGAGCTTGAACAAAAAAATGATCAAGCTATCAAAAAAATGAAAAAAGATGTAAACGATAAAATTCAGATAGAATGTTCCAAATTATCATCACACTTCGGACATTTAAAGGATTCATGTCGTGACAGGGCCATATTTCTTAAAAAAAGAGAAATTATGGTTACTGCTGAAAAAGAAGTGAAAGAAAAACTTTTGGAATTACGGGGTTCAGAAAGATATTATGATTTTCTGAAAAAAGAACTGGATAATTACATTAAAGATAGAGATGATGATTTTCTGATTTATGTTTTTGAAGAAGATTATAAAAAACTTAAAGAAATAACTAAACTGTATAAAGGTAATATAAGTATGCTGCCTCTTAGCGAAAGACGGACAAAGGATTTTGATTTAGGTGGTTTCTGCTTAAAATTCGTCAATGAAAGCATATTTTTTGATTGTACAGTTGCTACCAGGTTGAACAGATTTCTGGAAAATCATTCAGAATCATTGTTTAAAGCTCAATAAAGGTAATTTTAATGGCCGAAATTGGAAATATTAATGCAAGATTGCGGGCACGGAAGCATCATTTTTTGAAATTTGACGTTTACGAAGCTCTTGTCAAAAATTATTCACATTCATATATTATCGATCATCTGCTTGGAAGTAGATATGGTATTTTTCTAAATCCGTATTTAAATGATAATGAATGTCTTTCTGTGGATAAAATAAAATATTCCATGCAGGATTTTGGCGAGCTGGAAATCAACAATATTCTGAAAAACTGTGATAATAAAACAAGGAAAGTTCTGCTGTACTTCCTAATAAAATGGGACCTTACAGCCTTAAAAGCAATTTTTTGTGCTAAAAGCGATGGTTCAGTCATTGAAAACAGATTGTACGCCGGGGTACTCAGTTATGCAGAAATCAAAGTATTAATATCAGCAACTTTTTCTGAAGCCAGAAAATTATTTAAAAACCATGAGATCGGATTATTAAAAATGTTTTGTCCGATTATGGATAAATTTGAGATTAATAAGAATAAAGAAGAATTTTGTAGGGGACTGGACAAAATTTATTATGAGTATCTGTTTCTGGGAAATGGGTTTGGAAGAGCTGACAAAGAACTTCTACAGGAACTCATGTCTATGGAATTGGATAGGAAAAATGTTATGGAAGTACTGCTTTTGCTGGAAACTGGCATGCAGTCTAAATGGAAACCTTCCGGATACTATGGCTTTTTAAAAGAACAGTTTTTTAAAGGGATGATAAAAGCTAAAGATGTTGAAGAAGCATTGCAGAAATTGATGGTATCTCCTTATGAACAGCAGGTTATTTATGGCTTATTGCCTTTTGAACTTACTGGAGAGTTGAATTATATTGAACGGTTAATTGAAAAAAAATGGCTTACATTTCTAAAAAAGAAATCTATGTTATGTCCATTATCATTTGCGGTTCCAATATACTATATAACTCTTTTAAAAAATGAATACAGTAACATTATGACAATTGTTCTTGGAGAACAGTTTGGAATCGTCCAGAATCTTGTCAGAAGGAATTTGATCGTTGTATAAATGTGTATATATAGGTGATGAAATTTTTTCATCTGCAATTAATTGTACAGGAATAGAAACAGTACCAGCTCTTACGTCTGAAGATGCAGAAGAGACTTGTTTGAGACTTTTGAAGAGAATTGATACTGAAAACTATGGTCTTATAATGGTAGAAGACCATTTATGGAAGGGATTTTCAAAGGATAACACGAAAAGATTTATCTCCAGTGTGATTCCAGTTGTTGTCCCGGTTAAAAGGAGTAATTAGATGAATCCTGGGAGCATATATAAAATATCAGGAGCGCTTGTGCTGGCGCACGGGTTGAAAGAAGCAGTGTTGAATGAAATGGTTGAAATCGGTGAATTGAAGATTCCAGGGGAAATCATAAGGATTGATAGAGACACGTGTTACATTCAATCTTATGAAGAAACTGCCGGCTTACTTGTTGGAGAATCGGTAGTACTTAAAGGAGAACCTCTTAGTGTAGTTTTAGGACCTGGATTACTGGGAACTATTTTTGATGGAATTCAGAGGCCTTTGAATAAGTTGAAAGAACTATCAGGAGATTTCATTAAGAGGGGTTGTATTGTGGAGCCTCTGGATATGGAGAAAAAATGGAATTTTAATCCAGTAAAACAACCTGGTGATGTTGTAAAAGAAGGCGATATAATTGGAATTGTGAAAGAAGGTGCCTATTTTGAGCATCGAATTATGGTTCCAATTGGAATTTCTGGAACTATTGAGGAAATACAGAAAGGCGATTTTTCACTGAAAGAAACAGTGGCTCGTCTCACAGGCGGTATTGATTTGACCATGACATGGACTGCGGCTGTAAAAACTCCTATTCCATGTGTTGAAAAGCTTGATCCTGACAATCCGTTTTTGACTGGCCAAAGGGTCCTTGATTTTCTGTTTCCTTTGGCAACAGGTGGTAGCGCAATGATTCCAGGTGGATTTGGAACTGGAAAAACAGTTCTTGAACAGTCAATTGCTAAATATTCTCTTGCCGATGTAATTATCTATGTAGGTTGTGGTGAGAGAGGGAATGAAATGACTGATCTCTTGGAAGAATTCAGTGAATTAAAAGACCCTAGAACCGGAAATCCATTGATGGACAGAACTGTACTGATTGCAAATACTTCCAATATGCCAGTTGCGGCAAGAGAGGCTTCAATTTATACAGGCGTTACAATTGCAGAATATTTCAGGCAGATGGGATATGATACCGCATTAATTGCTGACTCAACTACACGTTGGGCTGAGGCATTACGTGAAATTTCTGGACGATTGGAAGAATTACCTGGTGAAGAGGGGTTTCCAACATATTTATCTTCAAGAATAACATCTTTTTATGAAAGATCTGGATATATTCGCTGCTTCTCCTCAGAAGAAAGGTTTGGGTCTTTAACTATTATCGGAGCTGTTTCGCCTGCTGGTGGTGATTTTTCAGAACCAGTTACAAGTGAAACACTGAAAGTTACAGGAACATTCTGGGGACTTGAAAAAGAGCTTGCTTACAGGAGACATTATCCAGCGATTAACTGGAATACAAGTTATTCACTTTATTCTCAACTTCTTGATGGATGGTATAAAAAAAAATATGGTATTGAATTTATTAATCTTAGAAAATGGGCTATAAATATACTTTTCAGTGATGGACAGCTTCAGCAGATAGTTCAGCTTGTAGGTCCTGATTCTCTGCAGGACGATGACAGATTGATTCTTGAAACTGCAAATTTGATAAAAGAAAGTTTTCTTCAACAATCTGCTTTTGATGAATCTGATGCCTATTGTACACTTATCAGGCAATATATCATGATGTCTGCTATAAAAAAATTCTTTGAAACAGCGAATAAAATAGTGAAAGAGAAAAAAAGTTTTTCAGAAGTTTCTGATTTGAAAGAGCGAAAATTGATACTTGAACTCAAAGAACATTCTGATGATGAGATACTTGAAAAATTTGATCTAAATTTAGATAAGGACGAAGATTGATATGGGAATATCGCTTTCTAGTTTTGAATATGATTCTGTTGAATACGTTTCTGGTCCACTTCTTTTTGTAGAAGGAGGAGACAGGTTTCCTGCTGGATCACTTGTTGAAATTACCGACAAAAAAGGTGGAGTACGCCTTGGTCAGACTCTTGAAGTATCAAGAGATAAAGCTGTAATACAGGTTCTTGAAGGTACCTCTGGACTTGGAACAACAGGCACCACGGTAAGGCTTGAATCGGATATTATCAAGGCGAATGTATCAAGAGATATGATTGGCCGTGTTTTTGATGGTTTAAGCAGGCCTATTGACGGAAAACCTGATGTGATTGCTGAAGCAAGACTTCCGGTTGCTGGTTTTCCGATTAATCCGATATCGCGATCACGACCAGATGAATTTATTCAAACTGGTATCAGCGCCATTGACTGTTTTAATACATTGGTTCGCGGGCAGAAATTACCTGTTTTTTCAGAAGCAGGTTTGCCTTCAGCAGAACTTGTAATTTCTATTTTAAATAATTCAACCGTAGCTGATGATTCAAAATTTCTGGTCATATTTGCTGCTCTTGGTATAACACGAAGGGAGCAGAGTATTTATCAAAAGAATCTTGTCACTGGAGACAGGAATCTGATCGCATTTTTGAATCTTGCGAACGATCCGGTCATTGAAAGGTTATTGACACCTAGATTTGCTTTGACAGTCGCGGAATACTTCGCATTTGAACTGGATTATCAGGTGCTTGTGATTATGAATGATATGACAAATTACTGTACAGCATTGCGTGAAGTGAGTGCTGCCAGAGAAGAAGTCCCTGGAAGACGAGGTTATCCTGGATACATGTATACAGATCTTTCATCTTTATACGAAAGAGCTGGTATGCTCAAGGGATCTGAGGGGTCGATAACACAACTTTTGGTCTTAACTGTTCCAGATGGAGATATTACACATCCAATACCGGATTTAACAGGATATATCACGGAAGGGCAGATCGTACTGGCAAATCATCTGCATAAAAAAGGTGTTTTTCCGCCAATTGATGTTCTACCTTCACTTTCAAGACTGATGAACAATGGTATAGGCCTTGGAAAGACCCGGGAAGACCACAGGGAACTTGCAAATCAGCTTTACGCCTGTTATGCCAAAGGAATTGATGTTAGAAAACTGATTACAATTGTTGGAGAAGATGCAATTTCAGAGACTGATAGTCTGTATCTGGAATTTGCGAATCGATTTGAAAAGGAATTGATAAATCAGGGTGGAGATGCGAGGGAAATCAATCAAACACTGGATATTGGTTGGGATCTGCTCAAGGATTTTCCAAAAGAACAACTTACTAGAATTGATAAAGATACTCTTTTAAGGTATTATTCAGTGATTTTAGAAGATGGAAGTATTTCAAGTATATAGGAGAGAATAAAGTGGCTAATCTGACTGTAAACAGAATGACACTGATCAATAAGAGAAATAGTCGAAGCTTTGCTTTTAAAGGTTCAGAACTTTTGCAGGCAAAAAGAAATGCACTCCTTATTGAACTTCAAAAGACAAACAGATTACTTGAGGGTCTTGATGGAAAGCTTGATGAACTTAGATTGAAGGCCTTTGAATCATTTACAACAACGGTTGCGATTGATGGAGCAGGTGCATTTCCTTTTGCTCAAAGTCTCCTGACATCTGGACTTACGCTTGATTTATCTGAGAAGAACATTTTTGGAACAAAAACGGCTATACTTGAGAAAATTAACATACCTGAAAACAAGACTGTAACAGCTGATGCGATATCCTCAAGGCTCCATGCGTCAAGGCGGGAAGTTTCTGAATACATTCATGTATTAATCGAGTATTCTTTTCTATGGTCGAAAAGCGAAAAAATAAAACTTGAAATTCAGAAAACAAATAGAAGGCTGAACTTTCTATGTTTGAAATTAATACCAAGGATTTCCAATGAGATTAAATATATTGAATTAGGGTTAGAAGCAAGGGAACTTGAAAATATTGTTAAACAGAAAAAATTAAAGAAGAGGAAGAAAACATGGAATTCATAGAAATACTTACTGAAGATCTAGTAAAAATTAATCTTGAGTCAAGTAACAGGAAGGAGTCCATCGAAGAACTGCTGGATTTACTTGTTGCAGAACATGAAGTCAGAATAGTACATCAACACAGTGCTCTTGAAGCGATTTTAAAGAGAGAACGCGCATATAGCACTGGAATAGGTAAAGGAATTGCGGTACCACATGCCAGATTACCTTTTCTGGATGAATGTGTTACAGCTTTAGGTGTCAGTCGTGAAGGCATTGATTTTGACGCACTTGATGGTAAAAAAGCTCACATCATCATATTGTTGCTTACTCCTTCAAATTCACACAACGAACATTTAAAGACCCTTGCAAATATAGCCCATCTCATGAATTGTAAAGAACTCGTTGATGGTATAATCAATGCAGAATCTGCCGAAGAAATTGTGTCATTGATTGAAATTGAGAGTGAAAATCAACAATGAACTGGCATGAGGAATTTTATAGTTTAGCTGAATATTATGATATAGCATTTGATTTTCGGGATGTTCCATTTGAATGTGATTTTATGGAAGATATATATAAAGAGATAAATGGGAAAAAACCAGAGAGTTTTATAGAATATGCAGCTGGACCAGCTTATCATACCGTGGAATTTGCAAAAAGGAAATTCAATTCTTCAGCACTTGATCTGTCAGATCACATGGTTCAATATGGTTTGATAAAAGCCAAAAAAAACAATACTGAAATATCTTATTTTTGTGAAAATATGGTTAATTTCAATATTGGGAAAAAGTTTGATATCGCTGCCATATTGATGGATTCTACAAGTTATTTTCTGGACAATAATTCTTTTATAGATCATTTGAAATGTGTTTCGAAGCATTTAAATCCAGGTGGAATTTATATACTGGAAATGAGTCATCCAAGGGATGTGTTTAACGTAGGAAAATCTACAGGCACTGATTGGGAGATGAATCGAGATGGGAAAAAGGTACACATCAAATGGGGCGATAATGATGATTTGTTTGATCCTATTAGCCAGACTACTGATGTGACTGTTGTTTTAGATTTTGAGGATGAATCTGGAAAAAAAGGATCGATTACTGAGAAGTCAAAACAAAGAAATTTTACCGTAAATGAATTCAAAGCGCTGGTCCAGTTATCTGGAAAGTTTGAGGTTGTTCACTGGTTCGGATCCCTTGATAAAAGTATCCCATTTGATAATGACAAAAAAGCATGGAGAATGATACCTGTTTTACGGATTATATGATTTGATAATCACATACAACTGTTAAGCGTCAAATATTTCTCTATCAAATTCATTTTCGCTTTTTGCAACAATCAGCGTACATACTGCATCACCACAAATATTGATTGCAGTTCTGCACATATCAAGAATTCGATCTATGCCCATGATCAATGCAACTCCTTCAACTGGGAGTCCAACTGATGAAAGTACCATTGATAATGTGATTAGTCCTACACCGGGGACGCCGGCAGTTCCAATTGAAGCTAGAGTTGCTGTCATGATAACTGTTAGATAAGCACCCAAAGTAAGTGGAATTCCGTATATTTGCGAAATAAATACTACTGCAACTCCCTGCATTATTGCAGTTCCGTCCATATTGATAGTAGCTCCGAGCGGAATTGTAAATGATGCAATTTTTTCTTTGACCCCAAGTCTATCTTCAACCATCTCCATTGTAGCCGGGATGGTTGCATTACTACTGGAAGTAGAAAAAGCAACTGTCATAGCAGGTGCAAATTTCTTGATGAATCTGATTGGGCTCAATTTTCCTACAAACTTAAGAAGTCCACCATAGGTGAAAATTCCATGTATAATCAAAGCTATAATAACTGTTATTACATATTTAATCAGCGGCATCATTGCGTTGAAGCCAGTTGTAGCAAAAGTTTTTGCAATTAACGCAAAAACTCCATAGGGCGCACAAAGCATAATCAACTCTACTAGCTTCATTGTAACAAGATCAAGTTGTGCAAAGAACTCCAGGACAAGTTTTACTGATGAGCCAAGTGAAGCAAGAGAAATACCAGTTAAGATTGCAAAAATAATAATCTGAAGCATATTACCATCAGCCATTGCGGCTATAGGATTCTTAGGTATCATATTAATTACAACTTGTGAAAGAGGAATTTTTTTCTTAACTATATGCTTTGATTTTTTTAAATGCTCTTTATTAAGCCCTTTACCAGGACTAATTGCAATCGCTAAAATAAGAGCCAGAGAAATTGCAATTGCAGTAGTGATTAGATAAAACCCAAGTGTCTTAATTCCAATCCTTCCAAGACGAGCTATATCTCCCATTTTAGCTGATCCATTTACTAGCGACACAAATACAAGTGGAATAACAAGTAAACTAATACAATTTTTAAAGATTTCACCAGTAATATTAAATAATCCACCAACTATATATTTTCCAATAAACGAATCTGGACTGTTTCCATAAAGGAGTAATCCAATGACTATTCCTGCAGCCATCCCAATAAATATTTTTGTTGTAAGTCCTATGCTATTTTTTTTCATAATTTTATTTTAAATTAAAAAATTCTTTTGCTCCAGGATGCATATCAATTGGGATTCCCAATATTGCAGTTTTTTTGGAAATGTAGTTTGCCTGTGGACTTTCCCCCACTAAAATTTTTAAATTCCCGAACATGAGTTCAAGAAAAATCTTAACTTTTTCAGATTTTGTATCCTTATGTGTGATTACCATTGCTGTAACACCAAGAGTATTGATATCACGATCCTGACCATTGTAAGTATTTTTTGGAATTACAACTGGTAATAGGTAGGGCAGTTCAGCTCTGATATTCTTTGAAATTTCGTGATCAACAGGTAAACAGAATATTGGATGTGATGAAGCAAGGTTTTCTATTAAACGGCTTGGGCATGCCCAGGTACTGAAAAAAGCATCGATTTCACCATTTTTCAATTGTTCTACAGCATTAAAAATATAAGCATTTCCAAGATGAGAGAAATCATCATTGTCAAGGCCATGTGCTTTTAATATTTGTAGTGCATTGGTCCTCGTGCCAGATCCGATAGGTCCAACGTTGATTTTTTTACCTCTAAGATCATCTAATTTCTTAAATCCGGCTGATTTTAAAGTTACAATCTGAATTGCTTCTGGATAAAGTGAACAAACGGCTCTCAGATTTTCAAGTGGTATGGAATTATCAAAAAGAAAATCTCCTTTTTGAGCCATATAAGCAATATCAGTTTGTGACAGTCCAAAATCAGCGAGTCCTGATCCAACAATCTGGCAATTTTCAATACTTCCTGAACTTGGATAACTTTTAAATTTTTTATAATTTTTAGAAAATATTTTTTCCATTCCTTGACCGATTGAATTATATACTCCTGATTTAACCCCTGAAGTGAAAGAAATAATATTATTAATTTTATTCAGTTTAAGATGAATATTTTTGTAAGCTTTTTTTATTTCATAACTTATAATTCCAAGTTGTTTTTTCTCATTTTTCTTTTTAAATTCCGTGATTTTCAGATTAATATCATCAATGTTTTTTTCCAGTCGGGATTTTTTTCTTGAAAGTTCATGATGGGATTTTTTAAGAGTTTTTGTTTCAATTATGTTTGAAGAAATCCATTGATCATTTTTTCTGACATATGTACTGGTTCCCCAGACCTTCAGAATATCTCCCTTTTTGTTACCTTCATGTTTTACTCCAGAAATACCTAATTGCTTAGCTCCAAGAATTGATGAAAGTGTAGATAGATTGATCTTGTTCCACTCTGAAAGGTTATAGTCTTTTAAAAATTCAATTCTAGTCTTATAGTATACAAGGAGTCTGGGTGTTTCATCATTCTGTGTAAAAGGATAACTCCCATTTCTTGATAATTTCACAACTTTGAAAAGACCTTGTTGAAATTTGTTATCAAGTTTTGCCTGGATCTCTTTTGTAAGAGGAGCATTAGATGGTCCACTCTGACAGCCTGTTATGAAAATACAGATTGTAAGTAAAATGATTATTATTTTCATTGTGTTCTCCTCCTTAAATTTTGAAAATTGGTAGAAATCCAAGAAATCCCGATAAGATCGCGGCGTTCGCAATATCAATGAAAAAAGCTCCAACCATCGGTACCACAAGAAATGCTTGAGGTGAAGGTCCGTATTTTGAAGTAACCGCCTCCATGTTTGCAACTGCGGTTGGAGTTGCACCCATTCCAAATCCACAATGTCCGCCAGCCATGATTGCAGCATTGTAATCTTTCCCCATGACTCTAAAAGTTATAAAATAGCAGAATAATGCAAGAGTCAATGTTTGTGCACCAAGTATAATGACCATTGGACCTGCAAGATTAGTAAGTTCCCAGAGACGCAGTGACATGAGTGCCATTGACAGGAATATCGAAAGTCCAATAGTACCACAGAGATCTACACACTCTTTCTTTATAGTATATATACCTGTAAGCTCACAGAAATTTGCGATAATAATTCCAAACATCAGAGAGCAAATAAAGCTTGGTGCAGGAATGTTGATGCTCTGCAAATATTTATATATCAAATTTCCTGCCACAACGCATATGCAAATTATTAACATGGTTTCAAGTACAGTAAGGGGAGTCACCTTGTCTTCATCTTCGGGATCATAAGTAATACATTCTGACATATCCTGTGGAATTTCATCAGGATTAGGCTTAAGTTTATACTTGCTTATTAATCTCTGGGAGACGGGACCACCGATTAGACCACCAAGGACTAGTCCGAAAGTTGCACATGCCATTGAAAGTTCAAGTGCGGCTTGAAGATTCTGCGTTTTGGAAAACATGTCAGCGTAAGTCGCTCCTGTTCCATGACCTCCAGTTAATGTAATTGATCCTCCGATTAAACCAAATAAAGGATTAAGATCAGTTGCCCATGCTAGGAAAACACCAAGACCATTCTGAATAAAAAGATAACCGCCAGCAAGAGCCAAAAACAGAAAAACTTTAGGACCACCTCGTTTTAATAGTTTGAAACTTGCACCTAGACCTACAGTTGTGAAAAAAGTAAGCATCAGGGGTGTTTTTAAACTCATATCATATGTGAGTTGTAGATTGAATTTAGAATACAAAACACTCGTTGCTATTGCAAAGACAATACCTCCAACGACTGGGGCTGGAATATTATATTTCTTTAAGAAGTTAATTCTTCTGTTAAAGAAATATCCAATAAAAAGGACAACGACCGCTAGTCCATATGTTTGAATCAAATCAAGGTGAATACTCATAAAATCTCCTTACAAGATGTAAATAATGAATTGTATTATAACAAATATTGAAGAAGAATATCAATGATTCATACAAAGCTTCTTCGAGAGATTTCTAAATAGTCTAAAAAGTAGAGCTGTTTAATTTCATAAAAGCATCATTTGTTGGATTTCCAGCGTAATCAACAATGATTTTCTGCCCTTGTTTGACTTGAAAATCATAGGAAAGATTTTTAGTTGGTGAATAATCTCCTGGTTTTACCAGATACATCGAGTTATTATCTTTTACACCTTTGAAGTATAGAGGTTTATAAGAACTGCTGTTAGAACGATTCCATGAAAAAATAGGTTTTCCGTTGAACATAATCTCATTTCCATTGGCATCAATTAAATGAACAATATAGTGTGCCTGATTATATGTGGAAAGGTAAGGTTTAATAGTAACGCTTCCATCGCTTACAGCGATTCTTGAGTCTTTCCCTGGTCCTGTTATTGCAATTGGTCCTGCACCTGTAGGTGGTGGTGTAACTGCTGCGGTTGCAGCAGGTCCATCAATTACTTTTTTTAAAGGTGTATTTGCAATCACAGTTGGTTCTTCGCCAACAGTATCAGCTGGTGTATATAATTCAGGTCTTTCAGTTTTTAGGTCAGTAAGAATAATTTTATTTATTGGAATATTTTTTGGTTTCATTGGTGGTATCAGCATTGGTTTAACGGTTTGATTCCAGAATGTTCCAGAGGTGTTTTTCTCGATATTAAGCATTTCTACTTTCTGAGTCGCCGTTTCACCCTCCTTACCAAGTTCAACAGTTATAGTATCTGTATCACCTGCGTGCAATGATGAAGTTAAGATCATTAAAAATAATGAAATAAATAAAACCCTATTTAATAATCCTGAAAATAAATTTTTTCTTTCCGAGATAGTTTGAAAAATCATATTTTTTATCTCCTCTATTTGATATTCTTACTACTTTTCTATCCTTATCTATAAGTTTATACTCGACGTGTTCCATGTCCCATAAACCTTGATTATTGATTGTTGGTATTTCAAGTAAATAGTGCGTTTCATTTTTTTTTATAATTGTAAAAGAGGATCTGATATCTTTTTTGAGTCTAAGATCAAGAAGTGCAAGTGTATTATAGTACTCCTGCTCAGCAGTATCTTCTTTATCAATTGATGATGAATTTGAATTCCAGGCAAGCATAATTGTAAAGACAATTATGAAAATCGACGAAACAACTACAATTTCAACAAGTGAATATGCTCTATTACTCAACATACGTAATCCATTCATCAATGACCATCAACCGATAATTCTTCTTGTAATTTTCTGTATCAGTTGGATCAAATGATTTGTTATATTTTATTTCTCTGATTGCCTTTCCTTTGAAATTTGTCATGTGTATATTATCTGCAGCGATTAAACCATTGATTTTAAAACTTTTAGGTAATTTAACTGTTCCTTTAAGTGCAACAAGACCAGCATTAACAGGTTCGCTTGTTTCGACACTGATATCATCATTCAATGAAATCAATGTCAATGGTTCATTTGGCATTGTAGAAATACCTTTTTTTATTGTAATTCTTCCATTAACAAGAATTAATCCGCCACCACCAGTTGCGATATCTATTTTTCTGTCAATTACAAGGTTCGATCCAACTCTTATGGCACCAGAAATAAGTAAATGCCCATTACCATCTTTTTTTACAAGATCAAAAAAACTGTTTGCAGGTATAATACCTAAACCCACTTTTTGATAAAGAAAACCAAGGTCTTCAAAGGAATCAAGATTCCCCTCAAATAATTTTTGACCAGAGTTATTGAGCAATTCATATGAATTTCCATATGCCTGTAAATAAAAATCAGAATTATTGCCATCAATTTTTAACCTGTTAAGTTCTGGAGGTGGTATAACTCCGAATCCTTTAGGAAAATACTTTGGCTCTTTCATGAGTATTTTATTGATTGGACCATTGAATTTTATAATCGATAGATTGCCAGAATTGTAATGTCTTTTGAGTACGGAAGACATTCTTTTTTTGTAATCAGAGTATGATGGGAAATTACTTTTTATCATATCTTTATCATTTTGAAGCACATTTGGAAATGTATCAGAATTGAATGTAGTTTCACTAAGACTAGGAAGTGCAAAACGAAAGGATTTGAAAGGCAGGTCTTTTCTAGCAATACCATAACAAAGAGCCCATTTCCTAAAGACATTTCCAATTATGAGATTTGGAACAGGAGTATTTTTACATCCGAAAAGATCAAGCATGGAAGTTTTACCAATACTTAAATAATTCCCGAAACCCTCTTGCTGAAGCTCTTTATAGCATGTGTATTTAAATACAGAGTAGTATAATTTATTATTTAAAGATAGCAGATATTCTCCTGGTGTCATATCATATTTAAATTCTGAACAGTTCAATAGAGCATCTTCGTATTCGTTTTTTCCTCCACCTTTAGATAGTGCAAATTCCCATGGTGCATTGTTACCTAGATAAATCCATCCTTGAGAGTCAATTAGATTTCGGACGTCTGTTGCTGTATAGAGCGAATTTTTATTGACTGATGTTCCGCCTGAAACAATAACAGGAGAATTATCGAGATTAGCAATTTTTTTTGAATCATTTACTGAATTAAGATTAAGCATTCCTTGATTTTTGACAAAAAGAACAAATTTACCTACTACAGGAGGAGTAATATTTATCATTCTTGATTCGCGAAAAGCAACAAGTTTACATGTGGCTTTTTCAATTTGAACTTCTGAATGAACAGAAAAAATGTAGGAGACTTCATTAGGGTCTGTCGCTAGCCAGAAATTATTATTGGGTTCATACAGCAAAGCTACAGTTTCAAACTTAAAAGTAACTTTGAACTTTTTTATATCCCTTGATTTTCCCTTCAGATCATCAATTAGATTAGATTCCATTACATAATCCATTCCATCCTGGCTTGGTAATCCATCTTCAGAAAGGAGTAACATAACAATGTTTTTTATATTCTCAGGTGCTTTGTCTCTTTTTGGAAAAGTTGCAGGATCACTGCTGTTTATAAAGGTAATTACTTTATTCAATACAGATTTTCCAATTTTAAGTCCGCTGTTTGCTAGAAAGTAAGCACGTTCATAGTCTGAATTTCGAACAACCTGATTAAGATGTTCTTTAGTAAAATATATGCGAGTAACTGCAAGTAGAAAAATAATTGAAATAAGCAGGAGAAATATCGGAAGAATGAATCCGCGTCTCATTATTCTTCACCTCCAGGAATGAACTCCTTGCTGTTTAGAAATCCCATAATTTTGTATTTAAGAAATTTTTTAATTGTGCGTGGCTTCCAGCGAATTTCAACTGTTGCAAGAAAGTATGGACCACCTTCTGAACCAGATGTGTCCATTTTTTCAATTGAAAGTGTTCGTTTGTAATTTTTTGGCATTGATGAAATTCCCAGTTCTTTAAGAGAAAATGGCTTTGAAAGGTTAGCATCTGATATTTCAGTCATGGTTTGCAGGTCATCATATTTAATTTGTTTAAGTGCTGCAATCATAGAACTTGCATGACTTGTGGCAATGCCTGTTCCTTGAGCATGAATAACATTTTTTCTACTGGAAGAAAAAACAACATATAGTGGTCCGAAAACAACTGCACAAAGAACAAGTGCAATCATTACTTCTATCAATGTCATTCCACGTTTTTTCATTTAGTTTTTATCCTCCACACTTATAATTAGTGTATAAAATATAATTAATGGAAATTATTTGTTTATTATACATTAATATACAACTTTTTTTTTCCTTTTTTAGATTTAGTTACACTGATATAATAGCATCATGAATGAATTGGAATTTACTAAAATTTATGAAGAGTATAAAAAATATGTTTCGGTTATTATCCGTTGTCATATTGATGACAAACATCTGCAGGATGATTTGTTTCAGGAAGTATGGATCAGTGTTATTCGCTCCTGGCATAATTTTAAAAAAAATTCCAAGATAAGCACCTGGTTATACAGTGTTACAAAGTTTACAGCGTTACAATACAAGAGAAAGCATCGTTATATAGGAAAAGAAAAATGTCTTGGTGATTCCAGCTGGTGCGCTGGAGTAAGCCCTGGTTTTGAAGATAGCTTGATTGATTGGAGTGTACTTAAAGAATCTATCAACGCTCTTGATGATGAAGAACAGAAACTGATTTTTTTGAAATATGGTATGGGGTACAGAGTGTCGGAATTGGTGAAAGAACTTGGGTTAACTGAAACAACAGTAAAAGGAAGACTGGCGATGGCTAAGAAAAAACTGAGATCCAGATTGTTCAAAAAATAAGGATTTATTTATGAAAAACTGTAGATTAAAAGATACGATAGAGGATTTGATTATATTATCACAGCATGAAGTCCTGTCAGATGATGAAAAACGGATTTTGAGCGAGCATATAGCGGTCTGTGAAATTTGTGCACAGATGGAAAAAGAATATATTATTTTGGAAAGATCTCTTGAAAAATCAATAGTTCCTGCTGTTAAGTTCCCTGATACGGGCATAATATTTAATAATTGTAATGAATCTAAAGGATATTTTATGAATTGGAAAAAAGTTGCTATAGCCATAATTACTATAGGCACAATTATTTTTTTGACTATGAGTGGAAATCGTGAAGGAAAGAAGATTGCCAGTAAACAGGAAAAGAAAAATGAAGTTACAACTGGCGAAAAAACATTGGAAATTAAGAAAGGTTCTGTAGTTTTTGATGTTGAAAAAGGAACTGCCTATCTTCAAAAATATATGGAAATTAAAAACCAGGTAAATAAAAGGTCACTTCTTGAATTGAAAGATTCTGTTACAACAATGAGTAATTCAGAAGTAACAGTATATTATTCTGATTTTGTTAAAATAAAAATGAAATCAAATACTCAGTTGCAATATTTTAAAAACTATGTACATATGAAAAATGGGAAAATGAATGTAAATATGTTCCGTAAAGGAAATAAATTTACTATAAAGACCCCAATTGCGATGGCTGGGATTTTAGGTACTGAGTTTTCAATAGCGGTCTCAAATAACAGGATGAAAGTAATTGTGAGGGAAGGAACAGTCAAAGTCTGGAATGAAAAAGGAGTTGAGCATATAAAGGCTGGTCATATCTGCACCGTTGGAAAAGGCGAGGCTCCATATTTGAAAAAGACTGGTTCAAGTTCTGCAATAAAAGCTGTTGGAACCAGGAATAATGATGGTGGCAGTGTTTCGAATACTGGACTAGATACTTTGATTAATCGATAATCTTTTCTATATATCTGAAATAGCAATCTGCTGCTTAAGAGAAACGATTACCTTCTTTTTTTTATTTTGTACTTCTAGGTTGCATTCTAAAATGGAAGTGCTTTTAAGGATAATGGAGAATTTAACTTGGCCACCTTTATCTTTAATAAACTTCTCGAAGTCAAATATTTTTTTTTCTGCTGGCGAGGAACTTGTTTTAAGACTTTCTCTGATAATTGAATATGGGTCTTGCCAGCAATAGATAATTTTCTTTTTTTCAGGTAGTTTATCTTTACCAAGTCGTGCAATTAGAAATTCTAAAGTATTATTTTTAGTTTTAAGTTTCAGAGAATCTTTTTTATAGATTGAACGTAGATCTTTTTTCAAGCTCTTGATCAGTGAATTGAATTTAAGCTCTGAAAATGAAGCAATTTTTTCATCAGTATCAGAATAACTGCTGGATAAAATAGTATACATTATACCTGATATCAGAATACATAGCGAGAAAGAGATCATTATCTCAATGAGTGTAAAAGCTCTAATCTTCATTATGTTTATTGACCGGATTTATTTTGTACTCTTTTTTAATAGATCGACTACATTTTTGAATTTGTCTCTGTTGTTTTCATTCATGTCCATTAAAATCTGATGGGCTTCAAGCATTGTATCGTTCAGTTCACTCTTTACATCGCAATTAACCGATATAAAATTATCATCATTATCTTTATCAATTTTGCTGATAATTACGAATGCCTGTTCAAATCCCATGCTTTTGATAACCTCTGTAACCTCATTATTAGTAGAAAGAAGTACTGGTTTTTTTAATTTTTGGTTATAGCAGAAAAGTGCAATTTTCGCAACTAGTCCGAGACTTGTACTATCTATATATGTAGTTTTGGTTAAATCTATGATAAAGGTCTTGATGTTATGTTCTGAAAATATCATTTCAATTGCTTTGTTAAAGCAAGTGCTCATCATATAACGAATCTTTCCTACAAGTTTAAATACACATTTATCGTCATTTACTGCATATAATATCTGGTTATTATCCATTGTCCTGACCTCTGGTGATCGTTAGTATTGTTACATCATCGGGAAAAGGTTCATGTCTCATTAGCTGATTAACAAAATTATTGAGTAATTCGTCTGATTGGAGTGTTTTCAAAAATGCAATTTTGTCTTTATTGTTTTGCTGTTCGAGAATATCTATTATTCCATCAGAAAAAACAGAAAGTCTGAAATTATCACTGAGTTTTTTTTCGTAAACTTCATATTCTGCATAAGGAAAAAGACCTATTGGAAATCCCTTTCCCTTAATGAATTCACATTTTCCATGCTCCCATATTACTGGGAATGGATACTGTCCTGCGTAACCATATTTCAAGAGTGATTTGCTTATGTCAATCACCCCATAAAAAAGAGTGATGTGTTTTTCAAGGTTTTCAGCAAGTAGTTCACGATTCAGAGCATTTAACAGCTGATCAGGTTTCAGGATGGTATCAATTTTCAGATGATTATAGTTTTCAAAATGCATTTTCATGAAACCTTTAAGAAGGACTGTGACAAGGGCTGAAGATATTCCATGTCCGGAAACATCAGCAGAATAGAAAACAATATGGTTTTCATCTACATTAACATAGTCTACAAAATCTCCACTAAGACATCTTGAAGGCATAAAATGAAATGAAAGATTGAAGTCATGGATATTTTGATTTTCCTCTGGAAGTAATTTTAACTGAATTCGTTTTGCTGTTTCTTCATCTAGTTGAATCTGTTTAAGTGTATTTTCCAGGTTAATTTGATATTTTTTATGTTCACGCTTGATTCTTGCAGTACATAATACTTTCTTAACACGATGCAGAAACAACGACATGTCAATCAATGGTTTCATGATAAAATCCTGTGCCCCATTCTGAAGGGCGCTAATACAGTCCTTTATAAGACCAGTTCCAGATATAACGATGACAGGTGTCGCTGGGGATTCAATGTGAAGAATTTCAAGGACCTCAGTGCCACTCATAACAGGCATTCGTATATCAAGAATTACCAGATCTGGTTTGATTTTATTGAATTTTTCAATTCCAATTTTCCCGTTTTCGGCAGTGTCCACTGTATAACCATAGTCTTCAAGATAGAGACGAAGACTAGTACGGATTGAATTTTGATCATCTATTATTAAGATGGTCTCGTTTGAAGCCGCAGTTTTATATTCCATACTTTAATTATAACATATAATATAAATTTATTTAAGTTTATAACTGAATGTACCTTCAGAAAAAGGAAATTTCATTGAAGTTACAGCTTTGGCTCTGCTTCTTTCCTGGAAAACACTATCTCCAATTAAATTACCATCCATATAAATTTTAACGTTTTTCCGGCTATTATCATAATCAATTTTGATCTTGTGTGTTGAACCAGTTCGTGCTCTTGCAGACATATTTAAATAATGATTTGTATTTGCACCTGGAGATTCGACTTTTCCCTTTGAGGCACTCTGGAACCATATTTTCCTATTTGCTAATCTAAAACCAAGACTTGAACCTCTAGCATTAAGAATTTCGATAAAATGCCCAGGACATTCAAACATTCTGGGGTGTCCGGCACCAGAATGAGTAACTGCTATCACTGTCATGTCATATTCAACTTCCCATTTTCTGTTAAATGGAATATTTATCTTGATTGAATCATTTTGTTTGACGTTGAATGTATTCCAACCAGATCCTGAAGGGCCACCAGATGATGATGAACTGGATGAGGTTGTACCAGAGGTGGATGCAGTCGCACCAGAACTAGTAGTTTTGCCATTAATCTTGGCTTTTACATATGGACTTCCAATTCCGAAACTTCCGGTCAAGCTGATTTCTACTTGGTCTCCAATTGCCATAGTCTGTTTATAAGTATCCGGTGGTCTTTTTGGTGACCAGTCTCTTCCAGAATTGACCATACTGCCAGATACTTTTGTACCATTTTCATATAGTGGACTTTGATCATGCCCGCTAGTTCTTTTCCATTTCAACCATGTTATTTTTGTACCATTACTTTTTGTAATCACTGCTTTTATTTCAGCAGAACTTGATGTTGAAAGAAGAGGTGTAATCTCAACTGTGCCTGCGCTTGTGAATTTAAAAGTTTTAGTTCCTGTGTTGTTGGAATCAAGGGTAATCTGTGTATTTGTAGAAGTAGCTTGATTGCCGGTATTTGTATTTGCAACTGGAGGATTCGTACTGCCAACTGAATATTTTACTATACCTGTAAAACGATCAATAAAAATCTGTTTAGCAGCAATAGGCAAAGTTTTAACAATAAATGCATAATCACCTGAAAGATTACCGTCAATATAGACTTTATATCTCTTGTTTACAATGTCATATTCTGCTTTAAGTTTGTGGGATTTTCCGTCATCTATGGTTAAAGATCCAGTTGAAGCGTAATTGTCTGTATTTGTAGAAGGAAATGAATTTTTAACAGTACCGATATTGAAAGATTTTGTAAAGTAAATACGATAACTTGCAAGCTTGAAGCATAAAGCTTTATTTGATCCCCAAAAAAAATCAAGTCTTCGTGTTTTAACATTTCTATTTCCATTGAAAAATCTGTTTCCATTTGTACTAGCCTGGAATACTCCAGACATTTCAATAAGCCAGTTTTTATCAAATGGAATATCTACATTCATTATATCACCAGGTTTTACACTCTTGCCAGCCCAATTTGATTGTTGATTTCCAGTAGTATTGATTATATTTGCGGAAGTGGTTGTAGTGTTTCCAGAAGCGGTTGTTGTATTTGAATTCCTGTTTTCAATCTTTAAACGTATTTTTCCAGAAAACCCCTCCGCTTTTAAACCGTTTACGGGGGAAGGCGTTTTCTTTACAATAATCTGATAGTCACCAACGAGGACATTATCGGCATAGACTTGCATGTTTTTTGCCGCAAGGTTGTATTCAACACGTAATTTATGAGTTGCGCCATCCTGGATACTGATTGAATTTGTTCTGGCCTGGTGATCAGGTGGAGCAGGAGTAGTGACAGAACCAACCTTTACATTATTATATTCAAAATTAATTTTTCTATTGTATAGTCTGATTCTGAGTTTATTAGTACCCCAGAAAAACCAGTCGACGCCTCTTTCATGAATACTTTTTGTTGGATTTCCAATAAGAATTCTTCCATTTTTTCCTTCTTTAAATATTCCATCAGCTTCAAGCACCCAGCTCCTATCATAAGGTATTTTCAGATTGACCGTTCCACCACGAACAACATTATACTCTTTAAAAGGTGATCGGTTTTTGTAATTAACAAGTGCTTGTAGGGATACATCATTGCTGGAATATATCAGCGTTAGTGTGAAAAAGAAAATAATTAGGAAAAAAATGTTGATCTTCATGGTATCTCCAATGTTTTTTAATATTTTACCAGTATAACAAATACCTATGTCTGTTTAGTGTACAAAAATGAATAAATGGGAAAATAATTTTCAGAAACATCCCACTAGAAAATGTTGTTCTTTATGTGTCTGGACATATGGAGTTAGATTTTATCGACCTTATTATTGAACATAAGTTTGAAGATTATGAGTTGAGTTTATTACCTTATCAGGTATTTTGGTTGAAATGAAGTTGACAATAAACCTGATGATAGGATAAAATCGTAACATCAAAAAAATTGAGGAGATTATTATGAAGAAATTAGTTATAATTGCAATCCTGTTGCTTGGGGTTAATATTCTATTTTGTATGGAAGCGACTTTGATTCCTAGAGATGCATTATTAAGAGTTGAAGTAAAGGTAACAAAACTCCTTGAAAGTTCTTATTATAAAGAATTCAAAGCATCTCCAAAGGGAAAGCAGGCGATGCAGAAGCTCTTGAAAGTTAAGGAACTTCTAGGTATTGATCCTGAAAAAAGTATTAATTCGTTAGAATTTTATGCAGCAAAACCTAAAAACAAAAAGGACAAGCTGGTATTATTTTATATTGATACAAATTTGAAAAATGTAAAAATCAAAGCACTTATTGATGCTGAAACAAAGAAGAAAGGCAGCAAAGTTGAAGAACTTGAAGTTAAAGGATTTGAGACTTTAAAAGTAACTCCTAAGAACAAGGATGTTGGTTTTATCGTTTTTCTGGAAGAAGGCCGTGTTGCTGTATGTTCTGAAGCCTGGTTGGAAGAAGCAATCACTAATTACAAGGGTAAAAAAGTTGTTAATAAGAAACTGGCTAAAACTGATCCAGCTTCTGAAAAAATGATGATTAATGCTGCTGTAATTGTTCCTGAAGAAGCTAAAAAACAGATGGCAATGAAACCGCCTGCTGCACCATTCAGCAAAGTTGATATGTTGTTTCTTGGAATAAATTCTGAAAATAAGGGATTTGAAATCAATATAGTCATGAAATGTAACAATGAACAGGATGCTACTACGATATCAAATGGTTTAAATGGTTTTATGATGATGGGTCGTATGTTCTTGCAGCAGAAGAATCTTGCTGAAGTTCTTGATTATTTGAAAATATCTCTCAATAAGACTTCAGTCAACCTGAATTTGAAAATGGATGAAAAACAGCTTATGGACCTGTCTGAAAAATTGAAGAAATTGAATCCTGTATTTCAGCAGTTACCCGGAAGAGAAAAAGCCCCATTGAAAGATTCTACACCTGCAAAAGAAAAGGGAAAATAAATACAAAGTATAAATGAGTTAACAGGCAAGGCTAGATGCTTTGCCTGTTGTTTTTTTAGGGGAAAACTTTTACTAAGGTAATTTGGTTACTGTATTGTATAAACCAAGTAAATATTTCTTAACTATTTTATTATTTTTTGTAATTTACGGAAATTTATTTTCTGGAAATTCTGAAAAAGCATTAAAATTTATAAAAACATCTCAACAGTTATATTCTAGAAATAATATTGAAGATGCGATTGTATTTTTCTATAAGGCACTCCACGAAGATGAAAATATAGTAAATAAGAGTTCTGAGCTTAGTGATTATGCAAATATAATAAATTCAAAGACAGAAAACTTTTTCCATAATTCTCTTTTTAAGGCTCGCGTTTTATTCAATGATGGAAAATATGATAAATCTATTTCTATTCTGCAGAAGATCAGGATCATAGAGTCTGATAATTATGAATTAAATGACATGATCAAAAAGGTGATCTCTGAAAAAAAACAGTTACAATTGATTTCTGGTCAGGAAAAATACCGGAAAAAAAGTCTTATTTCCAGTGGTGGCCGTTCAAGAAGTGGTGGAAGTGTAAAAGAAAAAAAGACTCCAAAATTCATGATTATTGAAAGAATGCTCAAACAGGTTGATATAGCTTTAATTCATCAGGATTATAATAAAGCTATGTCGATTATCAATGAAGCATTATTGATCGATGTTTCAAATATTGCATTAAATTCTAAAATCAAAGAGCTGAATATATCCAAGAAAACGTTGGTTCCTTATAGGGATGGATTACGTTATTATCAGCAGAAGCAATATAAAACTGCACTTTTCCATTTTCTACATGTGTATGAATTTGACAGAAATTTTATGGATATTCATAAATATATTGGAATCTGTTATATCCATCTTAACGAATTTAAAAAAGCTGCTGAGTTTATTGAAAATTTCATGAAGAACAGATCATGCGATATTGATATATATACAAATCTCTTTCATTACTTTTACGATAAAGGTAATTATAATTTATCTAATAAATTTGTTGCAAAGATTCAGAGTATACGTAGTCATGATCGCGATTTATGGTGGGGGATTTCTGAAAAAATATACTGGATACTTAATTATAAATCTTTGATCCTCCTTTTTTTTGAAATTGGACTTCTGTTGTATGCTGTTTTTACAATTTATGCTGTGTTTGAAATGTCTCAGAAAAAAAAGCGATTAAAATTCAGTGTAATTGAAAAGCTTATTCATGCTTTTAATTATCAAAAAGCGATTAAAATATTGCAGGATTATCTTGCACTTTACAAGACTGAAGTTCAATATCGCTTTGTTCTGGCTTATCTTTTAGATATTGAAAAGGATTTACTGGGAGCTAAAGCTCAGCTTCAAACTGTTTTATTAACTTCTCCGGATAGTAGACTTGCACGTTTGAATCTGGCAAGTATACACTTTAAATCTGGTGATAATAGAAGTGCACTTGGTGAATTGATTTCAATTTTTGGTGATGAAGATTATAAATCTGTTTTGATTGATGAATATAAAGAAATGAGTTTAAATGATATGTTGGATAATCCGGGAAAATCTGAAACAATATTTTATTTGTTATTTAACTATTTACAAAAAGATCTTTCTGATATGAGGTATTTAATAAAATGAATGTGATTAAGCTTATTTTTAAAGATACTTTTCAGCTTGAAACAGCAGTTGAAATTTTTAATATCAACGGTTTATATAATGTTGAGATTTTTTCACTTGATGACTTTCTTCAAGATACACAAGGTCTACCAGAAGAACTTATAGATATGGAAAAAGTATCCAAAGATGGAAAGTATTATCTGAAATATTTTTGCGATTCAAAAAAAGAGAAAGATGATGCTAACAGGATAATAATGGATCAGATAACATATGAATCTATTGAAACTGGAGAAATCAGTGTTGAACAGCTCAATGATTATTTGGAATTAAAACATGACATAACTATAAAAGATCAACTTCTGATTACATCTGATTGCGATCATGATGGAAAGGGATTTACACATAAAATTTATATTGTGCCAGGAATGGGGTTTGGAACCGGAGAACACGAAACAACTTTTGATTCTCTTAGAACAATGTTTGATTTAAAGGGGGAATTTGATTCTTTTTTTGACGTTGGGTGCGGAAGCGGAATATTATCGATTCTAGCCTCTAAGCTTGGCGCTAAAAAAATAGAAGGTATTGATATTGATCAAGATAGTATTAACAATGCTTTTGAAAATTGTAAGCTCAATAAGGCAGATTGTGACCTTTATGTCGGAGATGTATTTAAGCTAAAGAGTGTTTACAAGTATGATCTGGTTGTTGCCAATATTTATGCTGATATTTTGACAAAAGCCTGGAACAAAATTACTGATATATGTTCTAAATATCTGATTGTATCTGGTATAGTTGATTATAAATGGGAATCTGTGAAAAATGTTTTTGAGAAGGAATTTGATTTGAAAAAGAAGCATCAGAACAATGAATGGGTTACCGGACTGTTTGTAAGGAAAGAAAAATAAAAAAGAAATTTACCACGAAGAACACGAAGGTAAAACAGAAAGAATAAAAATAGAATAATAATGTAGGGACAGGCCCCTGTGGGTGTCAAAAATTTAAAAAAAGAATTACCATGAAGAGCATGAAGGACATGAAAAAAAAAAAAAATTGTAAAATGCCGTAGGGACAGGTCGTGACCTGTCCAATAATAAATGTTTTATACTGATAAGGAGTCTTAAATGTATGATCTGATAATAATAGGAAGTGGACCAGGAGGTTATCCTGCAGCTATCAGAGCAGCTTCACGAGGCCTGAAAGTAGCGGTAGTGGAAAAAAATGAACTTGGCGGCGAATGCCTGAATTGGGGATGTATACCTACAAAAGCGTATCTGGAAGCCTCTTCAATGATAAAAAAAGCTAAACTTGCCAAAAGGATGGGAATCAAACTTGTTGTTGAAAGTATTGATTACAGTGGGATTGTAAAATTCAAGCAGAAGATAGTAAAAGGACTTGTAAAAGGAATTGGAAAATTATTCCAATCAAGAAATATAGAATTGATTTCAGGTAATGTTATGCAGGTGTCATCTGGAAGTGTAAAACTGGAGGATGGTACTGAAATAAAAGGAAAAGATATTATTATTGCAACTGGAAGTGAACCTAGGGAATTTGAAAAATTTCCTTTTAATGGATGTGTGTATTCCAATAGAACTATATTTGACCTGGATTATCTGCCTGAAAAAGTTGTTATTCTCGGTGGTGGTATCATGGGGGTTGAGTTCGCAACTTTTTTTTCTCAGCTCGGAAGTTCAGTAACTGTAGTTGAGTTTATGGATTCTTTGCTTACAGGTTTTTCAAGTTGGATAAGCACTGAAGTACTAAAGGGGTTGAAAAGAAATAAAGTTAAATTTATATTTAATGATACTGTGAGTAAAGTTGTTGAAAAATCAGAACAATCAATTGAGATTACTACAAAGGCAGGAAATGTTATTGAAAGTGATATTCTTTTAGTTACTGTTGGTCGAAAAAGAAGGACAGAATTTCTTAAGAATACACTGGATTTAGCTGAAAATGGACGTATAATCATTGATGAAAACTGCAGGACTTCGCTTGAATCTGTTTGGGCTGTTGGTGATGTTGCCTCTGAGGTTATGCTGGCTCATAATGCCACGTTTCAGGGTTTAAAAGTTGTAGATCTTTTGACAACTGGTAAAAGTAAAATAAGAACAGATATTGTTCCTGGAGTGGTTTTTTCAAATCCACCATTTGCAGTTGTAGGTGAAATTGATGAAGAAAAATTAAAGTATAGTGAATCGTCTTATGCACAGACAGGAATATCTGCTATTAAGGGTGCGGCAACTGGTAGAGTGAGAATTTTTGCTGATAAAGAAGAACTGTCGCTTAAAGGGGCTGAAATATATGGCGAGGGATCTCCAGAGATGATTATGCAGATTGTAAATGGATTGGTTATGAACCAGTCTGTAAAGGATTTAACTGAGATGATTTATCCACATCCAACACTATGTGAGAATATACTTGAAGCTTGTGAAGATATGTTTGATGAAGCAATCCATAAAGTAAAGTGAGGAATTCAATTGGCTAATAAAGATACACCCATGATGAAACAGTATTTTGAAATCAAAAGCGGGCTTCATGATGCCATTTTGTTTTTCCGGCTGGGTGATTTCTACGAAATGTTTTATGAAGATGCAAGAATTGCATCAAGAGAACTGGATATCACTTTAACGACTAGAAACAGGAATAGTCCGAATCCTGTTCCACTGGCAGGTATTCCATATCATTCTGTAAATCCGTATATTTCAAAACTTGTCAACAAGGGATACAAGGTTGCTATTTGTGATCAGGTAGAAGACCCAGCGCTTGCAAAAGGAATTGTAAAGCGTGAAGTTGTAAGGATAGTTACACCTGGAACTGTTATTGAGTCGGAATGTCTGGATTCAAAGAGTAATAACTTTCTGGCATCAATAGTATTTAATTCCAAAAAAGGAGAATTTCTTTTTGCATATTGCGATTTTTCTACTGGTGGTGCAATAACTGCAGTGAAATGGGGGAATGTAAGAACTTCAGATTTCAGTCAGATAGTTTCCCTTATTATTAAAATAAATCCATCAGAAGTAATATACAGTTTACCAGAAGTTTTTGAAAATAGATTGATCTCATTGAGCGATTCAGGAGTCATAAAAAATATTCAGGAAATGGAAAATTTTGAAACTGTAAAGCAGGATTGGAAGGAGATATTGAAAGACTATTTCAATATGCTATCGCTTGAAGGTTTTGGAATTGGGAATGATGATGATATGTCAGATGTGGCTGCGCTGATCGAATATATCAGTGAAAATCAGAAAAGAAAATTCAGAAATTTTTTCCAAATTAAAATCCAGAATGAGGAAGAATTTTTACAACTGGATCCAAATACTGTTCAGAATCTGGAATTAACACAGGCTCTTAATCCACATGATAAAGGTACTACGTTACTGGAAGTGTTGGATCGTACAGTTTCAGCTCCCGGCGGAAGATACATGAAAAAACAGCTTGTAATTCCACTTCGAAATCGTAAAATGATTGAGGAGAGGCTTTCGCGTGTAGGATACTTTGTTGAAAATCTGTATCTTAGAGAAAAACTGAGGGAATTACTTAAGGAATTTTATGATCTTGAGCGAATATTGAGTAAACTTATTTATGGATCAACTGCAAAGCGTGATCTTATAAACCTGAAAAATTCTCTTATTATTGTCAACGAGATCCACTCACTTTTCAAGGATTCAGATTTTCCACTTATTCAAGAATTCATAAATGAGCTTCATCTATTAAGCAATATTATTGATTTGCTTGATAAAGGTCTGGAGGATGATTTAGACAGCCAGTTTCTTATTCGAAAGGGATATGATTCTGAACTTGACCATTTTAGAGAACTTATGCTTTTTGGAAAAGAAAAGATTATTGAACTACAGAATAAAGAGAAGAGTGAGACTGGAATTAAAACTCTGAAAATTAAATATAATAAAGTCTTTGGATATTTTTTTGAGGTAACAAAATCCAATTTAAATATGGTTCCTGAAAGATTTATTCGAAAGCAGACACTTGTAAATGCTGAACGTTTCTATACACAGGAATTAAAGACCATAGAGGATGAAATAACAATCGCCAAGGAAAAAACCGAGCAGTTTGAAAAAGAATTTTTTAAGCAGCTTATAGCCAGTGTCCTTGAATTTAAAGAAAAAATAAGTGAGGATGTCGAGATTATTTCCAGGCTTGACTTTTATTCTGCACTTGCAACAATTGCAGTTGTTCTGGATTATGTAAAACCGGAGATTGTAACTGATGGTAAAATAGATATTATTGACGGACGACACCCTGTAGTGGAAAGAAAACTTGATGATACAGATTTTGTTCCAAACAGTCTTTTACTCGATAATGAAAGTGAACAGATTCAGATTATTACAGGTCCGAATATGAGTGGTAAATCTACTTTTATCAGGCAGACTGCGATAATTGTTCTGATGGCACATATAGGTTCTTATGTACCTGCAGCAAAGGCAAAGATCAGTATTTGTGACAGAATTTTTACGAGAGTTGGAGCCAGTGACAGATTAAGTCAGGGATTGTCAACTTTTATGGTTGAAATGACTGAAACTGCCAATATTCTTAACAATGCTACTGCTGATTCATTGATAATATTTGATGAAGTTGGGCGAGGAACATCAACATATGATGGAGTTTCCATAGCTTGGGCGATAGTAGAATACCTTCATGATCTTGGTGGAAGTGGAGTAAAAACTCTTTTTGCAACACATTATCATGAACTGGTAGAACTGGAAAAAATCTTGACTCGTGTTGTCAATTATAATATTGCAGTGAGCGAGACTTCTGAGGGAATCTTTTTTCTGCACAAGATAGAAAGGGGTGGAACTGATAAATCCTATGGTATTGAAGTGGCAAAAAGAGCTGGAATTCCATACGATGTTATTGAAAGAGCAGGAAATATATTAAAGGAACTTGAACTCTGCAATGAAATTCCTTCAATTGGAATTGAGACTCAAATGCCCACTGAGGAATTAAGACTTTTTGATACAAAAGAAAGTATTCTTGAAAAGGAGTTAAACGCTATTAAACCAGAAAATATGACTCCTATTGAAGCGTTGAATGTTCTTTTCAAATTGAAAAATTTGAAATCCGGTTCGCCGAGAAAGGAAGAAATGATCATAAAGAGTGCCAGGCGAAAGCGTGTTCCAAAGAAAAAAATGGACGATAATCTTTCACTTTTTTGACGTTATTTGCCAAAGTAATACTACTCTGATATTATAGATAAAATTTAATTAACAAGAGGTATCGAATGAAAAAAATTATTTTAATAACTTTATTACTAGCGTTTTCAATTTCTGTGGTTCTTCAGGCCCAGGCTCCGTTGCCAGTTGGTCCTGTTAAAAAGAAAGAAGTTAAAAAGCTTGATGTTAAAGCTGTATCAGAATGGTTGGCAAAAGCATTTAGAAAAGTTCCAGTTATAAATAAGAAAGTTTATAATATGCCTAAATATTTCGCTAAAGTAAAGCATCCTGAAAAGTTTAATGTAATATTAAGATCTCAGGATAACTTAAGATTTGTATCAAACAAGACTTTTGAAAAAGATCTTCCTGCAGTACTTGCTTTAAGATGCAGTATGTCCTCGGATTATATAAAAAATGATTATAACGATGATGAGTTAAAGCGATATATAAAAATATTACAATTTGTTTATTCAGACTATAAGGAACTGTATTCTGAAACAATTAAAATTAATGGATTAGATGCAATGAGGACATTGTGGACATTCAAGTATACCTTTGATAAGAAAAAAGATAATGGAAAAACTGATGGCAAGGAGATTAAAGGCAAGAAGAAAGAAGTTGACTCTGTGCTTATGGTTGGGGCAATGATAAATGTTTATTTTTTGAATTTCCGATATCAGTTTCTATATGAAGTTCCTGCAAAACAATATTATAAATTTAGAGGAACTTTTCAAAAATTCGTAAAAAACACAAAAATCAAGAAGTTTGGTGATGCAGATAAAAATAAATTGAAAGATGCGTTCAAACTTCTTGCTGAGAAAAAATTTAAAAAGGCTTTCACAGCTTTTGAAAAAGCTGTGAAAAGTAATCCTGATTTTTATCCTGCACTTGAAGGTAAATATTATTCATATTTAGGTGCTGGAAAAGAAAAAGAGGGTCTGGCACTTTTACAGAAAAGCCAGGAAAAATTTCCAGCTATCGATAACTTTTATTTAAAGGAATTTGATTATTATAAAGCTCGTAAAGATGAAAATAGTATAAATAAATTACTTAAAAAAGTTTTTGAGAGTGATCTAAACTCATCACTTTTTTATACTGAAGCTGCTTTTTATCTGGCCACTAAGCCTCAGGTTAAAGAAAAATTGATCAAGGCACTACTCAATCTGGCTAATAATAAAGATCCACTTAACAGTATGGCATGGTCAAATACGGCTAAATATTTTATGTTGAAGGGGAAATATATTGTTGCAGAAGCTTTTTTAAGTCAGGTTTTAAAACTTGATCCAACAAACAAAGCATTGTGGATTCACATAAGTGAGGTTTATCTTAAGATACCTGGTATGAAAAAGAAATCTATTGAAGCACTTAGAAAATTGGCATATCTTTATTCAGAAGATGTTGATTCATTGACTCTTCTGGCAAATGCACTGGTTAAAGATAATCAGATAAAAGTTGCAGTCCAGATTTTTAACAAAGTTTTTTCATTAGATCCAGATTATATTCCTGCTCTAACAACTGTTGGGCTTAATATGTATCAGATGAAGGATTATAAAAATGCATTGAACTGTTTTGAAAATATTCATAAACAGCGACCAGAGGATTTCCATGTTATGAATTATGCTGGAATGTGTTATTACTTTCTTGGTAATGATGAAAAAGCAAAAAAAATGTTTAATAAAATGATAAAGCAGAAACCTGATATTGATTTTGGATATATGGGATTGGGACTTTTATATAGCCGACAGGAAAAATTAAAAAAGGCAATTAAGTGTTTTGATAAAGTCCTTGAGTTAAATCCAAATAACAGGTATGCAAGTCAGATGAAGGCTACTGTTGTTAGAAATAAGTTCAATAAAAAGTAACTTGAAACTGCGACTTTTTATAATAACTCTGTTAATTTTTGCTGCAATTATTCAGATGCAGTTCTATTATAATAGAATTAAAATTGACCAGAAAATTGTTCCTATAAGATTTCAGATAGCGAATACTGCTGCGCTTTTAAAATCGTTTGAGTATTTCAAAACTGGGGAATTAAGGCTTGATAAAATTGAATATATCAATAAATTCCTGAAGGTTTCTGGGAAAATTAAGTTAATTTCACAAGAAAAATTTCTGAAAAAACTGAAGTCATTACCTTTTATCCAGGTGTTTAAATACAAAATTGAAAAAAATGGAGTCTTCAAATTTATATGTATGGAAAATTCCTTAATTTTTTAATACTCGTGCTTTTACTTTTTAATATGGTGTTTTTTTATAAGGTTAATAAAAGGCTGACTCATAAAAGTTTTATATTGAAAAGTACAAGTATTAAAAAAAGCTCAAACATGAAATTTAATGGAAAAGATGTAACTGCAGTTTTTAATAAAAAATCTGAACTAAAAGAATTTTTGAAAAAATATTTTAATTTTGATAATATTACATTAAAAGAAATACTCTGGAAAAACTGTGAAGTATTTGTTACATTTAATATAGATGAGTAAAATAAAGTATATTCTGATTTTTATTTTTACTTTATTATTTATCCTTATGACAATTGCCGATATAAAAGATAATAATATTCGTATTAGTTATGGTAAAGATGTCAGGGAATTGTATATAAACACTGTTGCTGACGGTATAATCAGGTTTACGGGGGAGTAAGATGTCTGAGAATAAGATCAAAATCGAGGATTTGCTCGAAAAGTTTAATCATGAAGTATGGGAAGAACGGAAAAAGACTTCAGACATTATCAGTAAATTAGGATCCCCTGTGGTTCCACACTTGATTAATTCTCTAAAAACAGATAGTGATAACATGAGGTACTGGTCTATCCGTACTCTTGGAGAAATCTCTACCCCGGATGCTTTAAAAGCAATATTACTGATTCTTGACAGCAAGGACTATAAATATCGAACTTATGCTGTGCAGGCATTAAAGAATTGTAAAAATGAAATCATAATAAATAAACTTGCAGATTGTCTTGATGATCCCAGCTGGGAAGTTGCAAACAATAGTGCTCAAACTCTGGAATGCATTGGTGCAGTTGCAATACCCATTTTGATCAGACGATTAAAAAAGTCTTCTGATAACGTGTCATTCTGGATAATTAAAATTATTTCTAAAGTAAAGCTTGAAATACTGGTCCAGTTTTTAAAATATAAAAACAGGAGTATCAGGCTGTTTATTACTGAGGCTCTTGGCGATCTTAACAGTATGACTGCGATCAAACTTCTGCTTAGATTCCTTGATGATCAGTATTGGGATGTTAAACAGAATGCAGTTGATTCTCTTGTTAAAATTGGAGATAAAGTTATTGAACCATTGTTACATTACATAAAAGGTAAAGATAGCGAGACATATTTATGGGCTGAAAAGATTTTTGATAATATTGAGATACGGATGATCACTCCGCTGATTAATCTTTTGAAATCCGGTGATAGGGATATAAAAGTTAATGTTGCAAAATTACTTGGAAATACCAATGACCGTAGAGTCATTGGGCCTCTTATTGAAGCATTAAGTGATAAATCATGGTTTGTTGCAAAAGCATCAGCGAATGCTCTTGTAAGATTGGGTAATAGTCCTGATACCAAGCATGAACTTGCTGATTTGATAACAAAGATTATTAAAGATCCAACGGCTCAGTCAAATTTGAGATATTGGGCTGTTTTTGTATTGACTCATATTGGAGATGACGCTGTTAAACTTTTACTTGAAGGAATTGAGCATGAAGAAAAAGAAATAAGACAGACTATTGTAAAAGCAATGGGAGAAGCAAGAATCGATGCTGCTGTTGAAACTCTTGTAAAATGTCTCAATGACCAGTCATGGCCAGTCAGAGATTGTGCTGCAAAAGCCCTTGTGAATTATGGAAGTAGAATAGCAATAACACTTTCAAAATACCTGTTGGAACAAAACGAAGCTTTGACTTCCTGGGTTAAAAATATTATTGGCCAGGTTGGCTATGAAAGTGTTGAAGATTTTCGAAGTATTTTGATGAATTCCACTGTCAATGAAGAAAGAATGTCTTCAGCAATGGCTCTTGGTATAATTGGTGGGAAAGTTGCCATAGATACATTAGTTTATGTCGTGCTTAATGATCGGGATGACTGGGTAAGAAGAGCAGCAGCAATGGGATTAAGTGAAATTACTGATGTTGAAGCCATACCTGCACTTCTTCAGTTGCTGGATGATAAAAGTGAAGAAATCATAAGTTTTTCAGTTGAAGCATTATCAAAAATTGGTGGTGATGCCGTTAAAGATAAACTTGTTGCTGAACTTGAAAATAATCCGAATCCAGAGAAGGAGTTTTATATTTATACAGCTCTTGCACAACTTGGTGTAGAGGATGCTTTTTTACCTGTTGTCGATGGATTAGACAAGGAAAATGAAAATGTCATGGTAAGAACAGTTATGAAAGCTATTGAACGAATTGGTAAACCAATAGTACCTTTTCTAGTTGAACAGCTTACAAGAAAAGAATGGCATGTCAGGAATCGTGTTCAAATATCACTTACAAAAATGGGACATGATATTCTTGATGATTTAAAAGAAATCAGGGATGCAAATGATGATAAAGATGTTAAATTCTGGTTGAATAAAATAATTCGAGAAATTGAAAAGAAGGATGAAATATTAAGAAAATGAGTAAAGTATTAACGTTTGATATTGGTTCTGGAACCTTAGATGTTCTTTTATGGGATAGTGAGAAAAACATTGAAAACTGTATAAAACTTGTTTTGCCTTCTCCGAATCAGATAATGACTAAACAGATTGAAGACTTTGAAGGTGATACTCTAAAAGTTGATGGTTACACCGTTGGTGGCGGGAAATGTTCCTGGGCTATCAAGGATATGGTTAAACAGGGTAAAAAAGTTCTCATGACTCCGACAGCAGGACGGCTTGTAAGAGATGATTTGGACAGGGTACGTAAACTTGGAATTGATATAGTCGATCAAATCGAGGATCCTGATTTCTTTTTGAGAGAGATTGATTTTGATTTTTACAGAATGATTTTAAAAAATGCTGGTGAAGATATTGATAAGATAGATTTCTTTGGTTTTGCACTTCAGGATCATGGATGTCCTCCGCCTGGAGTCTCAGATCGAAAATTCAGATTTGAACTTTTTTCTAAATTTCTTGGAAATTCACGTAATCTCGAACCTTTTCTTTTTTCCTTTAATGAAGTTCCGGAATATTTTTTAAGGATGAATAGTTTTAAACAAAGTGTTCTTGATCAATTGAGTCCTGAGTGTAATGGATATTTAATTGATACATCTCCTGCTGCAATAGCTGGTTGTCTGGAAGATGAAACAGTGCGTGATATGGTTTTAAAAGGTCCTGTAATGATTGTTAATTTTGGAAATAAACATACAATGGCCTGTATTGTAAAAGATGGCCTGATAGAAGCTTTATTTGAACATCATACATTCATGCTTAGAAAAGATCCGGAGAAAATACAGGATTATCTTACACGACTGGCAGAAAATGATCTTACTTCAGAAGAAGTTTTTGATGATATGGGAAATGGTGCACTTATATTCAGCAAAACCGGAATAAAAAATCTTTTACCAATAATAGTTACTGGTCCTAACAGGAATCTTATTAAAAAGACCAGTTATGAGCATTATTTTGCAGCCCCCGGAGGGGATATGATGATAACCGGACCTCTGGGTATTATATCAATAATGAAATCAAAATCAATCATTTGACGAGCGATCTTTGAATTTTTCTACACTGAAAATTCAAAGATCATCTCATCAAATGTCCGAAATTAAAATATAAAAGGGGTAAGATGGACTTTAATTTTCTTTGATGTTCAAAAAAATTCACAGTCACCTGACCCCAACGCCAGATGAGTTGTTTCCACCAAAATTGCTATAGATATATGATATTACAAAAGTGGTTTTATAATTCCTTCAAAGTAGGCTTTTGGTCTGCCGCCAACAATTTTCTCAACTATATTACCTTGTCTATCAATTATAAAAGTTGTTGGAATACCTTTAACTCCACCATATAATTCTGTATGTGTGTTGTTACACATTGTTAAGATGAACTCGACGTTATTTTTCTTCGCGAATTCTTCTACAGGTCCCTGTGTTTTATCAAGTGAGCAACCGATTATTACAAGTCCTTTATCCTTGTATTCATTGTGAAGTTCAACAAAATGTGGAAACTCGGTTCTACATGGTGGACACCAGGTGGCCCAGAAATCCAGAAGTATGACTTTTCCCTTAAAGCTGGAAATACTGTAACTTTTTCCATCAAGAGCTTTGAATTCAAAGTCTGGAGCAGCATTCGCACTTGAAGTTTTAGTAGTCTTTGCAGCAGTATCTGGGGTGGTCGAAGCAGTTGGAGCATCTCCGCCTGTGCCACATGAAACGACAAAAGCACATAACAAAAACATGGTAATAAATAAAATAGATCTATTCATATTATTATATCCTCCTAATTTAATATTTTAATGATTATACAGAAATATTAAAAAAAGTTCTAGTTTTAACTTTTTTTAATTAGATGTACTTTTGAGCGAATGTTCTTTAAACGATTGAATTACAATTCGCTGCATGGTAGAATCATCGAAATTTAAGAGTGATTGCAAAAGATGAAAAAAGAACTTGATTTAGCCGCATATCTAGCGGTTTTTGTAGTAATGTTATTTTGGAGTAGTGGGTTGCCGGTGATTGCACTTGGTTTGAAAGTTGAGTCACCATTTGCTTTTCTAATTGTCAGATTTCTTCTTTCATCGATATTGATTTTTTTGTATGCTGTTATCAGAAAAGCACAGCTTTTATTTTCTCCTAAGATTATGCTTCATTTATTTTTCAATAGTTTATTTGTTTTTTCTCAATTCATATTTTTTTATCATGGTTTGAAAACAACTGCTGCTCAGCGATCAAATATCATTATAAATCTGAATCCGGTTATAATCATTCTGTTTGCACATTTCTTTTTTAAAGATGAAAGACTTACCAAAACGAAGTTTATTGGGACCATTGTTGCTTTTTCAGGTGTTTTTTATCTGTTTTTTGAAAAAAATCTGATTAATTCTCAATTTCTAACCGGAGATTTTATGATTCTATGTGCTGCAGTTTCGATTGCTTGTTCCACACTATATACAAGGTATATGAGTAATAGGGTTAATTTGATTGCTCTTTTGTTCTGGCAAATATTTTATTCTGCAATTGTTGTATTTTTCATCATGAAAATATTTGGAATCGATTTTGGGACATATGAAAAAATTGGGAAGCTTTGGCATATTTATCTGTATTTATCTGTATTTACTAATATTATTGCTCCATTACTATGGTTCTGGCTGATCAGTCATTATAAATTGTCAAAAATTGCTGTGATTTCCTTTATCTTTCCAATTATGAGTGCATTTTTTTGTTATATGATCCTCAATGAACCATTATCTGGGAAACTATGGTTCAGTCTTTTTCTTGTAACTGCTGGAATTAGTATCGTGCAATGGAAAACTGAAAAGAAGAACTAAATTCCAAAATTTATTGATGCAGAAAATGTAACACTTTCATCGATTGTGGCTTGTAAATTTAAATAATTAATAGGAGTAAAGGAAAACCTGAAACCTGCATATTTAACAATTACATTTTCTTTTTCTTCATTAAGACCTGTAACCCTGTAAGGCTCACACATTATTCGTTGAACACCGATTCCGCCATATGGTGTCCATGGTCCTAAACCTTTTGAAACTGACAGATTTAATCCAAGTATATTACCTTTCATGTCCTCAAATCCGGTAATTACAGTATAATTAGCGGTCAGAGCAACTGCTGGAGTCAACATACTTCCTCGCATAATTCCATATCGTAGTTCGAAGCTGTGATAATTTGTATCTGTATTTACTAAATTTCCATATCTGACTCCGGCATCCAGATTGAAAAGCAGACCTTTTCTAAGATGAACAAATATTCCATTTTCATTACTACCGGTATCTTGACCGTAAACCTCATCCCACACACTGCTTTTTCCGGTATTGAAAAACTCATAACCTGCACCTGCTTCAACTCCAATAATTCCAAATGTTTCAGCAGGTCTGTTTTCTTTGAAACCAGCAATGGTTACAAATTCTTTCATAAAAGTGATAAATTCAGATCGACTCAGAGTATCAATTGATAATTTTACCGCAGCAATTGAATTTATGGAAAAGGTGAAAAAAAGTATTGCAATAAATAATAATAATTTTGATTTCATAGATAATTCCTCAATTATAGACAAATTTATTATATTTATCGGTAGTAAACTAAAGAACTATTATAAACTATTTGGTAATTTTCCACCATGCAGAGAATCGAGGAATTCATCATCATCTTCTCTTATATAAACACCTTTAGATTCATAGTAAGTAATATCGTCAGAGTCGGTAATCTTTGATGAAGCAAAAATCATTTTTCCTTTGATTTTATCAACTCTTCCTGAAATTCTATATTCCACATTACATTTAGCCTTTTTTAAAAATCTGGTGTCCAGCTTCATAGTGAGACATGGATTTTGAGACTCACAAATACAAACCCAGGCCATTATTTCGTCGAGTAAGGCAAGAAATATCCCACCGTGAACAATATCTTTATATCCAGTGTGCTCTTTATCAGGATTAAAATCTGTATAAACAGATTTTGTTTCATCATCATAAAATATTTTCTGCTGGAATCCTTTTTTATTAGAAGAACCACATATATAACAATCTGGATAACTTGGAAGTAGATTTATCATTTGAAATTCCTGATCTTTGTTTTGAATCGAGCGATCTTATCTGAAAATAATGGGAAATATCGATTTATTAAAAAAGGAGATTTTTTAAAATCTACATTATTATTATGGGTAGTAAAAGCGAGTTTAAAATCAAGTTTCTTTAAGATTTCAATAACAGTGCCATTATAGAAACCAGATGGATAAGCAAAAATATTAATTTTGTTTTTTTGGATTCTGTCAATATATTGCTGGCAGGTGTTGATCTGAAAAATAATTTCCTGTGCTGTAGAGTTATTAAATTTAATATGATTATGTGTATGGTTGCCAATAATCCAACCATCAGATATTAGTTGTTCAATATCAGATAAATCTATGTGGTCATTTGTCCATGTAAGTTTACCGATTGTTGCTGAATTAATAAAAACTACTCCAGCAAAACCATATTTTTTCATTATTGGATAAGCCTTTAAAATAACACTTTTATATGCATCATCAAATGTGATTAAGACACATTTTTTTTCAGGTAATGATTTATTACAGAAAAAATTTATTAATTCAAGTGGAGAGATCTGAGAAAATCCTGTATGTTTAAGGTATTTAATCTGTTTTTCGAATTCTTCAGTATCAACTTCAAGATAATTTTTGTAATGGTCAACCTTATTATGTCCAATTGAATCTGTCACTTTATGGTAACCAAGTACCAGCACTTGTCCTTCTAAAGGGATATTCAAGAAAAGTATAATAAAAAAAGTATAAGTCAGAAGAATTCTCATGGCTTTATTCTAAAAAAAGTTGAAAAATTAAGCAAATTATTTTTAACAAAATTGAATTAATATGATATAATTTATGGGTTATATCTTAATCTAAGTAAAATAATCCGGCTAAAACATTAGTACGGCTCTTGTTTCAGGTATTGAATGAAAAATTTTATTACACAGATAACGGACTTACTTAAAAAGCTGACTACAGCTCAGAAAATTTCAATTGCTGCGGTATTGTTGATTATAATAGTAACAGCATCGGTTCTTGTTTTTGTTCGTTCTGATGCTCAACAGGTTCTTTTGTTTCCTAATCTGAATATAAATCAAACGGGTGATATTGCAAAAAAAATTGAAGAATTTGGTTTTAAGTATAAAATCAAAAATGAGAAACTTTATGTTTCGGCAGAAGAAAAAGGTCGAATCAAGATGGTTTTAGCCCAGAATGACAGTCTGCCAAATCGAAGTGAAGGTTTTGCAGATGTTTTTAAAAGTACTGGATTTCTAGGTACTACTAAAACAGTCGAAAGGGTAACAATAATTCGTGGTCTACAGGGTGAGTTAGAGAAGACCATTTCCAGTATTTCTGGAATAAATCACGCTAGAGTTCATATTGTTATGCCTGAAGAAAAGGCTTTTGTTGAAGACCAGCAGCCAACTACAGCTTCTGTAATGCTAAAGATGAATTCGCTTTCGAAACTCAGTAGAAAGCAGATTCTAGGAATAGTTAATACTATGGCTTTTGCGGTGGAGGGATTAAAACCTGAGAATGTCAAGATTATGGACTCGTCTGGAAGAACAATAACAGATGATATAATTATTGATGGTGCTGAGGGTGCATACAATAACAGGCGAATGGATATTCAAAAAAAATATGAAAGCCGCCTTGAAAAAAAAGTACACAGTATGCTCGAACAGGTATTTGGTCATGGAAAAGTTGTTGTCAGAGTCGTGGCTGAATTAAATTTTGATCAGATCGAAAGAAGTAGTCGGGATATTGCGCCGCCGGTTACTGGTGAAGAAGCTGGTGTGCCAGTTAGTATGCAGACAAGAACCGAATCATATGATGGGAATTCTTCGGTTCCTACAGGTGTGCCGGGAACTAAAACTAATGTTCCAAATTATAAATCTGAAGATAAAGGCAAAAAGAATAAGTATAACAAATCTGATCAGGTGACTAATTATGATTATAATCAAAAAACAGAGAAACGTGTTATTGTACCTGGAGATGTAAAACGCCTTGCAATTTCTGTTTTTATTGATGAAGATAAAAAAATGTTTGAAAAAGATGATAAAGATGCGTATATTTCTGCAATAAAAGCATCTATTGGTTTTAATTCAGAAAGAGGAGACCAGATTTCTTTTCTTTCAAGGAAATTTAATAGATCTTTTGAAAAGCGACAGGAAGAAGATTTAAAGTTGCAGAGTCGTGCTGAAAAAGAAAAAATCATCATTATTACTGCTATTGTGTTATTTTTCCTGATAGGTATTCCGTTATTCCTGAAGATCATCAATATGATTAAACAGAGAAAACTTATGAAAGTCAGGACTGAGGAAGAAACAAAAAGACTTGCTGCAAGGAAGAAGATACTTGAACCGATTCTCAGTGTTGAGGAACAACAGAAAAAGGATAAGCAGGACAGAATACGGCAACAGGCTATGGAAAGTCCAGAAGAAGTTGCCCAGATTATTAGAAACTGGTTAAATGAAGAGGACTAAAATATCATGATGGAAAAACCGAGCAGAGACATGATTGGCCGCGAAAAAGCTGCTATACTCATGATATTTCTTGGACCAGAATTGTCAGCAGAGGTTTTTAAGCAGCTTACAGAAGAAGAAATTGAGGTTCTTACCCTTGAAATAGCTAAAATCCAAAATGTTACCGCAGAAATGAAAGATAATATCGTTGATGAATTTTTTGAAATGATGACCATTCAGCAGTACATTGCCGAAGGTGGACTTAATGTAGCTAATGAAATGTTGATCAGAGCACTGGGGCAGGAAAAAGCCATGACTTTGATCAAAAAACTGACTTCCAGGATACAGATCAAACCTCTTGATGTTGTTAGATCAACTGATCCTCAGCAGTTAATAAACTTTATTCAGACTGAACATCCACAGACAATAGCCCTTATCATGGCTTATCTTAAACCAGATCAGGCTGCATACGTTCTTTCCTCTTTACCTGAAAATATTCAGACTGATGTTGCTAAAAGACTTGCTGTGATGGATAGAACAAGCCCAGAAGTTCTTCGTGATATTGAAAAGGTCCTTGAGAAAAAACTTTTGACGGTTGCCAGCGAGGATTATACTTCTTCAGGAGGTATAGACTCTCTTGTACAGGTTCTTATTAATTCTGATAGATCTACTGAAAAGAAGATCCTTGAAACTCTTGAACTTCAGGATCCAGAGCTTGCTGAAGAAATTAAACAGAGAATGTTTGTTTTTGAAGATATTGTGGTAATCGATGATCGCGGAATTCAGCGTATTCTCAGGGAGCTTGATACAAAAGAACTTGCAAAAGCTCTAAAGACTGCCAGTGATGAAGTAAAGAACAAATTCTTTAAGAATCTTAGTAAACGTGCTGGTGCTATGCTCCAGGAAGAAATGGAGTACATGGGTCCGATCAGAGTTAAGGATGTAGAAGAAGCACAACAGAAGATCGTGAACATTATTAGAAAACTTGAAGAAACTGGAGAGATCATAATAGCTAGAGGCGAAGAAGATCTTGTTGTATAAAAATGTAATAAAATCATATCAGGTAAAAGATCTTGGAAAAAAGAGAGTTGTCGGGTTTGACGATGACCTTGATTTTATTAAATCGCCTGATCAGAAAGGGACTCTTAAATCAGAGATCCAGAATTATACTGAAAAATTGGAAGAATTGGAAAAAGAGTTTGAAGAACGTCGAAATGATCTTGTTCTTTTAAATAATGAAATTGAAAAAAAAGTCAAAGAAGCTGAAATCCAGAAACAGGAATTTATTAAACAACAGAATGATGAAGCTAGGATTGAGAGTCAAAAGATAATTGAAGAAGCAAGACAAAAAGGATTAAATGAGGGAAATGAACTAGGAAAAAAAGAATTGATAAAATCTTATGAAGATTTTACAGTTTTTATAGAAAAATGGATGGAAAATCTTCGTGAAGAAGTAAAGGAATATGATAAAAAATATAGAAGTCAGGTCGTTAATATCATGTTTTCTATTATTAGTAAGGTTATTCATGGAGAGGAACTTTCTGAAGTACTGAAAAATAATACAATCAGGAATTTTGATCTTGTTTACAGGGAAATTGAAAAAAATATCAAATACTGTATTTATGTAAATAAAAGTGACTATGAAATTGTTGAGTCACATATAGAAACTCTTTATGAAGGTTATAAGGTTGAACTTGTTCCGGAAGTTTTTCCATCTGAAAAGATTTCTTCTGGAGGATGTATTATTGAAACACAATTTGGAACTCTTGATGTATCGCTTGAATCCCAACTCGGAGAAATATATAAGGAATTTATCAGGTTAAGTAACGAAGATGTTTCAACCCTATCTTGAAAAGTTATCTGACATACAATTAGTAAAGCGTAAGGGAAAAATAACTAAAGTTATTGGTTTAACCCTTGAATCCTCAGGTCCCGCTTCATTTATTGGAGAAATATGCAAGATATATAAGGATAAATTTGATCGTAGAAATTTTTTCCTTGCTGAAGTAATTGGTTTTAAAGAAAACAGGGTAATAATGATGCCTTTTTCTTCTATTGAGGGCATATCGCCTGGAAGCATAGTTGAGGGAACAGGTGAATATCTTAATGTTGAGCTATTTCCTGAAATGACGGGTTATATCCTAAATGGTATTGGCCGTCCTGTAAATAAAGAATTTGTGAATACAACTAAAAAAGCAAGTATTCACAGTCTTCCTCCAGATCCTCTTAAAAGAAAAAAAATTCAGGATATACTACAGACTGGTATTAGAGTGATTGATCTTTTTCTAACTGTTGGTAAGGGGCAGAGGGTTGGAATATTTTCTGGAAGTGGAGTTGGTAAATCAACAATACTTGGAATGATGGCAAGAAATTCCAAGGCTGATGTTAATGTTATAGCTCTAATTGGAGAGCGTGGAAGAGAAGTTCGTGAGTTTATTGAAAGAGATCTTGGCGAGGAAGGATTAAAAAAATCGGTTGTTGTAATTGCAACATCCAGTGATCCGCCGCTTGTAAGGTTAAAAGGAGCTTATGTTGCAACAACTATTGCAGAATACTTCAGAGATGCCGGAAAAGATGTATTGTTCCTTATGGACAGTGTAACTCGTTTTGCACTTGCGCAGCGTGAGATTGGACTTGCAGTAGGTGAACCACCTGCTACGCGTGGCTATACACCAAGTGTTTTCTCTATGCTGCCAACACTTTTGGAGCGTACAGGAACTGGGGAAAAAGGCGCAATAACTGCGTTTTATTCTGTTTTAGTTGAAGGTGATGATCTTGATGAACCTATTTCAGATACTGTTAGAGGTGTTCTCGATGGACATGTGGTTTTATCAAGAGCATTGGCCAACAGAAATCATTTTCCTGCTGTAGATGTGATGGCTTCTGTAAGCAGACTTATGCCGTACATTGTAGATCCGGACCACTGGGAAATGGCAAACAATGTTAAAGATATCGTGGTTACATACAAGGAAGCCGAAGATTTGATTAATCTAGGTGCCTATCAAAAAGGAAATAATCCAAAAATTGATAATGCTATTGATAAGATAGATGAAATAAATGGTATAATGAAGCAGGGGATTACAGAAGACTTTGTTATTTCTGATGAATTAAAACGGCTTAAAGGCATATTAGAATAATGAAGAAGTTTAAGTTTCGTTTTAATGCGTTGAAGAAAGTCAGAGAATATGAACTTGATAAAGCTAAGGAAATACTTGATGAAGCTGTTGTTTACAGGATGAAATGTGAAGAGTCAGTCGTTTCGATGGAAGAGGAAATTGAAGAACTGATAAATGAACTGTCAAAACTTTCATCATCAGAAAAGCTTGAGATTCATTTGATAATGAACATGAGGAATTTTATTGCCGTTAAAAGACTTTATCTTGCAAATGAAAAAGAAAAGGTGAAGAAGGCATTTGAGATTGAAGAAGAAAAGCGTAATGAATATATTGCTTCACGTTGCGAAATTAGAAAGATTGAACTTATTGAAGAAAAAGATATTGAAAGATATAAGAAAGAATTTTTAAAAAATGAAAGTAAACTGCTTGATGAGA
>DAOVTB010000096.1 GCA_030633305.1 Candidatus Muiribacteriota bacterium
AGTAATACTTCGGCAACAGTCGTGATAACAGGCGAAAGCGGAACAGGAAAAGAATTGGTAGCCCGTGCGATACACTACAGAGGAACAAATGCCTCAGCTCCTTTTATTCCTGTAAATTGTGGCGCGATACCTGAAACCTTATTAGAAAGTGAACTTTTCGGACATGTGAAAGGTGCATTCACTGGTGCTAATATGTCACGTCCAGGATTTCTTCAGGCAGCAAATGGAGGAACTATTTTTCTTGATGAAATTAGCGACACTAGCTTCGCCATGCAAACAAAACTCCTAAGAGTTCTTCAGGAAAAAGAAGTTTTTATGGTTGGTTCAAGAAAACCAAAAAAAATCAATGTAAGAATTATAGTTGCAACCAATAAAAACTTGATGCGTTTAGTGGAAAAAGGCGTTTTCCGAGAAGATCTATATTATAGGCTTAATGTGATTTCAATTAATGTTCCACCCCTTAGAGAGAGATCACAAGATGCTAGACTGCTAGCAAATTACTTCATTGACAGATTCACAAAAGAAGAGAACATGGAGAAAAAAGAATTTTCCTCAAAAACGTTGAAAATATTTGATGATTATTACTGGCCTGGTAACGTCAGAGAACTTGAAAATCTTGTTTTAAGGCTTGTAGTTATGATAGATAGTAAATTGATAAAACCTCCTGATCTGCCGGGGCACATGAGATTAAGTTATAAAAAAGAACGTAATCTTTCAAGATCATTACTGGAAGTAGAAATGGAATATATAAACAATGTGCTCAATGTAAATAGTGGTAACAAAACCAAAACTGCATCGATTTTGGGAATTAATAGAAAAACGCTCAGGGAAAAATTGTATCGTTTTTCTAAAAATAATCCGGGTGAAAATAACCCAACAACTGATCAATAGTGAATAATACCTTCACATTTATTCATTCTGATGTTAATATGTGACTGTTATGAAATGCTATTTTGTTACAGATCTACATGGAAAAAAAGAGCTTTTTAAAAAGCTATCCCATAAGATAATTCAAGGAAACCCAGATATTGTTTTTATTGGTGGAGATATTCTACCTTCAGTACTGCATAACATTGGAAATATGCATCAGGATTTTATTAATGGTTTTTTTAAACCAATTATGGAAGACTTAAATATAAAAATGGGCGAAGCATATCCTGAAGTTTACCTGATCATGGGAAATGATGATCCACGCGATAAAGAGATCGCTCTTATTGATTCAGGATCTGGTGGATTATGGAAGTATATTCATATGATGATTGAAGCTCATGGAAAGTTTAATATTGCAGGATACAATTTTGTTCCACCAACTCCATTCCAGTTTAAGGATTGGGAAAGGTACGATGTCTCGCGTTATGTAGATCCTGGCTGTGTTTCACCGGAACATGGTTATCGAACTGTTCCAGTTTCTGAATACGAAAAAAAATGGACTACTATAAAAGAAGATCTGGATAATTTAACTAAAAATATTGATATCGAAAAAACTATTTTCTTATTCCATGCACCTCCCTATGAAACACCTCTTGATAAAGCCGATATTGCTGGTCAATTTATTGATCATGTTCCTATCGATACAAACGTTGGTTCAATCGCTATTCAAAGATTTATTCAAAATAAGCAACCACTGTTAACACTTCACGGACATATACATGAGTCCAGCCGAATGACTGGAGAATGGCATACAAAAATTGGAAATACTATATCAATAAATGCAGCTTTTGAAGGATCAAAACTTTCGCTTGTAAGTTTTGATCTAGATAATATTAGAGGTACTTTAAAGCGAGAAGTGATATAAGCAGGTATTCAAATAAGATCGGGAGGGTCACAGACCCTCCCCTACTGTATTTTTACTATTATTCTTTATTTTTTTCCTTCGGGTTCTTCGTGGTTAAATCTTTTTTCTGAATTGGTAATTTACGAGCAGCATCAGTTACTGCACCAATCTTTACAGCAAAACTGGTTTTATTTTTAATATCTTCATCCGTTATCAAATGTATATCCAGTAGTTTTTCCGTTTTGTAACCAGTTTTAAGATAATTTATCTCAGCAAGAGCTCGACTCCATCCATCCAGCCATTCCAGAAGACAATTTTTTTGTTCCTCATTACCCATGAAATGAACAAGTAAATCTATATCGCTTGCCGGACCTGCTGTTGTATTTTTTGCACTACCAATCAAGTACATATCAACTACGCCATATTTTTCAGCATCCATCCTTGTAGCAATCTGCTCAGCCATATGCATTCTCCAACTCCAGAAATCTTCCTGAAGGCTTGAGGGGCTCAATGATTCTGGCCGATATTCTTTAATTGAAGTTTCCGTTAAATAACCAATTGCTTCATCCAGTTCAGAATTCATTAATATCCTGAGCATTTTACCATCACAAGTCTCCTGAATATCAATTACCTTGACTACATTTTCAAGATCTTTATATTCTGGAAGCATATCTGATACAATATTTTTCTTATTGTTAAAAAAAGACTGATTGAATTGGACTTCTTCATCATCAGGATATACTGGAATATATTTTATTCCTGCTTCCACGAGATCCTGAAAAAAATGAGTTCCAAATGAGAGATCCGGAGTATAGTTTCCCTGCTTAAAAGCCACTTCCATCAAAACCGCAGTATTATTTATATCAGAATAGGTTATGTTTACACCTAATTTGATATCTCCTCTACTCCCCCATCTGCCAGGGCCAATGAGAATAAACTGTTTCTTAGGAAGAATTTTATTTAGTTTTCCTACCAATCTCCCTACTTCCTTCATGGCTTCAAGTGATGGAAGATTTTTATATTCATAAGGATCAACATAAACCACATGAGTAATACCATCTACAACGCCATTGGAAATATAACGATTGGCAGTAAATAAAATACTGTTTTTCTGTATATCCCGTGGAATAGGGACTGCTTCATATTCACTACCTGAGCTCTGAGGTCTGCACTGGAGCAAATACAGGTTTTCACCATCATGACTGAATTCAATATCAACTGGGGTTCCAATCTGTTCTTCAAGAACTTCAAGAACACATTTTAACTGTTTTACAATATCTGTTCGTCTAACGATACCTTCAAAAGTTATTACAAGTTCATCTTTTTGAAAATCCAGATTTATTATCGAATTAGTGTCTGTCATTGCTCCATCTTTATACTTGGAAACACATTTTGCTATTAGTGGTATATTCTCACCACATTCAGTCAATATTTTTTTAACATTAACTGTTTCAAAATCATTTTCATTCAGATTAATCACATCCAGCATTTTTGGAGAATATCTAATTACTTCATCAGAGCTTATATTTACCCTCAAATCCGGTTTTCCTGGAGAAATAAGGATCGGATAATCATCAGAGACCCTGTCTACAGCTCTTGTTCCAAGTCCCGGAACAATACGCAGTAAACCGTCCTTTCTTTCAATTCTCGGAGACCATCTGAATTCATTGCTGCTGAATGCAACACCAGAAAAAACTGGAAAATAATAATCACCAGATTTATTTCCAATGACCTGCTGAATCATTATTCCCATTTCTTCATGAAAGTCCAGAAGACCTCTTTCTCGACGATATTCAATAGCATCAGGAGAAAATATTGATGAATATACTTCAGCAATGCAATCCATCAAGGCTTCAAGCCTTTCAGACCGACTTCCCTGATTTGCTAGAAACAAACTTTTATATTTTCCAGAAAAAGTCGCGCCAAATCTATCTTCCAGTAAACTTGAACTTCTGACTATGATTGGATTAGGTCCCAGGTCATCAATTGCAGATTCAAGACCTTTAACAAGATCAGATGGAAAAGGAGAATTTTTGAATATCTGAATTATATTGGGATACTCAAACTGGATTTCATCAAATGATTTGTATTTTTGTTCAAAAACTTCTTCAAGACTATTATAATAGATAAATTTCATCAAAGCTGCAGATGAGAGATACCATGTTTTTGGAGTTTTTATATCGCAAAATAGTTCCTGATATTTCGAACTGTTTTCAAGAATCTTGGATGCAAGAAATAATCCTGCACTTTTTCCACCAAGTTTGCCTCTTCCTTCAGCAGGATATATCATTCTCTTAAGAATTTTGTAATAATCATCAATCCCAATATGGTCCTTTGCGATATTGATAAACTCCAATTGTTCAGAAAAAAATGTTCTTATTAAAGACACGCTTACACCCTTGGCAAGAGATCCGGGAAGCACAACACCTCCTTTTTGTAAAAATCGATACTTTGTAATAGCATCAATTATCTTGTCAATAGAAGAATTCGGATTGTCTAATGCTGTAAGTAAAAACCGTGATTTGTCTTCTTCAATCCATTTTTCAAGACTTTCCAGAATCTGATCACTCCTCATATTCCCTTTTGCAATCTCAAAGACCTTTCCGCAAAAATCTGTGAGTATATTCAAAGTATGCTTTTGACTTGGAGTATTGAGTTCAAGTACCCTTCCATTAATATCACTACGGCTTTTACCAATATCAAATTCAGACATCAGTTTTTTGGCCTTTAACACTCCCATCCAGCACAGAGAATGAAGCATTTTTTTCGCCAGAAATATGTATTGATTCCTATCTGATTTTCTGATCATTTCAAGAATTACACACCATTCATTCTTGGACTCCTGTAATTTCTGATGTTCTCGATAGAGAAGAGCTCCTCCGATCCTGTCTGCAATTCTTTTTATCAACTTCAATTCCTCATTTAAAAAACATTTTTCATCAGTAGATTTTTCTTTATAAGATACGCATAATTGACCAACAATAGAACTTCCAGATTTTATGTCCACACAATGCATCGACTCTGTATCTGTATATCCATTAGTTTGCCAGCTTCTATCAAAATATGTTATTTTCACCTGACAAAGTTCTGGAAATTGCCATCCCTCGGGAATAATATTTATTACTTTCTGGAAAATTTCATCTATATCAAGAGAGTTATCAGCGAGTAATTCATCAACAGTATAAAAGCAATTCAATTCCTTGGCTCTTTCCTTTAAATCCCGTAATAATGATTCCATTTGCTTTTCAGCACTCATTATTACTCCCATATTTCGGCTTCCGTCAAGCTTTACTTTCAGTTGTGTTTTAAATTCAACATGTTTTACAAATTTACCTGATTCGCAATGTTCACAGTTTTCAAGAATATCCCAACTAATTTTGCTTACATCATTATAGGATACACTCATATATCCAACACCCTGACTGATAAGATTATGAAAAAAATGAGACCCCTGGCTAAAATCAATTATCCTTTCAGCAAGTTGCAATTCTACAATAATCGCAGCATTTGATATCTGAGTCCAATTTACACCAATTCCAAGCCATGGGTCTGAACTTCCCCATCTTCCAAAACCTATCAGGATATATCTTCTTCCACTTTTCATAAATCTTCGATTCAGTTCTTCTATTTCCTTAAGAATGTCATATGAGTACTTTAGATCAAATTTTTTCCGATCAACAAAAACAATGTCTCTGATGGACTGATACATCCCATTTCCAAGTATATTTTTTGAATTTAATATCTTGTCGGGTGATTCAAACTCAGCTTCGCTGATATTTATCCTGTTTTCAACTACTTTCATTGGTCTTATCTGTAACAGACTAAATCGTGGCTCCTTTCCAAAAGTTGCAGCAAATTCAATTTCTACATGTTCACCAGCAAATTTCATACACACCTGAAGTACTTCTTTGATCAATTGGTTAAGACATAGGACATCAGCCTGCAAAATTGGTGCAAAATCAATAATACGCGGACCTTTCCTACCAGTCCCCATAACAACTCTGTCTGATGCGGGATCATATGTTGAAGCCATTTTGTGAATAGTATTATCATATTCTGAGTCTTCAAGTGAATACAATTCAAGGAATTCGTTCTCACGCATCGGATCAAAATCAGTTTTCGGTTTCATATCTACTGCCCAGAAATCATTCTGAGTATTCTTCATCAAATCTTTTATAGAATTATATGGTATTCCTTTTCCGGGATATTCAGGACTATATGTCCAGCACAAGCCTCCATCTACTACTGTTTTGCCTAATCCAAGCGCTAGCATGCTCACTCCATCTAAAGCCTTTGCCCCACCAGTTGGATAATAATTAAATGTCCTGAGTACTCCAGATATTTCAGGATAAAATCTATCAGAATGAATATTTCCAACAACTTCCTGTATTATAATGGCCATTTTTTCAGCCTTATCATCAATATTCTGTGATTTTCGATATATCAAAGCCTGATTAAAAAATGTCGAAGCATAGATAAAACGTATGGCCTCACCAAGTTTTTTAAATCTAACGTTTATATCTGGATGATTATTCGCAATCATCTTTGTCGCATAAACTCCGGCAAATGGAGACTCAAGAGAATCTTCCAGAAGACTGGAAGATCTAATTGCAAGTGGTTTACAAGCCGAAGTAATAATACTTCTTAAATCCCCCACAAGATTTACAGGAAGTTCAGTTTTAAGAAAATGATGGATTTTCCTTTCATCACTCACATCGGATATTGCAATATCCCAGAGATCATTAGAGTCCATAAACTTATCAAAGTAATCTGTACTTATAACAGTGAATCCTGGGATATCAACATTAAAATCATGTTTTCCATCATTCTGAAAATTCTTTTTAATAATCTCTGAAAGATTCATTAAGCCATTTGCTTTTCCCCCAGCTGTTCCATCGCCAATTTTAGTAAATCCAACCGGAATATCTGCAGTTCCTCTGGAAAACGTATTCAACATTATCAATTTCCTCCAACTATTAAAACGAATATTTCATATATATTTATATTATAACATTTATATCATTTTTTTTCTTTTCTTCATAAGTTCATCTTTTTCTTTTGTATTCAGGGCGAACATGAGCAAACTGTGTCACAATCCATTTCTATTGCAATTTTGACGAAAACAACTAATCTGGCACAGGGGTCAAAGCACTTTCATGATACACGGATTCCGTGCATAACAAAAGTCCATGTGACCCCATCTATATTGGGGCATTAATTATTTTCCGATTTTATTTAATTTCCCCTTATTTTTCTTCGTGCCCTTCGTGGTAAAATTTTGTATTTTTCTAATTAACACCAGCCACGACTTTTACATGATTGAGCAACACGGTCTATTGCAATTACATAAGCCGCATCACGCATATATAGTTTTTTTCTTACAGCAAGATCACTAACTGCAATAAATGCTGCAGTCATCTTAATATCAAGTTTTCCAAGCACTTCATCTTTTTCCCAGTAATAATTCATGTTGTTCTGCACCTGTTCAAAATAACTACATGTAACTCCACCTGCATTACACAAAAAATCAGGTATCATATAGATTCCTCTTTCTTGTATTACCTTATCAGCTTCAAGCGTTGTTGGTCCGTTGGCTCCTTCAGCAATTATTTTCACCTGGGAGCTTATCTTATCTACATTACTAGCATTTATCTGATTTTCAAGTGCGGCAGGAATCAAAATGTCAACATCCTGTTCAATCCAGGCATCTGCATCAAGGATTTCATATCCTTTATCTACAGCATCATTTTTATCAATTGTTCCAAAAATATCTGTTATTCCAAGGAGTTCGTCCAGATCAATTCCTTCTGTTTTCCTGTATGTATATGCTTTCTGATCTTTTTGATCCCAACATGAAACCGCAATTACTTTACCTCCATACTGGTTGTAAAGCTTAATTGCATACTGCGATACATTTCCAAATCCCTGAACACTTGCAACAGTATCCTGCGGTCTAATATTCAGTTCCTTGAGTGCTTCACGAACAGTAAATATAACACCATATCCAGTAGCCTCAGTTCTTCCAAGAGACCCACCTGATCCTACAGGTTTTCCTGTTATCATACCTGGATATTTTGCACCATGAATTGCTTCATATTCATCCATCATCCATATCATATGTTGGCTATTAGTCATAACATCCGGGGCTGGAACATCGGAAACTGGACCAATAGACCTCGCTATCTGTCTTACCCATCCACGGCATATCTGTTCCTGTTCACGCTGACTTAAATTGTGTGGATCGCATATTACTCCACCTTTTCCTCCACCAAGTGGAATATCCACAACAGCGGTTTTCCAAGTCATCCACAAAGATAATGCTCTTACAGTATCAATTGTTTCCTGAGGATGAAATCGAATCCCACCTTTTCCAGGTCCTCGAGCATCATTATGTAAAACTCTAAAACCCTGAAAAACCTTTTTACTTCCGTCATCCATTGTTATAGGAATACTAAAATGATATTCTCTCAATGGTTTTCGAAGTAATTCTCTTGTTCCGCTATCCAGATCAAGAACCTCTGCAACATTATCAAACTGTGTCTGTGCTGTTTCAAACGGATTATAACCTTTCATATCTCTCTCATTTCCTCCATATTTTTTTATTGATAACCCTCGCACCACCATACTCCACCTGCTGGCTTATCAAAAGTGCAAATAAGTCTGTTCTCACAGTTTATACATAACCCCTGATCTGCAACACCTCCTGCTAAATTATCGGGTTTTGCATCCTGATGGTCTGTACATTCCTGAACTTTCTTATTTTCTTCCATAAAAAACAACAGGACAGCCGAAGTAAAACTACTCTACTCCATACTGTCCTGAACTCCGTTTGTTACCAAAAATAGCAGAACCGGGGGATACCGGTAACCCTGTTAAATTGATAACGGTTTTCTCTATACTTTATTTACATTTTTTAGAAAAGCAAATGATATGCCAAATATCAGAACTACACAAAAGTAATGATTAAAAGGGCTTTTGTTGATTCCAGAATACTCAAGAATATTGTTTAACGTGGTTCGTTTTTTACCAGCGGTTCAAAATTTACCAGAATTTTACATTCCTGGACATCAACTTTGAGTAGACAATTATTTTATTTTGAAGGGATATTGAATTTCCCATGATCAAACTGATCACTTCCAAGCCAGAGATCTATTTTTGTACCATTATCAGTTGAGGACACATCGCCATGCTTTACCTGCCATCCAATAAGGTTCAATCTCGCATGCCCAACAAGGTCATGTCCTGCCATTGCGCCATAATATCCAGCCATTTCCGGTCTTCTCTGACAGTTAAGGGCCTTTTTTATATCCTCAATTTCCTCTTCTGTTCTTTGATTATTATCAATAATACAAAGATGAATACCATCTTCTTCTTGATGAAGCGATATTACCATCCTGGACGGATTTTCATCAAGAATGAAATTCCCCATCTCCCCGATCAGATGCATCAAAAATTCTTTCTTTTGCATAATATTATTCCTTATTTACATGTTTTTTCTGTTTTCTAAAAAAAATCATTTCATCTTTGTTGCCAACATACCAGTCAATCACTGCAATAATCAATGTTGCAGTTAATCCTCCTGCAAAACCATTATTATAGAGATCCATTCCACCATGCCAGGCAGCAGTTCTATCAACTAATATCGAATGAATAAATCCTGCACTGATTCCAGCAAGAAAACCAAATTCTCCAGCAATAGGCGCGAGGGTTGTTCCGAATAAGGCAGCTAAAATAGCACCAGGAGCTGAAAGTGCTTTTCCGAAAACCATGCAACTCAATGCCACTCCGGCTATTACGGGAATAGAATTCTTAACATGTTTTCCAAATGCACCAAATCCCATTACTGTAAATATTCCTCCAATTACAGGCCCATTAAAATCTGCTCCTACAAGATAAACGTACAAACTGCAAATTAAACCAAGCAATCCTATATTTATAAGGGCTCCAGAAGCAGAAACCATTTCCATGAAATCCGATGGAAGTCTGCCACTTAGTTTTAATATCCTGGAAAAATCCAGAAAAAACTTTTTGTAGTCAAGTAGAACCCCGGCAATCAAAAATAATATGGAAATTGTTGGTACAAGAAATACCAGGAGCGTAGAAGGATTTTTGTTCCAAATAACTTTGATTGTAAGATCAAATCCTGCACTACTAAATACAGCAGCAGCAAAAATAGCAAAAAAGCCGCAGGATAATCCAAGATTATAAAGATTGTATCCCTGATGAAAATTAAGCATCGCTATAGCAATAGGCGGAAGAAGAAGACCGGCAACTACACCAGATGTAACACCAATAAAAATTGCCATATTTCCTTTAAGACCACTTTCAAGAATAACATAATTTATCATAGGTCCAAGAGCAGTTCCAAAAAGTGCAATAATAATATATTCACTGAATTTTTTTCTTACAAGTTTTGCCAGCAGAAAAACTCCAAATATGATCGGAATTATATTTAAAGGAGTCTTGCCAAACAGTCCAAACCCCATCATGGTAAAAACGGCTGCAATTGTTGGACCTGACAGTCGAACATTGTTTATATAAACCAGAAACAGACCTATAAGACCTACAATAGAACAATTTAGTAACGCTCCACCTTCACTTCCAATAATTGTATAATCATTTATAAGCCTTGCGGGATGACTCTGTATTTTTACAAATCCTGTAAGAACAGAATGATAGCCTTCTGATAAAAAGGCTGTGAAGACAAGCATCAAAATTAGAACTATCATCAGTAAATATAGTTTTTTTTCAGTCAAAAATATTCCTTCCTTTATTTGAAAATAATTTAAAATATTTTTGCAATATATGTGCCAATCACTTAATTTTAACTCTTTAATATAGAAATAACAAGAAACCTAACAATATTTTTAGTGTTATATATACAGGCTGTTTCACAATCCAATTGTCATTTGAGTTTAGGTGCAGGCTGATATAATCTAAATTGGACATGTCACATAGACTGTGTCACAATATACTTTTATATCAATTTTGGTGGAAACAACTGAGTTGGCGCAGGGGTCAAAGCAACTTTCATGAACTTGGATTTCAAGTTCACAAAAGTTCCATATGACCCCATCTATACCTGTGGCATATTAGCATGGTAAGCATTTTATTTTCGCTATGCTTTCGAAAAATGCAACATGCTATTAAAGGTTGGATTTTTGTATTTCTTCTTTTTTATTTAACCCTATTCTGAGTTCTGAATGAGATGAAGGTTGGATTTTTCAAGGCAATTTATGCTGAGGTGTAGTACCCTACTCCGCAAGCATAAATTGGTGCAGAAAAATTCAAAGTTCGCTCATTCAGGACTCAGGAGTTTGGTTCTTAATGTTTTACGGCTTATCCCTAAAATACCAGCAGCTTTCGTTTTATTCCCATCAACATGGTTTAGAACATTCTGAATATACTCTTTTTCAACGGCTTCCAAGGTGCGATGCAGATTTTGCTGAACCTTTAAGGATTGTTTCATATGAGATGGTAAATCAGCTACAGAAATTTGGATATCTTCTTTCATTACAACGAGTCTTAAAATTAGATTTTCAAATTCTCTTATATTTCCAGGCCAGGAATAATTTACCAATATTTTTAATGCCTCTTCTGATATTTCATGTATTTCACAATCCATTTCCTGGGAGGACTTTTTCAAAAAATGATTTGCAAGTATAGCAATATCACCTTCCCTTTCCCTTAATGGTGGAACTGAAATAGAGATAACATTTAATCTATAATAAAGATCTTCTCTGAAAATACCTTTTTTAACAAGGCTCAAAAGATCTTTATTTGAAGCTGCTATTACCCTGACATCAACTTTTCTGGTTTTACTATCTCCAACCATGCACACTTCTTTTTCCTGAAGAAATCTTAATAAACGTGCCTGCATTGCTGGACTTGTATCACTAATTTCATCAAGAAATACAGTACCGCCATCGGCTGTAAGGAAAAATCCTGCTCTTGAAACATCTGCGCCAGTAAACGCCCCTTTAACATGTCCGAAAAGTTCACTTTCAAGCAAAGTCTCAGGAATAGCACCACAATTAATCGGAACAAACGGAGAAGAAGAACGTTTGCTGCCATAATGTATCGCTCTGGCAATAAGCTCTTTACCTGTACCACTTTCACCATTGATAAGCACAGTTGCAACAGTTCTATTTGATTTTTCAATTTCTCTGTATACTTTTTTTATAGCATTAGAATTTCCAAGCATTCCATATTGTTCAAAAGAACTTGAATTGAAACTTGCACGATTAGACCTGATAACTTCTAATTTTTCAATTACCTTGTTTACCGTCTGAATCAATTCTTCAGAAGTAAAAGGTTTTGCCAGATATTCTTCTGCACCACCCTTTATAGCATTAACCGCTCCAGGTACAGATGGATAACCTGTAATCATCATAACTTCAGTATCATGATAGTTTTCTCTTATATAACGAGTCAGCTCAAGTCCATTTACTTTTGGCATTTTATAGTCTGTAATAACAAGATCTACTTTTTCATTATTCAAAAAGGAAATTGCATCCATCGCATTTGACGAAATATAAACCTTATAACCACCAGATGTAAGGTTTCGCTGTATTATCTCCAAAGTTGATGCATTATCATCAACTACTAGAATCCTGTATTCAATTTTCATCATCAACCTCCATCCTTTCAGCTCCATTGAAAGGAATAAACACTTTGAATATACTTCCTTCTCCAATTTTACTGGTAACAGATATTCTACCACCATGAGATGCGATAATACCATGCGCTACCGACAATCCTAATCCTGTACCTTGATCAACATCTTTTGTTGTATAAAAAGGAATGAATATCTGATTTATAATCTCTTCATCCATACCTACACCAGTATCCCCTACCAATAAATTAACTCCATTATCCAAAAACCCCGTTTTAATAGTTAATTTACCACCCTCCGGCATAGCTTGAACTGCATTAACAACAAGATTTACAAGCACCTGTAAAAGTTGATTATAGTCAGCTTTTACATTTAATATCTTCAAATCTGGTTCAATAACGAGTTCAATTCCATGTTTACTACATCTTGAACCCAGAAAATACAATCCTTCATCCACCAGTTTATTCAAATTAACATCAACCCTGTTCTGTGGCATTTGCCGTGAAAAAAATACTAGTTTTTTGACTATCTCTCTTGCATGCATCGAAGCTTTTACAATTTTATCAAGATCCATTATCGTAGATTCCGGCAATACATTAGAACTATTCTGTGCAAGTTGTGCAAATCCTAAAATATTGCTTAATGGTTCATTAAGTTCATGTGCGACTCCGGCAGCAAGTTGGCCCACAGTTGCAAGTCTATCAGCATGTCGAATCTGTTCCTGGAGCAATTTACTTTCTTCCAGTGAATATCTTTTTTCAAGAATAATCGATATCTGATTTGCAACTCCTTCAATCAGATTACTCTCTTCTTCTAGAAATGTTCTGGGATAAAAATCATTATACATTGTATGATAAACGACTTCGACTGAACCAACCTCTTTATTCCTTTCAAGCAATATTGAAAACAGTTTGTTTTCAATATCTCTAAAACCATCAGATTGATAAATTTTGCCCTTAATTATTATTCTTGCATATGCATTATCAACATATTTAAACGACTGAGGCAAAATTTCAAGTATTTCTTTAAACATATCATCAAGAGACAGATTTGGTTCCGCTGCAAGCTGGCTCAATTTATACAAACAACTTAATTCCTTGATCCTTTCACGACGATCGGAGTTTTTCTGACGATTAAAAAATGCAATATCAAAAATGCTCCTTATATTTTCCAGTATTTGAATATCACTTTCAGAAAAACTGTCTTCTACATTACTTTTGAGAATCAACATCCCGAAAAAAGAATTTTCTTCTGAAAGAGGTATTACAGCAAACGATTTAATATCAGGATCAATGCAATTCATTAATTCTTTTGAGTTTTTTAATTCATCAAGTAAAACAAGGTTCTTACTGATAGGAATTTTGTTTTTAATGAATTTTAATATAGCCAATTCAGTCACATCGTTTTCTTTTATATCTTTCTGACTGAATAACGATAATTTTCTATATTCAAAATCAGAGTCTATAATTTCAGATTTAATGCAGCAGGATAAAAAATCGTCATGATTATCAGTACAGACTTCAACAATCTGGCAGGAAAACTCAGCATGTACCAGTTTTATAATTTCCTGAATAAATTCCATGCTTGAACATCTATGAGATAATTCATTTACAATCTGTAGTATTCTTGAAAATCTTTGAATTGATATGTTTTCCATTGTTAAAAACCTTATCCTCATTTTTACGAATAATATCAGAATTTAAGATAATATTAAAGAAAAAATAAAGCCACATATCTGCACAGATAACACAATGATTTTTTACAAATAAAACTAAAATGTAATCCACCCTCATTAACCTTGAAAATTGACTTTAAATAGTATTTCTGATAAATTCGTATTGATATGAATTGCGAAATACTTACCTCATCAGTTTATAAAAATATCATTGATTCCATAGCAGACGGAGTTTTTGTGGTTGATAGTCAATGGAATATCTGCATGCTTAATAAGGCAGCAGAAAAAATCATTGGAATTACTTCAGATCAGGCTCGAGGTAAATTATGCAGCAGTATTTTTCATTCTTCCATATGTGATGGTCAATGTGCTTTAAAACAAAGTATAGAATCTGGAACTCCTGTTGTAAACAAGGCCATCTATATAATCAGACCTGATGGTGAAACCGTTCCGATCTCAATTACTGCTTCCCCATTAAGAAATGAAGAAGGAAAAGTTATTGGCGGCGTCGAAACATTCAGAGACCTCACTGAAATCAATCTTTTACGCGAACAGTTACAAAGCAAATATAAGATAGGGGATTTTATTAGTAAAAGTTCAAACATGCAGAGGATGTTCTCCATTATTCCAGATATATCCCAATCAATAAGCACAGTCTTGATCAGCGGCGAAAGCGGAACAGGGAAAGAAGTTCTAGCCCGAACAATACATGAATTGAGTCAAAGAAAAGATGAACCTTTTATTGCCGTTAATTGTGGAGCTTTACCTGATTTTCTTGTTGAAAGTGAACTTTTTGGATATAAAAAAGGGGCTTTTACAGATGCAAAAAAAGATAAGCCAGGAAAATTTACAATAGCAGATGGTGGAACTCTTTTTCTAGATGAAATCGGTGAACTTTCACTTCCAGTACAGGTAAAAGTTCTCAGGGCTGTTCAGGAAAAAACTTATGACCCACTCGGAAGCGAAAAAAGTGAAAAAAGTGATATCAGACTTATTGCAGCAACAAACAAGGATTTAAAAGAAGAAGTCAAAAACGGAAATTTTCGCGAAGATCTTTATTACAGATTAAACGTAGTTAATCTTCAACTTCCTCCGCTTAGAAAAAGGAAGGAAGATATTCCGCTTCTAATAAACCATTTTATTAAAAAATTCAATACAATAAATAAAAAACAAATCATCGATTTTTCTGATCAAGCGATTTATCATCTCATGAATCATGATTATCCTGGAAATATTAGAGAACTTGAAAACATTATTGAATATGCATTTATTGTTTGCAAGGAGAATTATATTCAAATCGAACATCTTCCAGTTGATTTCATTGGTGAAATCAGTAAAACTTCTTCCAATGATATTACTATTAATTCAGCTCCAATGACCATAGATGATGGATTAAAAGCAATTATTACTAATGCATTGAAAAGAAATAAATTCAAAAGAATGGCAACATGCAGAGAATTAAATATTTCAAAAGACAGGCTGAGAAGACTGATACAAAAATTTGAAATTCAGGATGAATAATTTTACTTATACTGGAATTATTTTAAGCCCATTTTATCTTCTTTATAGGAATACGTCTCCGCATATTTTAAAATTTTTTTTTATCTAAGTACTTATGCCAGTTGTTCTAAATAGACTCAAAGCCCAAATAAAATTTAAAAAGTCATCAATTGGCATACTTCTTACTTAAATATTTAATATTATCAATAAAAGAGTTAATGAAATGGAAATAATACATAAAAATTTTATCAGTCACTTGGATGTCAGAGATTATGAAT
>DAOVTB010000153.1 GCA_030633305.1 Candidatus Muiribacteriota bacterium
CTTAAAGCTGCCGCAGTAGGAAAAAAAGCTAATTCAAAATTTATTACCCCTGTCCTTAACAGACTGATCAAGGAAGGAGTTTATTTTCCAAACCTGTATTCTCAAGCTTACTTTACCTGCGGTTCAGATCTTGGTATTCTCGCATCACTCATTGGAATTAAGGAAACACTACCAAGTTTTTTCTATCGTAATAGTTATTCTGCATTACCAAAAATATTAGTAAAAAATGGGTATGAAACTATTGTTGTCAACGGAAGCAGAAAAAATTACTGGAATCATGATAAGATGTATAAAAGTCTTGGTTTTACAAGATTTGACGCACTTGAAGATTTTCATAATCCAGAATTTATTGGAATGGGGGTCAGCGATAAACATATTTATAAAAAATCATTTGAAATCTTGAAAAATGCAAAAAAACCATGGTTTATGTTTATAATGACTCTTACATCTCATAATCCTTTTAATTACAAAGAAATTGAACCTCTTAACGTTGGAAGCGGAGACAAAACATTAGATAACTACTTCAGTACTTTAGGTTACTCAGACAAATGTCTTGGAGAATTTCTTAAAAAAATGAAAAATCATGGATTGCTTGATAACACTTTTTTGATCGTTTATGGTGACCATACCATCAGGATGGAAGAAAATTATTCAAATATAGCAAAAAATTTTCCCAAACCATCTGTATTAAAAGATGATATTATTCATTTGATTGATTCCCAAATACCACTTGTGTTTCATGCTCCGAAATATTTAAAACCATCTGTTAACGAGAAAATTTGTGGTCAAGTCGATCTCCCTGCAACAATATTAACCCTTGCTTCCATTACCGCAGAAACAATGTTTATTGGTGATAACCTGTTCTCTGAATCGTTTCCAGGATGGACTATTGATCGTTACGGTGTTGCAATAAGCAAATTCGGTGTAAGTTATGGTTCAAATTCTGCTAGAGACAATTTCGATAGTCTCATTGATCTTAAAACTGGTGATTTAAAAGCTGTTCCAAATGATCTAAAAATACTTTATAATCGAAAATTGATTTCAGATATGGTTATTAATTTTAATCTGAATTTCTATAAATAGTCACCATTTGAGTTGGAGTTTTAAAGTATGAGCAAGCATTGTAAATTGAAAATTTGTTGAATACTGTCTTCCATTTCCATATGAAAAAGAATAACCAGCGATAAAATTATTGTACTTATATGCCAACCCGGTTGAAGCAAGAACATTCATCTCATCTGGGGAATTAACTGAAACAAATCCAGAGTTCTTGACTAAAAGAGAATTCTTGCCAAGCAAATAATCCAGATGAAATGACAATGTATCAAAAGAATATATCCATTTTTGTGAAAACACATAGAATTCTTTCTTATTGGTTAAATTTAATATTTCATCACGCCAGATCATACCTATCCCTGAAGTAATAGAATAATTCTTTCCTATATGTAAATATTCCAGATTTCCTTGATAAGCTTTTGTATTGATATAATCTGAAAATGATCCTGAAAGCATAAAACCAGTATTGTTCATCTTTGCAAAAAATATTTTCCCATTACCAATTGTTGTATCATTGGTATTAATCGTTTTAAACAATAAAGAGTTCCCTTTAGGATCTATCCGAGTGTAATTTACAGTGATAGAGTCTTCTACCAGTTCTGGTATTCTTTTATCCTTATAACCAAGATTAAGGTGTAAGTAATTTAGATCAAATCTATTTTCTCCATTTTTAATATAAGAAAATAATATATCATTTTCAGAACCACTATCTTTATCAGACAGATCAGAATAATTAAACGCACTGTAATAATTTGAAAGTTGAAATCCTTCTCCATTTTCATTCAATATTTTATTTAATTTCCTCAATCCAGAATCATCTTTCAACTTAAGCGCCTTTTTCAAATATTCCCTGCTTTTTCCTGGATTTCCATCATAATAATAAGACCAGCTTAATCCCCAAAGTGCTGAAAAATTCTCTGCCTCATTTGAGTAAAGTCTTTCATATAAATCAATTGCTTCATTATATCTCTTCAACTTGAAAAGAGAGAAGGCCGTATTAAGTAATACCGTGGAATTATCGGGTATATCTATCATCATGGAAAATCCTTTTTCAAACGCTTCTTCATATTTCCCAAGTTTTACAATGCAGTTCTGGATTCCAATAGATGCATCAAGTCTTCGCGTTGAAGTCTTTTGACCAGCTTCCTTTTCTGCCCTGCGATAATAATCCATGGCAATATTATAATCTGCTTTTTTATAATAAGTAAAAGCTGCACGTATATATACAAGATATTTATCCTTTGTACTTCTTATATTTTCAATTACAATATTTTTTAATTTATCAAGTGAAGGGTCACTTATTTGATAAGACTCAGCCATTTTTAAAATCTTTTTTGCAGCGTCAAGATCACCTGAATAGTAATATGACCATCCAAGTCCAGACAATACAATTGGATCATTTTCAAATTCTTCGAGCATCATGCTGTAATATTCAACTGCTTTAGTATATTTTTTGAGAGAATAATATGAAAAAGCAATATTTTTAATGATTAACCTGTTATGCGGAAATCTGTTAAGAAATTTATCTCCATATTTTATAGCTTCATTATATTTCTTCAGACCTACCAGTGAATTAAGAACCCCAATAACAGCATTTCTCTTTTCTTCAGAAGATCTATTTTGAGCCGCAACCAGAGCAAATCGATATTTCTTTAATGCTCTGTTAAATTCCCCAGCTAAATAATGATTGTATCCTCCACTTAAATATGAATAATATCGATTATTTTTAAGTTTATTTCTTAATTTTTCCAACTCTGGCAATTCACCTAACCGATCAACAGTATTATCCAAAACAGTTAAGGCTGATTTTAATTTCCCTGAATAATAATAGGACAAACATAAGCCATTAATGGCAGTAAGATTACGTCCATCAATAGTGATCGCACGTAAATAGTATTTAACAGCTTTATTATAATTCAAAAGTGAATAGTATGAATAAGCTGTATTAATAATTACCTTCATATTTGAATCATGGTTTTCAAGAAGACTAATACCTGAATCAATCGCCTCATTAAATCTTTTCATCATTATCAGACAATTCTGGATTCCAATACCAATTTTTAACCATTGTGTTCGATTAATCGATTCATACTGGTCAGTGCCATTTTTCAAACATTCTTGATAATATTTCAGAGCAAGCTCATAATCTCCCCGATCATAAAATTTTACTGCTGTTTCCATACTGATTTCATAAAGTCCAATTTTAAGATTATCAAAAATATTTTTATCCTGAAGATTTGAATTATTAAGAATTTTTTTTATAAAATCAATTGCCCTTTCTTTTCTTCCACTAAAAAAATATGCTCGATACAACCATTTAATTACACTTAGATTATTAATCTCCATTTTATGAGTGGCATGATAAAGATCAACTGCTCTGAAAAAATCTGATGTACAGAAACTTGAATAGGCATAATTCTCGACAAATATTTTATTATCTCTAAATTCGTTAATATGCCTTTTACTGAATTCATTTGCAATAAAGTAATTTTTCTTTGCAACCAAACAACTTTGAATTCCAAGAATACTAGGCTTGTAATCTCTGCCCTTGATTCTCTGGTAATATACATTTTCATACAATTTCAGTGAATTAGTATAATCCCCACGCATATATGCAGAATATGCATCATTGATACTAGAGCACTGCAATGCAGGTCCGAAACTTAATAGGGTTATAAAAACAATTGTTATTAGAATTAATTTGTTTTTGTAACAAATCCAATGCGAGACGCTTGCATCGATATTAATATTGAATATATTTTTTTTCATAATAGTTTTTTTAAAGGATAAATTATAATTTTATAACGGACAGGCATACCCTTTCAGGGCACAGGCAGGTGTTTAACCTGTCCCTACAATATTTATTATATTTTCTTATTTTATCTTGTTAATCCTGTCTATTCTTCTTTTCCCTTCGTGTTTTCGTGGTAAATTCTTTTATTTTCTTTGTGCCTTAGTGCCTTTGTGTGATTTATTCTTTTAATTTTTTTCTTTTATCCGATTTATATTAATTATCGAACCATTCTTCTGAATTCTTATATGTTCGATGAATTTTTTATCATGTATTTTTACTTCGGATTTCGTAGATCCTACTTCACGGGATAATAATCTTGTTATATTATGAGTTTCAAATTTATAATTTCCAGTGAATTTACAATTTACATTGTTATCCGCAATGTCCCAGTAAAAAGACTGTAGTATAAGTATGAAGTTTTTCATAAAACCTCTCAGACTTATATTAAGTGAAAGCCTGTCTGTCCAGATAAGGTTATTATCACATAGTGGAATAGATGGAATCGCATGGAAGAAATATTTTAATATCGAACTAGTTGGTCCAAAATACTTATAGAATCTAAAAACATTTTTGTGTACTTCAAAATATAATAGCGCAGCGCCACACTTCAGACAGCTTGCACCATTTTCATCAAGTATTACCTCAATTGTTTCATTCTTTTTGGAATTACCATCATCAATAGAAAATTCCATTAAATCCCCTAGAAGAAGCTCAAATATCCTTTTCTTCTTCTTAGATGAAAAAACCGGAGTCAAAACCATATCTTTTTCAGGTGTAATCCTGTTGAAAAAGTTTGAATTATTATCTGCAACCTGTTCAAACTGGAATTCAATTGTAGGATGATTATTATTTACACCAGTTTGAAGCTGAATATGGATATGTGGTGTCGGAGAATACCCTGAATTACCACAGCAACCTATTTTCTGACCAACAGTCACATAAGCTCCAGTTGCAGGAATAACCGAACCCATTTCCAAATGGCACACCTTAACATAAAAACCACGTAAGTCGTATATCAAAACGTAGTTCCCCCAGTTATCTTCCCTGTTTATTGATCCCACAGCATTATCTTCAATATTATTTATAACTTCAACTACATTTCCGGCAATCGGAGAAAGCACAGGTTTGGAAAAAGCATAGTAATTTTTCAAAACATCTGCACTTCCAGAAAATTGTTGATTCTGTTCATCTTCAATAACAAAATCTACACCATATCTCCATAATCCCTTATGTGTAATTAAGCCATTAAAAGCCTGAGAAATAGTCCATTCTCCTGAAAAAGGCAGCGCAATACCAGGAAAAGTCAGTTCAAACCTCTTGGTATAATTAATATGATAATCCAGATTAGACTCTGGATTTTTTAAATATGTATAAGTACTTAGCCGCGAATTAATAATTGAAGAATAATAGATAAAGAAAAGAACAGTAATATTGAAAGGAAGTGTAAAAACTGGAAGTGAAAAATTTTGAAAAAGTACTTCAGTTGCTCCCAACACAACATAGGAACCAAGTACAGCAAAAAGTGCTATTACATATGATTTTATTGATGGAATCAGATAAATAGATCCAATTGCAATAGCGATCAGTATATAATTGAAATAATTCATATCCTGATAAGTTGTAGTATGAGCGGCATTAAATTCGCCCGTAACCAGAGCCCCAGTATAATAACCCGCAATTGAAAGAAAAAACATGATTCTTGAATGAATTAGAAGAGCACCTGAAATCAAATATCCTACAATAATATTTTTAGAAAAAAAGATCGCACCAAGTGAGAAAAAATAACCATTTATCCAAATAGGTAAATCAAAGTAAGTAACCGGCGAATGATAGATAAGTACATTTGCAAAAAGATTGGAACTTCTCAGAGTAGCCAGATATACCATTGAACTTACAATTACAAAAGGGAGACTCAATACGGGTAATGCTGTATATTTACCTAAGAGATTTTTCAAAACAACGGTAAGAACATAAGTAAGTATCGCGGAAGCCAGAATCAGGATAAAAGTAAGTAGTGAAAGCTTGAATCTTACACCAATTGAAAGACCTACAAGAAGCGGATTGTAGTAATCAAAAGGATGATAACCACCTTTTGATGGCTTTGTAATAATTCGAAACAATGCCGCTGTGCCTATAGCAATGATTCCACAGAGTCCTGTATTCAGGTCAACAAATGTTGCTACTGCAATAAGGACTCCAAGAATCATGCTGTCAGAGAAAAAAATCTCTGAATATATTGTAAAGTAGTTTTTTAAAACTTCTATAACTCGAATTTTGTTAATCTTTCAGGTATCCTTTCTCTGGCAATCACATCTTCAAGAGTCTCAGCTTCACGAATAATTTCAACTTCTCCTGATTCTGAAATCATGACAACATTAGGTCTGTATTCTATAAACTGCATCCACTGTGTCACACAATATGCACCAACAGGATTAAATACAAGAGGTGTACCAGGAGACAGTGGAGGAAGTTTCACGTTTTCACGAACAACATCAATATTCATACATAATGGGCCATAAAGAGTAACATCTTCAGCAGGACCTTCTATCTCAATACCAACTTTTACTGGAATGTCATACCAGGTGGTGGTGAAAAGAAAATTCACTCCAGCATCCAGAATATAAGTTTTTCTACCATCAAGAAGTCGCTTTGAAGCAGTTACAGACGTTAACAGATAACCTGATTCATCAATAATAGACCTACCACTTTCAAGATAAACTGTTGGAAATTTTTCTGGCGATACATTGGCAAGAAGTGTTTCCCCAATAGCTTTTGCATACTCTTCAATTGTTGGTGCTGTAAAATCAGGTGGCAAATAAACACCTTTTAACCTGTTTTTAGATGGAAAACCACCACCCAGATCAAGGTATTCAATATCCACTTCCAGCTGATGTTCCAGAATTTTCATGAATTCAACAAGTTTTACTGTTTCTACCATATAGGCTTTAGTAGTTACAATGTAAGTACCCATATGACAATGAATTCCGTTAAGATTAAGGTTCTCGCTCTTTGCAATTCTTTTTGCAGCAGAAAATGCCTGACCACTCTCATAATTAAATCCAAAACGTGTCCACTGAGGATAAATACCAGAATTCATGTTAATCCTTATGCCAACATCAATTTTTTTATTTAATTGAAGTGCAATTTCTTCAATCCGATATATTTCATCAAAGTTATCAATATTGATTATTGCATTCTCTTCTACAGCCTGCTTTAAAATACCTGAACGTTTGTAAGGCCCATTAAAAATTATCCTGTCTCCTGAAACTCCAATATTTCTGGCTTTTTCATATTCGAATTCTGAAACAACCTCAGCAATTGAACCCTCAGTATGAAGAACAGAACAGATCGCTCCTAGATAGTTTGTTTTGTATGACCATGCAAAGACAATTTTAGGATAATAAGTTTTAAAAGCCCTGTTATATTTTCTAATAGTTTCCCTTATAGTTTTTTCAGAAAACACAAAGACTGGCGAACCAAAATTGTCCATTATATCCTTAACTGGAACACCATCTATTTTTGTAGTCATCTTTTCATAGTATCCAGACTGAAATTTATTAGCAAAACCAACGTTCTGCTCTAAAAATATAGGTTTTTCATATGTCCTTTTCACAATGTGGCTCCTTTTATAACAATATTTTCAAAATCAGTGATTTCTTTTATCATCTCGCCGGTATATCTGATTAACATTCGACCGACCGCGTATTCATTATCAAAATCGGTTTTTCCTTCTAAAAGATTCTGTACGTATCGGTATGGTAAATTCACACCAGCAGCAGAAGCAAGGTATACCCAGGCAGGAAATCTTGGATTTATTTCCAACAGGTAAAGTTCTTCTGTATCAGATAATCTGAATTCAAGCTCGAATCCACCTGAAAATTTGGTTTCTTCCAGAAAACGATGGCAAATATCAACCATTTCAGGATTATCAATTGTTACAGCAGTCCATATTTTCCCTTGTTGCGTAAGGAGAAGTTTTTTTGCAGCAACAGCTCCGAGAAATTCTCCATTTTCTCCACCAAGACCAATAAGATTGTAATCATTACCAGTAACATACTGCTGAACCAGAACAGGAAATCCCCATTTACTAGAAAGTTTATGGAAATAACTATGCCCTTCATGAAAGGAATGAGCCTTATATGCTTCATAGAAACACCCTTTGATCATACAGGGGAATCCAGTATTTTCCATTGCAGCATTCAATTCTTCAAGTGAAGTAACCGAATAGGTAGCAGGTACAGGAATACCAATTTTCTCCCCCAGTAAAGCCAGATTTGACTTATTACAATCATTATATTGTTTTTTTGAAGGAATATTCATAAGAATATTTTTTTCCTTCAGTAATTCTTTATTCTTTATATAATGCGGCAACTCCGAATCAAAAGCTGGAATTATGATATTTACATCATTTTCTTCACAGATATACAACAACCTCTTAAGATACTTGTCACATGAAGAAGACGGATAAGGCAAAAGATATCCCCGGTCAACATACTGTTCAAGATAAAGACCAGGATCCATTGCATCATAAGCCAGACCAATACAGGTAAAATCCTTGGTTGCTTCCTGAATACTCCTGATTATTCCAATACCAGCACCTGGATTATCAACTGAATTAATTCCTGAAACAGCATATGTAATGTTCTTCAACTTATTATTCCCTTACTTTTAAGTAATTCCATAAAATCTACAATATCACGTTCTGCTTCAATCTCTGAAACTTCAAATTCATCCATTATTTTTGCCTTGATTTCATCAAGATCCTGAGTTTCCTTCAACTTCTTCAAAATTTCTAACCCAGTTGAATTTGTAGTATAAGAAACTCCAATATTAGGATCAAAAATGAAACCACTATCATTCATAGCCATTCTGTTTAATCTGTTTCCCATAATGCCCCCGTCTATTTTTTTATTAACTTCTGTTTTTCTATGAAATTTCCTGCAGTAATATTTTCTGGATCAAGTACTTGTATATAACGAAATACACTTGACGCTTCAAGCTTTTTATTCTGGAAATTCAAGGTCATTCCAAGATTAGTAAGGAATAATACATCAGCTGGATATAGATAAAGCATTTTCCTATCAATTTTCTCAGCTTCAGCATACTTTTTCTGTGCCAGATAAGTTACGACCAGATAAAGATTTGCATAATAATTGTAATAATCACTCGTCAATACCGCATTACATCTAATCTCAGATTTTCCCCATTCTTCCCGGGCAAGATAAACCTGAGTTAGCTTATTTTTCAACTCTAGCGAACCAGGCATTTTAACTTCTGCTTTCTTATAGTAAATTTCAGCATCCCGAAATTTACTCATACGATATGAAAGCCATCCTAATCTCATATTAATTAGATACGCATTTGGATAATCTTTATAAATTGGTAGTAATACCCTGATGGCATCTACATAATTAGTGATTCTTTCATATTTGTAGGATTCTCTGTATTGTTGTAATATTTTATTTGAAAATTCCTTGGAATGACAAAAACTGAGAAACACTAACATAAATATAAAAACTGATGTTGCTTTTTTCATGATAAAATCATCCTATTAATAAATTTCAGATTTAAAATATTGTATCATAATATAATATTAATTCTCTAGGAATGTTTCTAATATGCAAAAAATGTAGCTTTGGAGAAGGGAAATATTACAATGCCTTAAAAGAATCAATAAAATTCTTTATAATTTTCGTAATATAATATTTTTCAGTGGGATGATAAACACATGTTATAAGGATATTGGTTCTGATAGAACTACGATATAATGAAATTTGTTCAGTACAAAGTGTCTTGCCAGAGACCTGTACCTCAAGATCAAATTTCAATCCATCATCAAATCCAGATTTTTCAAATACACGTTTATCATTCAACTTGAATTCATTTTTTTTTATATCTTTCAGGGATTCCTGAACAAAGTCAAAAAAAGTGCGCCCCTGTTTAAAAGGCTGTGATAAAATAGTAATCTTTCCCCCATGTAATGCAGGTCCCTTTAACTGGACAAGTCTTTTTCCATGAACAGAATCTGCCTTAAGATCCCAATCTTCAGGGACATTAAATGAATATTTATGATCCGTATTCAAATAAATTGGCATTTTATTCTGTTTTATTGAATAAATATCTTTAACCGATATCTGACATTCCTCACCATCACTGGTTTTAATCATCAGTTCTTTCCTTTTAAATTCACCTTTAAGAATTCTGCCATCAATAAGAGTGATTTCAAAAGAAAATAAATTGTTAATACCTAAAAAAAATATTGTGAATATAATTATATGTTTGAGTTTTAAATGCATTTTCATCAAAGAAATTCGTCCCTGTACCATTGGACAAATTTTTCAATACCCTTTTCAATTGGAACCTGAGGATCATAAGATAGCATTTTTTTACTTTTGCTGATATCAGACCACGTTTTCATGACATCTCCAGGTTGAAAAGGGTAATACTCCCTTTTTACAGGAACACCTGTAACCTTTTCAAGAAGATCAATCAGACCAGAAAGGGTTATTGTATATGAATTTCCTAAATTGAAAATTTCATAAGATTGTGGTTTTTGTATTGAGCTTATAAGTCCATCTACAATATCAGATATAAACGTATAATCCCGGCTTGAACTTCCATCACCAAATAAAGGCACTGGCTCATGATTATAAATAGCACGAACAAACTTGTGAATCGCCATTTCAGGTCGCTGTCTTGGTCCATACACTGTAAAAAATCTGTGAAGTGAAGAAGGAATACTATATAAATGATGATAATTATAAATCATTAATTCACACATTTTCTTGGTTGCAGCATATGGAGAAACAGGATTATCAACCCTGTCTTCTTCACTATATGGTATTTTTACATTTCCTCCATAAACAGAAGAACTGGACGCAAAAACAAAGTTTTCAATTGAGTAGGATTTGATCGCCTCAAGAATATTCAAAGTTCCATGAACATTGACATCAAGATACTTACGGGGATCATCAATACTAGGACGTACCCCGGCCATCGCGGCAAGATGCACTACAACTTCTGGCTTTATATCTAGAAGTAGATCCCTGAATTCAGCACTCCGAATGTCAATTTCAATAAATTGAAATGATTTATCTGAGTTAAATATCGAAAGGTTTTTATTCTTAATATCACGAGAATAAAACGGATCAAAATTATCTATACCTGTAACCTGAAAGCCTTCTTTTAGAAGTCTTTCGCATAAATGAGAACCAATAAAACCCGCACACCCTGTTACTAGAATCATTCTGAAATTATATCATCTGGGTTTTGTAAAATCAATATCATTATATCTAAATCTATTTGATTTGTAACAACTTTGCATTAATAAAAAAATAATATTTCACACAAAGGCACTAAGGCACAAAGAAAAGTGAAGATTCAATGCAATTTTGTGGCTTGCCCACAAAATCTATTTCAACTATTAAGAATAAAGATGTCATGACGCGCCCCCCAACCTGCTCTATTTTTTTCTTCGTTTTCCTTCGTGCCTTTGTGCCTTTGTGCCTTTGTGTGATTTATTTCTTCTCTTTCTTCTCTTTTTTTTTTTATTTATTCCGATATACCAAATATGAAAAAAAGATGTTTTTCTTTTTTAATAGTATTATTATGCTTAATCAGTTTATCACTTCATTCTGCCAATGGTCCAGAATACAAGATGGAGATTCCACTCGGGGAATTCCAGAAACTCTATGGATTTGATTATTCCATAGATGGAAAAGTGATTAAAATAAGCTTAAAAGGAAAAAAAATACTTATAGGCGAAAATTCAAAAACCTATAGTTTTAATGGGCAATTAGGTTCTTTCTCAATTCCTGTCAGAAAAATTGGAC
>DAOVTB010000048.1 GCA_030633305.1 Candidatus Muiribacteriota bacterium
CTTAAACAAAGATGGCAAACTTGATGATAATGAAATCGCGGCTATGAAATCTAAAAGAAAAGAAAACAGAGCAAAATTTGATACTAATGGCGATGGCAAACTCGATGCAAATGAACGTGCAACCAGAAAGGCAGCTAGAAAAGCCGCTAAAAAATAAACCTCTATTACAACTTACAACATTATCCTGCGGTTTATCCGCAGGATTTCTCTTTTATATCTTAACTATTGGAATAACTTCTATGGTCATCCCGCTGAATTGCAGAGCACTTCATTTCACATTTTTCGTAATATTTTTTCTTTGTGCCTTAGTGTCTTTGTGTGAAATTATTTAAAATTCAGTGTTGACAAAAACGATTTTTCTCGTAAAATTATATGATAAAAACATATTTTATGGGAGAAATCGATGAAAAATTTGGTAGTAATAATTTTTATTTTAATGTTCGTAGTAAATGCATTTGCATTTGTTCCAGAAGCCGCATATTACAAAAACATTGAGATCAGACCTTCAAGAAATATTGAAAAATATGCAATTCGTCATGAATGCTCAAGAAAAATCGCAATGCGTGATAAATCTGATAGCTCATACATACATGCAGCTACACAATATCTTGCTGAAAAAGCTGACCTCTTTCTTTTAAGAGATGATCTAAAAGCAGCTAAAGTATTGAGTGGCCCAAACAGTAAACATGTCATGTTTCAACAAACTTACAAAGGACTTCCGATTTTTGAATCAACACTTCATGTACATTTTGATTCATCAGACAAAATCTGCCTTGTGAATGGGGGTTATATATATAATACTCAACCAAGACTGAATGACAAAAGTATAATTTCAAAAACAGATGCTATAAATAATGTAATTAAAAAAATCAGACCAGCGACTCATAAACTACATTCTTCAAAAATAGTATATATTAATAACAGAAATAGCGAACTTGTTCCTGCTTACAGCTTGAAAATAATCACTGAAGAACCTGTTGGAAACTGGCTTGCATGTGTAGATAGAAAAACTGGTGAAATCATCTCACTTGAAGACCATATTATGTACTCTAAAGAGGTTACTGGAAAAGGTTATGTTTATAAAGATCATCCAGATTTGAGTGATAAAATACTTGAAGACCTTTTACATCTTAGTGGCGAAGGAATGCTAAAAGGAAAATGGGCAATTGCATTAAACGAAGATTTTGACGAAGCAAAAAATGCTGATCATCAATTCCTTTACAATAATGATAATACACATTTTGATGAAGTTCTTGTTTATTACAATGTAAATCAGGTACATGATTACGCGAAAAATGTATTAAACTTTGATAAAATGGACTCTTCTCCAATGCGCGCTACTGTTCACGTTAGAGATAATTACGATAATGCTTATTTTATGCCTTGGACTGGCGGAATTTATTTTGGTGACGGAAACAAATTCAATGATCTTTCACAGGAAGGTTCAGTACTCTTCCATGAATATGGACATGCAATGCTTGCTAAAATAGTATCATACAGTGGTGGGGAAGCCGGAGCAATCAATGAAGCACAAGCTGACTACATTGCATGCACAATGACTAATGACTCCGAACTCGGAGAATATGTATGTGCAAAAATTGATCGTCCAAATATCAGAGACATGGAAAATGATACCCATTATCCAGAAGATATTCAGAATGAAGTTCATCATGACGGTAAAATCTGGGGAGCAGCACTTTGGGATATCAGACAGGAAATCGGACAGGAAGATGCAGATCAAGTCCTCCACCAGTACAAATTTTTCCTTCCAAAATACAATGGTAAATTTGTTGGTGCACGTCAGGCAGTTCTTAAAGCAGAGAAAAGTCTGTATAACGGAAAATACGCTGAAATCATTGAAAACATTTTGGATGCACGTGGAATATTAGCACCTGTTGACCCATCAATAGAACGTTCAAGAATTTATCATTTCAACAATAAATAAAAATATCTAATACAAATTAAAAGCGGGTCTTAATGACCCGCTTTTTTATTGACTCCATGTTTCTTCGTGGTTAATTTACTTTTTATAAAGTAATGAGTACATATACATAGCACTCAAAACTTTCTTAACATATCTTCTTGTCTCATAAAATGGTATTTGATCAATGTCAAAGTTTTTTCCAAACCTTTTTATCCATTTCCTTACATTCCCTTCCCCGCCATTGTAAGCGGCAAGTATATGAATAAGGTTACCTTTGAACTTCTTTTTCAGATATTTCAAATATTTGATCCCAAGATTTATATTGGTCTCAGGAATTAAAAGTTTTTGAAAGGAAATCTTTTTATCAAAAATTCTTGCCGTTGGAACCAGCAATTGCATTAAGCCATATGCAGATGATGATGATACTGTATCCTGTCGGAAAGAACTTTCTTTCATAATCAAACTATAAACAAGTGAAGTTTTAATACTATGTTTCTTAGAATATTTTTCAACTGAATCTTTGAAATACCTTGGATAAAGTAACATACAGGTTTCTCTGAATTTGGCGAACGTAAATGTATTCATGGCACTGTTTCTATAAGCCTTTCCATATTTGCCTTCATCTTCAAGCGTCTTTGTTACCAGGTATTTTTTGAATGGTCTATCTTTAGTCGCAAATTCAGTTGAATCAATCTCAAGTTTAGGACCTTCCACAAAATCAATTTTTTTCAATTTTTCAAGCCTGCTCATTAAAAATAAATATTTTTCAGTATATTTATCAATAGGAAATTTGCCTAACTTAAATTTATTAGATACCTTCTCCATAGCCAATTTGAAATAAAAGGTTCCTGGATTATACTTGATTATTTCATTCAGATGTTCTTTATTTCCAGTATAAGTATAAAGTTCATATCTTAACTGTGCTGTCAATTCATTATATGGAGCAGATTCTACCATTTCTCCAAGTCTACTTATGATATCTTTGTTTTCAAAGCTCTTTTCAAGACATTTCATAACGTACTTAAGTGCTCGATAATTTGTAGTATTCATGAAAGTCGCAAGAGCCTTTTTATAATCTTTATGTTTAAAATGAATCGATCCTTTTTCAAATTCAACACTATTTAATAAAGACGGCATTTCAATTTTTTCAAAATAATTAAGAGCCTTTCTATTCTTTCCTTTCTTCTTATATGCCAAAGCAATATAGTAATGAATCAAATGGTTGTCTCTATCAGTTTTCAACATCTTTTCTCCAGTGGATATAACACGGGAATATGATTTCATATAATAGAGTACTTTCAAAATAAAATGCTTTTTAAATGCTTCAAATCTTTTTTTTCTGAGATATTCAAACAAAGTCAATGCTGAAGAATATTGACCAGTATTCATAAAATAAGAGCCTATCTGGAAAATTTGATCGTTTTTGAGTGATTTAAATCGTTTTAATTTCAATAGATGTTTTACATCATGATAAGTCTCATATTTTTTATCTATTTTTACCAGTTTAGTAATGGCAAGTTTTTCTAATTCATACCCTTTCTTACTAAACCTTTCCTGAAGCAAGCTTTTATACAATTTTTCAGCAGTCTTTTTATTTCCTGCAAGATAATTAATATCAGCTTTTAAAAGCATTACTTTTTGAGAAAAATGTTTTGTTTTACTCAAATTTTCAAGTGCTTTTTCATAGTCTTTCAGACCAATATAACTTTTTCCAATGTAATAATAGATTAATGTTGATCTTACAATTGGGCTTTCTGGATATTTTAACAGTATGGATTTCCAGTTCCGAATCGCATTTTCAAACTTTCCATCCTCGTGACATTTAATTCCATTTATTAAAACAAGATAATCATCAATATCACTTTGACACCATCCCGTTACGGTGGTGAAAATCAATAAAAACAAAATTAAAAAAAGGTTGAATCTATACATATTAATATCCTAGCAAAGAGATATCAAATATTCAATGTTATTGTAGTTTCAGGGATTATCAATTCATTTTAGTAAAAGTCAGCTTATAGATCAATGGATCTTTGAGTATCTCCCCTTTAAGTTTAACTGTATAGACCATTTTTGTTCCATCCTCTGAGAATTTGTATGAATTGATTCTGGAACTTTTATATTTTGATTTTCCTATGATTTTTTCGTATATTTTTGTTCCAACCAGCTCTCTCAACAGCTTTGACTGTTTGCCTCTGGAATTTTTATACGTTACTGGAGTTTTGATCAAATCAGTTGAAACTATACTTTTCATATCACTCTTTATCGATATTTCACCAGGTTTAGAGCTAAAAAATTTAATCTTTTCTGGTATAATAAAACCTTTTTTAAGCTTTGAACTTACAAATGGTCTCATCAAAAAAGGAATCTGTTTTATCAAATTATTTATTGAATTCTTGAATTGTTTTTTTTCAACTACGCTATCATTAAATTTATATACACCCATCATATTGTCAGGAATCATTGTGCTTGAATATGCTGTTGAAAGTAAACTTATGATTATTGTAATGATTAAAAAATATTTTTTCATTATTATCTCCGAAATTGTTTAGTTTCAAACGTTATCGGTAATTGATAATAGTAAGTTTAATACTAACTGTGGAAAGTGCTCTCTCAAAAAATTGCTAGAGAATCTACAATTTCCTGGATACCATTGATAAAAACCTGATCATCTGAATAATCAATGCAGTCATTATAATATTTGATTGCTTCTTTGAAATCACCAATTTCTTCATAGTGGATCCCAAGATTGTATAGTGACGGAATAAAATCAGGCACAACAGCAATAGATTTTTTCCAGTGATTTACAGCTTCACGCAAAAGACCTTTTTCCTTGTAAGCATTACCAAGATTATGGAGAGTATCTACCTGTTCGGAATCCTGTGTTAACACTTGTAAATATGAAACAATGGCTTCATCAACCATACCTTTTGCCCTGTATGCAACACCAAGATTAGCATGAGCAAGAATTGAATCAGGATCGTTTTTTAGAACCTTCAAATACTGTTCAATTGCATCATCAAGCATATTTAGATTTTTATAGGCTATTCCCAAATTGATTCTGGAAAATTCCAGATTTGGATTTAATACAAGTGATTCCTTGAATATTCTAACAGCTTCATGAACATAACCCTGTTGGTAATGTGCATAGGCAAGCTCGCTTTTAGCTTCAGCATGCTCAGGATTCAACATAAGTGCCTTGTTCAGATAATTCACTGCATCTTCATATTTTCCACAGCTGGAAAGAAACCTGCCATGATAATAAATCGCTTCAACATGATCTGGATAAAGATTTAAAATCCTCAGAAAATCCTTATCAGCCTTTTCCTCATTAGCTATTGTCACATTCATCAAAGCGCGCGAAAACATTGCATCAATATGCATTGGATCTATTTCAAGAAGTTCTTCTATCTGCTTTTCAGCTTTTGTAAAATCACCTGAACTACTGTAGACAAGCGATTTATGGTAAAGTGCTTCAACATCCTCAGGATCATTCTTCAGCATTTCTCTACAAATATCAAAAGCTTTATCAAATTCTTCCATCCATCTATAAATATCACATAGATGGGAACTAGCATCATGTGAGCCATTGTCCAATGTAATAACACGATTAAAAGCAGTTATTGCCTCAGGAAACATTTCCTGTTCTTTATATATAATTCCCAGCATGTAATATGCAGAAGAATAATTAGAATCATACTGAATAACTGAAAGAAAGGAATGAAGACTTTTTATACTTTCCCCCATTTCATAATTTGCAAAACCAATATTGTATAATATATCAGGATTTTCAGGAGATAATTCATGCGCCTTTTCAAAATTACTTATTGCATCCATATAAAATTGTTTTTTTCCAAGTGCAATTCCTAATGCCACATAAGCATTCACATAATCTGGATCATATTGAATTGCCAACTGCAGTTCACGGATTGTTTCTTCTTCATCCCCAAGTTCTTCCAACACTCCACTAAGATTATAATGTGCTGCTGCATAATCAGGGGTCAACTCAATTGCTCTGTTCAGTGGAATAAGAGCATCTTCATACATTTCCATATCCTTTAAAACACTGCCGAAATTATTTAGAGCAAGCGCAGAATCGGGTTCAATATCCAATGCTTTCAAATATTCCTGAATAGAATCTTCAAATTTACCACCAAAATGATAGAGCAAACCGATATTAATATGAGCACCATACATCTCTGGATCAAGTTCAAGACAGGTTTGATAACATTCAAGCGCCTTTGAGGTTGCATTTATATGCATATAGACTGTACCCAGTTCAAGGTGAGTTAAAGCTGATTTCGCATCAAGCTGGATTGATTTATTGAAATAATCTATTGCAAGATTATATTCTTCAATTTCATCGTAAAGTAACCCTAATTCATAGTATAACTGTGAATTTTTAGGATCTTTATCAATTTGTTCCAGATGATTCTTTATACTGTCATTCATTTTCAAACCATATTTACTTCAAATCATAAAATTCCCATTTTTTAATATTGTTTTACTTCCTACTTTTACCGTAGATTTCAACATTACAAGGTCCCAATGCAGTGAAGAATCATTAACTCCACCATACATTCTGTTTTCGCCGAGAGCCAGATGTATACTTCCAAAAATTTTCTCATCCAGAAGTGAATGTCCAATAGGCTTTTTTAAAACAGGATTTATTCCAATTCCAAGTTCACCAATTCTATCCTTATCACCAAAAGCTCTATCATAAACCTGGTGAAAAAGTTTGATTCCAGAAGCAGCAGTAGCTTCTATCATTTTTCCATATTTGAAAATAAGTTTAAGATCTTTAACTGGATTTCCATTGACATATATCAGATCAAAAACCGCAGTTCCTTCGACGGTATCCTCCAGTGCAGTAGTATATACTTCACCACAAGGTAGATTTTTAGTGATATCACCCCGTTCAACCATATCCTTATTGAAATAACCAGAATCAATCATGACTCTTCTGGCTGGATCAATATCAAATGTAAGGTCAGTCCCTTTTTTAGAAGTAATCCTGGTTTTCCCACCTTTATTCAAGACTTTCCAGATAGATGACCCCAGTTTGTTCATTGTGTCCAGGTCCGTATACATCGCTTTAAGGAATAATTTTTCAAATTCAGCATGCTTCATATTACAGGACTTTGCTTTTTGCTCTGTCGGCCAGGCCATGATGATCACACGTCTTCTTCGGGTCTTTGCCAGTTGCTTTAATTCCATGCTTCTCTCCATGCCGAGTTTCATTCGTTCAATCGGAACATCTGCAAGAAGTTTTTCATCCAGAATTGCCTGAATAGTTATTTCTGCATCATACAAAGATGCCATATACCTGTCATGCTGATTTGGTTTCCTATCAAGATATTCCGCAGGCATATCTTCAGCTATTTTTTTGATGCTTTCATCTGATACCACAGTGATATCTGGAAAACCTCCAGCAGCAGATACATGAAACGCAACTCTGCTTAAAAGTTCATATTGATGTATTCCACCTGATATCCTAATATATTCACCAGGTTCAACATTCAATCCCTGTGCAATTCTTTCAGCAATTTTCCCATAATTCGATTCTAAATTTCCCTTTTTCATTTTTTCTCCATATCAAAATTTTGTCATAGATTATAACATATCCTGACAAGCATGACCTAAAATATAATAAAACTCTTTATCAATTTCATGTATTATCTCCAAACCTGCCGTCTCCATTATCCTGGAAATTTCTACAGCTGGTGGAAGAATATGCTCGCTTACAGTTTTATCTGATTCCCGATGACATTTATTGATATCATCACGGGATTCACTGTGGCATATCAACAATTTCCCGTTATTATTCAATAAAGATACAAAATGTGCTATTGCTTTTTCTTTATCAGAAACATGGGGAAACATCGAATAGCAGATAATACAATCAAACCTGTAAATATCAGGTTTGATATCATAGAAATCAACACTTTTAAATTCAATATTTGAGTTCACATTTTTATTTCTGGATATTTTTATCATTTCTTCAGCATAATCAACCGCACAAATGCGTCCAGTTTTGCCAATTTCTTCTAATATATAAGGCAGAAGTATTCCAGTACCACTCCCAACATCAAGCACTGATTGACCAGTCTTAATATCAAGAAGTTCCATGAAGCTCTTTAATATCTTTTCATCATGATGACAGATTTCATCCCATTTTGTGGCCATATTATTAAAAAATATTCTTTGATCCAAAAAAGCACCCCACAACAATTCAAATTTATTCTCATTATATCCCAGACCTGACTATAGTTCCAGATACATCAGAATTTTAATACAACTATTTATTAATTTCTTTTTATACTTTTTCCGATAATTAACATAGAGAGAAATATTCTGGAGGATGACTATGACGATTTATATACTTTTTTTGATTTTCCTTACCTTTATTCTTTATGAAAAAGGAATGATTTACTAACCCACCTGAATAATAGATTTCCATTAGATTTAATACACTTTTTCTGATAAAATATAGTATTATGACTTCATAAAAAGGTGTCTATCTCTATGGAATTGCAAAGTTTAAAGCAGTTAATTCTTGATGAAAACAAGCCTATTAACGAGCGTTTAAAGGCAATAAAACTGATTAAAGATTCTAATCTGCCTGATAAGGCAGAATTTCTAGAATCTCTTTCTTCAAACAGTAATATTCAAATTCGGTACTTTACAAAAAAAATACTGTCCGAAACTGATGTCCCTGTTGATTCATCAAAACCTGTTGCAAAAAAAGAAAAATCCACTGTTAAGACTAAAGCACCTGTCATTAAAACAAAACCAGTTGATAAGACTCCCGCAAAAAAAACTGAAACATCAGATAACAAGATTTACGACAACCGTAAATTCCTGATAATTTCAGGAGGAATCGTATGTGGAATTCTTGGAATTATAATTTTCATTGTCTTTATAAGCGTTTTTTTATCTTCAATGAATACACCTGCTGTAGACATACCCGTTACTAAAACAATCGTAATAGATGAAAAACATGAGCAGGAAAAAATTGATTTTGAGAATCTAATAAAAAAAATCAGAAAGGAAGTTACATCTAAATTTAAAAACCAGGATTTCAAAAAAGCTTATAGCAAATGCAGGCAATTATTTTTCCTGCTTGAAAATAATATAAAAACTATAGATTATAAATATACAATACAGACACTGGAACATCTCCCATGGAGATTTTTTAACACTCATGTTAAAAAGGCTAAGAAATATGATAATAAAGATCTACGTATGGCTTTTTCTCTAGTGTATGAAATAAAATCTTTGATCATCAAAAATAGAGTTAGAACAATTAAAATTATTGATTCGTTGTCCTATAATGTACAATCATTCGTATTCTTATCTTCAAAAACTATAATCCTTATTGAAAATAATCTTTCCAGTATAAATAGTTCTACTGATAAGAAAATATTATCTTCCCTGATTGCTGCCTATAAGCAAAACTTTCTTACAGCAGATAATATAGTTTCCACTTTGAGATTATCTAAAAATCTAAAGACAAAAATGACATCAATAATAAAAAACATTGAAGCAAACAATATGCATTTGCCAGAGGCTGAGGTTTCTGTTATTAAAGACCCTGAATTTATCAGCAAACTTGACAGTAGCCTCAGTGATGATAATCTGGATCATTTCGAAAACATACTTGAGAAAAGAGTTGGTATCAATAGAGTAAGCTCTTCAATCAAGGAGATCTATTATGCTTTCAAAAATGATCTTGTAAAAGGTAAAAAAATACTTAATTTCGGTATTGAAAGAACCCACCAGGCTAATAGAAAAAATAACCTTAAATTCTTACTTGCAAAACACTATATTGCATTTAATAAAAGCGAAGAAGGAATGTCAATACTTTACGCCCTATATTACAACAACAATAATCCTGAAACTCAGGAAATTTATTTCAATACGATTAAAAAAACTCTGAACAAAAATATTGAAAATAACTAAGTCCTGAGCTGAGCGATTGTTTGGAATTCAGATGTGCTTATATCTTTTGGTAATAAGCTTTTTGAAAAACGTAGGCATACCCAACGGGTACGGCGAGGATTTTCAGAAAGTATTAGTACCAAAGAGATTAGTGCAGATGTTTTCAAACAATTGCTCAACTCAGGTAAGTATTTTTTTTAGGAATATATCTTTCTTTTGCTGGAATTTTGAATTCCAAGGATTGTTCGGTATTTTTGAATTGCTCTCCTGCTTATCTTTATGCCTTCAGAAGCCAATTGCTTTTTCAATTTATCATCACTCAATGGTTTAGCCTTATTTTCTGAGTTAACAATTTCTTTAATTCTTTCCTGGATTGCTTTTGCAGAAGTATCATCACCATATCCATTACCAAGACCAGTGGAAAAAAAGAACTTGAATTCCAGAGTTCCAACAGGTGTATCCATGTATTTGCCTGTGGTTACACGGCTTATAGTGGCTTCTGAAAAGCCAAGTTCTTCAGCAATATCCCTCTGGATTAATGGTTTAAGATGTTTGGTACCGAATTCAAAGAAATCCACTTGTCTTGCTACAATAGCACGAGCAACTTTTAGAATAGTATTACTTCTATCATCCACACATTTCTTCAGCCAGTACGCGTTATTCACCTTTTCTTTTATAAACTTGTAATCTTCTTTACCATCTGTAAAATTCTTCTTATTTTCAATAATTGATCGGTAATAATCACTTACTGTCAGATGCGAATATCCTCGTTTATGAAGCTCAACAACATATTCATCGTCTATTTTCCGGACAAATACATCGGGTATCACAAAAAAATTTTCCTCATCTACCGAATAATTAGCAGCCGGAAACAAAGTCAGCTTACGAAGCAAATCTATGTACAGATAAACCTGTTCAACCGATACGCCAAGTTTTTTAGCAAGTTCCGGAATTTTGTTTTTTGCTAGATAATCACTGTACTCTTCCAATATTTCTTCCAGAATCAGATGAGTTGTTTCATCAAGGTCCAATGAATTAAGTTGAACAAGCAGAGATTCTTTAATAGTCAATGCACCAACGCCGATGGGGTCAAAATTCAATATAAGTTCCCGCACTCCATCAACAAATTCCATATCTGATTCAAATTTTTCAACCGTGACTTCCAAATCATCTTTACTCAGATATCCATTTCTATCAATACACCCTATCAGAAATTCGCCTACTGCATATTCGTCTTTTTCATTAGCCCAGTGCTTCAACTGTTTAATCAAATGCTCATAGAGACTCTCTTTTGATGCAGTATAAGACTCAAAGGACTGGGCATCTTCATTATATCCCTTGATTTTTTCAAGGTAATTTTCACTATCAAATTTTTCATTCCAGTCAACATCCAGGTCCCCCTCATCAAAAACTTTTGAAAAGATCTCCTCTTCAATAGATTTAGCAACATTAGAAACATCCTGATCAGAAATATCCTGATCAATACCTGACAATTCATTTTCATCAACTAATTCAAGTGCTGGATTTTCTTCAAGTTCCTCGCGGATCATTGTCTCCAGTTCCTGTCTAGTCAACTGAAGCATTTTGATAGCCTGAATCTGACGTTGGGTCAGAATCTGCTTTTGAATCTGCTTTTGAATAGGGGTTAACTGTAAGCTCTGCATTCTATCTCCAGAATGTTATAATTTAATTATTACTTTGTTTGCCTGTGTATCACAAAAATAACATTTTTCAAATGTTCCGCTTTTTTCCATCTCTTTTTCCTGTTCAAAAATAAATGATCCACATTTCGGGCATGGGTCCAGATCATATTCCTTTTTCATCAATTCAATCTTTTCTTCTAAAGTAGCCATTTCCTATTCCTCCAAATTTTTTTATTTTAATATTTATTCTATTATATCAGTATTCATATATTTACGTAAGACCTCAGGAACAATTATTGTTCCATCTTCACGTTGATAGTTCTCGACAATTGCAATCAACGTCCTGGGCATAGCCAATGCCGAGCCATTAAGAGTATGTACAAATTCAGGTTTTCCACCAGATTTTCTTCTAAATCTTATATTGCTTCTGCGAGCCTGAAAATCCACAAAATTACTACAGCTTGATACTTCAAGATAATTCCCCATACCGGGGCTCCACACTTCAATGTCATAACATTTTGATGCAGCAAAAGACAAATCTCCGCTTGCAAGAGTAAGTACTCTATATGGTAATTCCAAATCTACCAGTATTTTTTCAGCACTGCTTAAAAGATCTTCAAGTTCATCCCATGAATTTTCAGGTAATACCAGTTTCACCAGTTCAACTTTATTAAATTGATGTACTCTGAATATTCCTCTGGTATCTTTCCCATAACTTCCAGCTTCCCGTCTGAAACAAGGTGAAAAAGCAACAAATTTCTTTGGAAGCATTTCTTCATCAAGAATTTCCCGTGAATAAAAATTTGTAACAGGTACTTCAGCCGTAGGAATCAAGTACAGATCATCTTTTTCAACATAATACATATCTTCTTTTAGTTTTGGAAGCTGTCCAGTTCCATACATGGTTTTTGAATTAACAAGAAAAGGTACAGCAATCTCATCATAACCAGAAGCCTTATGCTGATCCAGCATATAACTGGCAAGCGCTCTTTCAAGAGCTGCAATTTCACCTGAATAGACAGGAAAACCTGAGCCACTCATTTTTGCACCTTCCCCCAAATGTAATAACCTTTTCTTCTCAAGAAGTTCCCAATGTGGCAATGGTGTAAATTCAAATTTTTTCTTCTCGCCGACTTCCTTGATAACGCTTCCATATTCTTCAGAACCACCAACAGGAATACTTTCATTTACAATATTAGGTATCCAGTCGAGAATCTCGTTGAGCTCTTTCTGGCAATCATTTTTTTCAATTTCCAAAGCTGCAAGTTTTCCTGAAAATTCTTTAACTTCGTTTATAATTGCTGTACAGTCCTCTTTAGCCTTTTTACGAATTCCAATCTCTTTTGAAAGCTTATTCCTCTTTTCCTGAAAGGTCTGGAGATCTGCAATAATTTCACGATTACGAACATCAAGTTTGATAATTTTATCAACTGGAGTTTCCGTCAATTCTGATACTTTTCCTATTAAAAAGTTTAATACTTCCGGGGAATTACTATCATAATCCTTCGAAAATTTTTCAATGATTTCATTTTTTATATTTTCTGGAAAATCTATTCCTTTTCTTTTTATCATCGATGCTACAACATCATCCCGGTTATCCCTGATAAATTTAATAGAAAGCATATCTGTCATACTCCTTCATCATTTTTCGCGTCATTGTCAAAGATAAATTAACATAAAACATCATTAAAATCAATTGTTATAATGAATTTCGCTTTTATTTTTTATATTTTTTTTCAGAAGGTTTTTTTCTTTTTTCAGGATTAAGAATGTCTTTATTATCAATATCATTTTCTAATCTTAATTCCTTGATCTTCTCATCATATTCTTTATTTATTTCATCAATTTCGTTTTTGAATTCTTCCATTACATTTTTTTGTTCTTCCTTAAGAGTAAGTAAATCTTTTTTTTGTGTTTCAATCATCTCGACATAGTCTTTTTTTTGTTCAGAAACTGTCAATTTAATCTCATTTATCTTGTCCTCTCGTTCAAGTTTTTGCGCCTTGATCATATCCATCAGTTCAAGTTTTTGCTGCTTAACAAGAGCTTCTAAATGAGTACGGGCAACTGTCATCTCTGATTCCATTTCAACAGATTTACTTTCCATTTCAATTTTATTCATTGCAATGATATTTTCTAATTCTCTTTTCTGATTCTTTACGATATGTAACTGTTCCATTTTGACTTTTGTAATCTCTAATTTACGACATTTTTCAATTTCTTCAGTTTCTTTCTTTAAATCTGCTTCGTTTTCTATACAGAAAACATTGAATACCATAATAAAAGTCATGCAAATTAATAAGCTTAGTTTTTTCATATCATTCTCCTTAAATATAAATTCATACTCTAGTTACGTTCCAGTTCAAAAATACTTGAGAGAAATTTTATAATAGCTACAGCATAATCTCTTTTCATCAATTTTGATTTAAAAATTAATTTACTGTGCTTTTCTGTTAACATTATTTTTATAATTCCTTTTGACGTATCCTTATGATTTAAGGTCAGTATAATTAGTGCTACAGAGTCCTTCCTTATTGAAATTATTTTGTCTATTTTATTCAAGTTTTCAATCATAACAAATGACTTTGTATCATCAATTTTTACATCCCCAAAATCATTTGCAAACATTAGATTAGAAAGACATAACAACATCATTATAAATAAGATTTTTTTCATTTTTCCTCCCATAATTATCATGTTTAACGCTTAATATATTTAAAATGTAAACAAATAATAACACATTTTGTAAGTAATATTAATCTCTTTGGATTAAATTTTTATCTTCTTCCACTTCCCCTTATTGAAAACATACATCAAAAATAAACCACGAACAGCCCAGTCAAAAAAAGTACCAATCCATACACCGTTAATCCCTAAACTCATATGTATAACAAGGAAATAAACCAGTGGTACTCTGATAAACCAGGAATTTATTATAGATGAAAGCATTGGAGAACGTGTATCACCAGCACCAAGAAGGGAACCACTATAAATAATGGATAACGCTAAAAAAGGCTGTTCAAACGCACCAATAAATACTGCTATTGCTCCAATCCTTATAATCTCAGAATCTTTACTGAAAATTGAAATCAGAAATCCAGGAAAAAGAAGGAAAAACAGTGTAACTATCATAAGAACGCATAATCCCAGAAAAGCCGTGCGATTCCCCAATGCCATAGCAGTTTTAGGCTTCTTTTTCCCTATATATTGTCCAACCAGAGTCGAGGCTGCTATCGAACACCCGACTGCCGGCATAAAAGAAAGAGATTCAAGTGATAGCACTGCTCGATGAGCTGCAATTCCATTTTTCCCAAGAGTAGCAACAATTTTGGTAAAAGCAATATATCCTGATTGAAAGAACAATTGCTCAATTAACGATGGTAAAGAAATTTTCATAAGCCTTGAAAAATAAGCTGGTCTAAACTTTAATAAGCTGCTCACACTAAATGAAATCCTGTATTTTTTTCTTATAAGAATGATAAATGCTGCCGCAAACTGAATAAGTTGCGCTATAACCGATGCGATCGCAGCACCACTAATTCCCATTTCAGGAGCTCCAAATTTTCCAAAAATAAGGATATAGTTCAAAACCACATTTACTGCATTTGAGATCAACACTATTCTCATTGGATTAACAGTGTCGCCAATAGACTGCATTATAGAATGAAGAACAAATGCTAAAGACATGAATGGTATTCCAAACGCCATGATAACAAGATAATCACGAGCGGCTATGAATACTTTAGGCTCCAGATTGAAAAAAGAAATAATTCCATTTTGGAAAAAAATGATTATACCAACGACAACAGTTGATAATACAAGCATGAAAGAAAAAGCAGTTCCCGAAAACAGAAATATCTGTTCAATTTTTTTCTCTCCAAAACTCCTGCTTACAGCAGAAACAATACCCATGCAAAAGCCTTGAAGAATCATGGAAATTCCCCATAATATTGTTCCAGAAACACCAACGCCAGCAAGTGCAACTCCCGCATTTACTCCCGTGCCATACTGTCCGACCATAACAGTATCAACAAAAAAAACAAGGGTATGAAAAAGATTTTTAATAATAACTGGAATAGCAAGACGCGCTATTTTATAATCCATTTTTCTAATGAATTTCATGATTCGACTTGATTACTTCTCTTTTGGTTTAATAATCTCTGGAGATGGAGTTTCAGATGTTTTTTCTTTTGCTTTTTTACTTCCACGTTTTTTATGTTTTCTTTCCTTTTTTCCAGTTTTTTTCAATTTTTGCTTTTCCTGAGCTTTCTCAACATATTCATCAATACGCTCATCGTCACGCTGTTCCAGTACTATCATTATGAAAACAATGAAGAGATTTCCAGCAAGCTGAAACATCCATATTCCCGGAATATTTCCAAAAGATCGTAGAATTTCAGAAAAAATCAGGCGAAAAATATAATAAAGAACCGGAGAAAATCCAAATGCAAAAGTATATATATAAAATAAACTTTTTTTCCTTATTATTAACGATTCAACTTTCATTTTTTTCAATAAATAATCCCAGAATATGAATAAAAAAATAGTAACCACTAAAGCAAAAGGAATCTGAATTAAAAACTGATTGACCCCTGAAAAAAGTTTCGATACAGAAAATCCAGCAATTATAGACACCAAATTGAAGACCGCAAGTATCAAACTATGAAATAAAATCTTATAAATACTCATATCGCAGATATTTCACCAAATATTTTTATATAACTTATAAATACCATTAATTCAAAACCACATTCAATGGCAATTTTAAATTTTGTCAACTCTCATCTTTATTGCCAGATATTTTTCCCGCGAATATGAGAAATACCCATCATTACTTACTCCAATATAGTCATTTCCAAACATATCATAATATTGCGAAGAAATCTGAATCTGTGGCAGTCTTCCAAGAAGATTTTTTCCATCTGTTAAAAGTGCAAACTGCACAGGTGATGCAAAATCACCTTTTGGGGTAAAATCTCCCCCTCCAGCCATAAAAACAAGGATTCCCTTTTCTCCATCCAATAATTCAACAAGTGACTTGTTGCCATTTTTCAAACATAATCTATTGCCTGCCAGTGTTGGCACTCCATCATAAGAAGCTCCAGCGCTTCCTGTTAACTCAAGATTATATTTCTGTGAAGTCTTCTTATCCGTAAATGGAGTTTTTACTATTCCATTTTCTATCAAAGTATATTCATAACCTTCATTTATAACACCTTCTGCATCAAAAAATGGTGTTAATCTATCTTCATAACTAGAATTCTGAAATAACGTAATATTCTCATTAAATACCTTTTTCCCCTTTTTTTCAGAAAGAAGAGAGTTTTTTGTAGCAAAGGAAAGTCCATTAAGATCTCTGTAAAACTGCATCATAGGCAATGATTCAGATGTGAAAAACAGAATCGGATATTTTTTTCCAAATTCCATATTGACTTCATTATTAAATGCATTACAAACAGAACATATATATTTTTCAAATGCTTCTGGAACAAACTTTTTTCCTTCATATGAACAAAACCCATCAAATATATTTGCTGAACTTTTTTCTTTGAATATAAGCCCCATTGAAACCCAGGTATCACTATATTTAAGATCAAGGCCAAGATTATTTTTAAGAGCATAACTTTCAGTTTTCCTGTTGATCTTGTTTGAAAATGAAAAATCAGGCAGTTCCAATCTCAGATGGTCCAGCATTTCCTGAGACTGTTTTATAATATCCATATCACTGATTATGCTGTCAGAAATTTCAACATGCTCTTTTCTATTTTCAGACAATGAATATGGATAAGGTATTTTGGCCTGTAATCCATTTAACGCCTGTTTTTCTAGTTCCTGATCAGTACATACTCCCAGTGCACCGCCAACTCCAATTAATCCGTCTTTATATATTCTTAGACCCGTTCTTGTAATATTTTTTCTTCTAACTGATTCAATATTGTTCTGTACAACATTAAGACTGGTTTCCTTTTCAATATAGGTATACTTTTCCTTATTCATTTTCCCTTCCCGTTTCTAGAGTGGTCAAAACAACTTTTATAAACTCGAACATCGAGTTAACAAAAGTTCCATGTGACCCCATCTATATGTGTATTTATAAATAATTATTTTTGCTCTTGTTCTAGGGGGGTCAGGGTACTATGAATTTTTTTGAACTTCAAAAAAATTAAAGTACTTCTTACCCCTTTTATATTAACTATTTCCCCTTCTTCTATTTTTATCTAACCCTATCTGGGTTCTGAATGAGATGAAGGTTGGATTTTTCAAGACGATTTATGCTGAGATGTAGTACCCTACTCCGCAAGCATAAATTGGTGCAGAAAAATTCAAGATTCGCTCATTCAGGACCCAGATTATTGGGCTATCATGTTGTTGATGCGTACATATGGGCCACCGAAACTGACGGGCAAATTCATCTGTTCCATTTTTCCACATCCGCCAAATACAAAGGATTTGATCTCAAGAATATCAGAGACAGCATCAATTTCACCAAGAGTTTCAAATACATTTCCAGTCAATACTGAAACATTTACTGGCTCAGTAATTTTCCCATCTTTTATCCTGTATGACAATGATGGTGCAATAGTAAAAGTAGACATTCCAGAACCATGTTTCAAATCCTCAATATACAAGCCATCTTTAACGCCTGCGAATAATTCTTCTTTAGTCATATCTCCAGGCAATATATATGTTGATGTCATCCTTACAATCGGTTCAAATTCAAAACTTGTAGCACGCGCATTTCCAGTAACTTCTTCTTCCAGTGAAACCGCTGTGTTAACACTATGAAGTCTCCCTGCCAAAGCACCATTTTCAATAAGCATGGTTTTCCTTGCCTTTGTTCCTTCGTCATCATATGGAAAAAAGCCACACCCGGAAAGATTTCCATCATCCGCAATTGATAAGACTTTAGACCCGATTAAACTTCCTATCGTCCATTCTTTTTTCATGTTCTCATCACCAAGTTGAAAATCTGCTTCACTTTTATGTCCAAAACTTTCATGGGCAAACACCCCTGCAGTCATTGGAGAAAGAATTACAGTATATTTTCCAGGATCAATTGTTTTTGAATTCAACATAAAATCCACACATTTATCAAGTTTTTCACTGCAGGCATTAAGATCTGGTTCAAGATCACTGAAAATATTTGATGCCTGTTGATAACTCTGATCAAGAAGTTTTTCACCCTGTGCCATACTGAACATCAGTCCATATCCACAACGCTGTGAGTCAAATTCCAGATCAGCACCTTTACTTGAATAGAATTTTTTGACCTCTCTTCTATCTACATAGATGGCCTTCCATGTTTTAATGTATTCATTTGAATTTAGCAGCTCAAAATATTTGGTCAGTAATTTATTCTTTTCTTCCATTGTTACTTTTGAAATATCATCAGCATCAAAGGTTATAAATTTACCTTTATTAGCCTCAAATCCTTTAACAACTGGATTCTCAGAAATCGCTTGATCCCTGACTGCGAATTCAGCCAGAGTATCCAGTTCTTTCTGAATATTATCAAGTTCTGTTAATGCGGTATAAAACCATTTATTACCATCAAAAACCCTTATAAATGCCGCCTGATACTTTCTGGACTTATATTGATCCAGATTCCCGGTTGTATAAGCAATCATACTTTCATCAATATCTTCGATCCTTATATCACTGTAAACTTCTTCTGGAAATTGGTACATAAAAACTCCTGATTTCCGATTCATACCTGAGCTGAGCGATTGTTTGGAATTCAGATGTTTTCAAACAATCGCTCAACTCAGGTCATATAAATCTATTTTTTGAATTTTTACCAGTATATCATAATACTGATGCGGATTTTCTAATTTTTTTTTAAATGTTTAATGAAAAAACATAAATACAAATGTTATAACAACAGAAAAAACAACCAATCCGATTGAATAAATATATTCCTGTTTCATTTTATGTCTGAACTGTTTATCTTCAATTTCAGGTAGATTTTCAAAATCATAAAATTCATATTCTACATTTGAAGTATCATCTTCACAAATACTGATTTGATAGTTTTCACTTCCAGGTAGACTTTCATGTTTATTCCCTTTTACTGATGAGAATAAGGCCACTACCATAGCGATAATCAAATAAAAAAATCCTATGCTTATTATTAAAGTAATAATAGAAGGCAAAAATACAATTCCAGCATATACTGCTACACAGACTAATTTTGGGTCTATTGCATAAAGGATAAGTCCAAGTAATGGTATTAATGGAATACACATAAGTAAAAATTTTAAAATTGATCCTAAAGCTGATAGAAATACATTATTTTTTTTCATAAATCACATACTCCCAATATTTTACAAAACTCAATATCAACCCAAAAAGAAGTGGTATTGAAACAATAAATTCAGGTGGAACAATTAACCATTTAACAGGAATCAATCCATTATCATGTTCAAGAAAACTCTGATAAATCCCCATTGCTTTCAGTAATCCTGGAGAATATGTTCTAAATCCATAATATACCAGAAACACTTCAGCCGGAAGTGCCATTACATCTATCATACATAGTGTTAAAAGAAATTTCTTTAATTCGCCAGATCTCTTAAAAGTAAAATTCACGATAACCGATGACGCCGTAATTATACAAACCCATCCAAGAGTAAGGATAAAGCATACATCATGAAAAATATAAGTCCAGCTATGAAATTTATTATTCATCACCAATGGATCAAAAAGAAATTCGAAAAGTAAAACTCCGAGAATAGACAGAAAAAAAGTGACAATAGCTCTTTTATTCCGGTTAATCACAAAAAGACCAAGTAATGTAAGTGTTGCTATGATTACAAGTACTTCAATTTTTGTATTCATATTTTAAGCTCCATACGATTCCAGTATCTCGCAGTACATATAATTAAGATCATAAAAACTGGAATATAGTAAAGTGCCTCAACAGGAACATTCACAAATGGAATATTTATCCCCGAAAGCCGAGATGTTACATCAGGTGAATATTCTCTGATTTTTACACCCAGTACATAACTCTCTCCAATTATTCCAGACAGACTACTTAAAAAAAGAATAAGAAAAAAACGTAATTTTTCAGACTTTTTTATTACCTTCTCAATAATTAACGTAGAAATCATGATTATGGCAGTCCAACCCAATGTCAAAATCCAACTGATATCACCATATAAAAAAGCCCAGTTACTCATATTTTTATTGATCCAAAGACCACCAGTGCATACTTCAAACACAAAAACACTGAGTAATACAATAATATAAGATTTTATTTTTTGTTTTTCCATAAAAACCAGATAAATAAAAAGTAAAACAGAAACAATAATTACAAATAATTCTAAATTCATATTCCTTCTATTCTCCTTCCAAACTTTTTGACCTGTCAGATTTTATCTTGTAAAGGTCCAGAATTTCACGATTTACAGTTTTAGCTTTATTCGTTTCCAGAATCAACTGAATTTTGTTATCAAACATGATACGAATATATTTGCTATTACATTTATCCATTATTTCTGCAAAATCTTTAAAATTCCTGATCTTTTTTCCATCAACAGACTCTACTACCATATTTTTAAAATGATGATATCCTTTATTTGAAGTATGAGGTAAGGTTTGAGCAAGAACAATTACCTGCTCTTTTTCTTTACTGGCTCTTCCTGAATAATAAAAATTAGTAATATGTGTCGGTGCAATCCGTTCCCATCTCTTTCCCCAGGAACTCAGAAATCCATAGGATGCCGGAACAAAGACCAGACCCCTGTAAATATAATAATCAGGTCGAAAAAGGTACATTTCTTCCTTATCCAGTAACAGATAATGGGATTTTTTAAGACTTATTTCTTTTAAAATCTCAGAACCATTCCTCCAGATCTTGACTTTCAATTTTTCACCCAGTTGTTTAAAATTAGCCATGATACCAAAATTAAATCTATCATCTTCGCCAAGAACAGTCGTTCCATCATCTGCGATTTGCTTACCGTCAATCTCAAGGATAATATCACCAGGAATCAGTACTCCATCTGCACTTCCTTTATAAACTATATCATTAACAAATACACCCGTTTCCTTTTTTGGAAGGTTATATGATTCTCTCATCGTAGGATTTCTAAGTTTTTGATAATATACTCCAATATCGGGTATTCCATCATATTTACCGTCTGAAATATCAACCATAAAACGCTTTATTATTGGAAGTGGTACCATATAACTTATATTTTGCCCCGATTGAGTCTGAACCGCTATACCTACTATCAGATCATCTTTTAAAATCGGTCCTCCACTATTTCCAGGATTAATTGCAGCATCAGTCTGAGCAAGGAGATAATATCTTCGTGAATGTGCATAAAGTCTTTTCTCGATCCTTGATATTATGCCCGTTGTAGCAGTAATTTTATTTCCCCCTCGCGGGAAGCCATAAGCCTTAATATTATCACTGATAGTAAGGCTGTTTCCAAATCCAAGTGGTGCGCTTCCTTTGAAAAATTCCTTCTCTTCTACATCCAGTACTGCAAGATCACAATCATGAGCAATAAACTTAACCTTAGCAATATATTTTTTCGGAGAATCCGCCTTACGGACTTCAATGAAAGTTGCATCACTTACAACATGAGCATTTGTCATAACTCTATTTTCAGAAATGATACAACCCGAACCTGTCCTTGACGAAACAGCCTGCATAGACCAGGGCCGAACATAACTATGTTTCTGGTAAGTAGTATATATTTTTACAACACTTTTTCTTTCGCCAATAGCAAAAAGGTTTGTGACAGATAAAAGAATGATTAAAATTAGTAGCTTTTTCATGTTAATGATCCTTGGGATAGTTTTTTTTATTGTATCATATGAGAAAATCAATTTAACTACATGCCATTCCATTTTATATATTTGACAGGAACAACTTACCTGGCGCAGGGGTCAGGGGACTATGAATTTTTTTGAACATCAAAAAAATTAAAGTCCATCTTACCCCTTTTATATTATCTATATTCTATGTGTTACAATGTAAGAAAGTAAAATTCTGGAGTAAATTATGAAACATGTTGTAATAATAGTCTTATTGTTTTTTTCATGTACTAATTTCCTGATTTGCGAAAACAGGGCTGCATATATTGAATGGCTCAACAGATTTTCTACAAAGTTGGAAGACTGCGGTTTCAGTATTGACGCGCAGGAACGAAGAGAACTTAATAACCTGCTTGAGATAAAACCTAAGATAAATACTGGTAAATATTACGGAGAATGGTTCAGAGATCTTTTTCAACCAGTCTTCGATGACATTGGTCCAGTATTGGATAAAAATGAAATATTACGTCTTGAATTCACACTTCAAGCCATAACAGATTTAAAAGGAAGCGATGGATTTTATGTAGAATACCTTCAATATACAATTACTCAGCTTGCTGAAGAATTTCTTCCCGTTTACAATTCAAC
>DAOVTB010000192.1 GCA_030633305.1 Candidatus Muiribacteriota bacterium
TTAAGTGATAAATTCATAGTGCTTTGGCACCTTATACCCATACCGGTATTATGTATCAGTTATCTGAATTGCAATATGCGGGTTATATTCTATCAAATATCTTGAACTTAAGAAGCCGTCTACATAAAAAAACATAAATAATAACGATTAGTATCTGTATGATAAAACTTGCAAGTATAAGGGGTTTTACAGGTATTCCAAATAACTTGTTATGAATAAATGGCACCAGCAATACTGTAGTACAGAGTTGACCTGATCCGATTGCGATTAACAGTGTTAAGTAATCTTTTTTACCCTTTAAAAAAAAGTAAATTAAAAAACCAGGAATGAAGCCTGTAAGTCCAGAAGTAATCGTAAAATAAGGAATATATGGACCAACCGGGTTTACGAAATATCCCTGGATATCTGAAAGTATGCCAACAATACTTCCACATATCGGGCCAAAAGCAATTCCAGAAAAAATTATTGGAAAAGCACCAAGTCCGATTCTAATTCTCTCGACTCCAAGTAATGTGATCCTGAGACTTAAAACACGTGTAAAAACAATACTGAGTGCAATTAAAAAAGATAGGAAAACCAGTTTTCTGGCAGAAAAAGTTTTGATTTAAGTAACTCCTTATTAATGCCTAATACTCTCTTTTCTTCCCACCTACAAAAATCAGATATTCATTTCCTTCATGATTTTTCATGTAGATTTCTCGGAGTTTAAGTTTTATTGGATAAGAAGTTTTAACAGTTTTTCTAGCATTTCCAAAGCCATCTTTTAATATGAGGTCAATGATTGCAGTTTCAAATTCACTGGCAGGTTCACCATTTCTTAGAATGACTCTTGGAATAAAAGTTAGTCTTCCTTTTTTTGTAACGCTTGGCATTCCAATTGTTATGAGCGAAAAAATATCAAGTGGATCTCGTGCGGATACAAACATCAGATCTTCAGGAGAATTATTTTCAATAATTGCGCCTGTATCAACAGGAGTGATACTTAAAGAATGTTTATTAAGTATATCCTTTGTTTCATCTGAAACATGTTTTATCCCTGTGGTTACGCAGGCTGCCTTTGGCATAAAGAAAATCTTGTATGGAGATTCAATTTTAGGATAAGTATTCAACGTCTTTTCGCTAATTGCAACTTCATAGTATGACAGGCTGGAATAAGAAATAAGCTCCAGGTAATTAAAATCATCTTCTGGCTTGGAAATACTATGATAAAGGCCGAATTTTGCAGCATATCCATTATCTGATTTTAAATCTTTGAAAAAAGCTTCCATCATGACTTCTCCATCAGGTGTCCTGATGAAAATTATTTTCTTTTTTGCTTCAATCTGAAAAGTAGAGTTGAATTTATCAATAAAGGTACTTTTTTCAAAGCCAGAAATCATCCATGAATCATCATTATCCTTATTATCTTTGAATTCGATAATAGCGTTTTCATATTCCATTTTATCTTTAGAATCAGCAAAATCATCTGAAAAGATTCGTTCTTTACTTAAAAAGTCATTTTTAAGTTTATTTTTGAATTCTGGATCGACTTTGATTTTAATTTTCGGAATTTCTGTCATTTCATCAAGAAGTTTCTGGCCGCCTTCTAATTCTTCTATTTTTTCACGTTCCATCATGATTTGTTCATTTAATAATTTCATGGTTTTTAAAAAAGCCCTTCTGCCTTTGACTGATTCGATTGTTGAATAAAATCCGAGTACATCTTTGAATGGCTCAAGGTTATCATTGTCATGTATTTCAGTTGTAATCAATCTGGCAAGATTGGCTGAAAGCAGTTTATTTGTTTTTAAAGAACTGATATCAGTTTCATTATAGTTGATTATGATTTTTGTGATCATAGTAATTACTTCAATATCAGCTGCCCCTGCGCTTATGCAAGAAAAGATCAATGAAATAAAAAGTACGAAGGCTGTAACTTTTTGCATTTGTTTTATCCCCTTGTATATATAGATTTAATTAAATAATCCTAAATATATGATAAACAAAATCACTGGTGATTGACAACTATATATAAAAATAATATTAACATTGAGTTTATTATTGGTGTAAATGGACTGTTTTTTGTATTAACTAAGACTTTAGGATTTATCTGATATTCTTTTCTGGATCCATTTGAAATTTATAGCATGACACTGTTTTTCAGTGACTTTTGAGAAATGTTCTTTAACAATATTTTGTTTTTTTTCTCTTACTGCGATCAGACCTTTAGCAAGATTGGTCCATTTATTATCATAAGCAATTGAAAGAGCTTCCTGATCTCTTTTTAAATCAATAAGACAGGACATCTTGATCTGATTAAATCTTTCTTTATTTTTTTTATAAGACTTTTTTGTAATTTTATTCAGATATTTCAGACAGATTTCAGGAAGATGCAGCGAATATGCCTTGTTTACATAATTTGTATCGTTTGGATTATTATATTTCAATTTTAAATATTTTTTGTAATGTTCGAAAGATTTTAGATTATCCTCATATTTATAGTGCGTATGAAGTAAGTATGAAAGCCCTGAAATTGAGGTATGTTTATCAAGTTTAAGTAATGCTCTTGTTGCAAGTTTTTCAGTCCAATGTGCTTCAATCACAGCTGCAAAATATACAAAATGCACAATAAGAATAAGGAATATAACAATGAATAGTTTATGATTTTCAAGTATTTTAATATATCCTGTATATCCCTCCTTTATAGATTTTCTATCTGTCATTCCAGGTTTTTCAGAATCTATTTTCAAAGAAACTTTATCCCATGTGTAGATATAGAAAGCCGGAATCATAATAAGTGCAGTTAATTCAAAAACTCCATGCCATAACATGAGATTGATCATATTGATATAGTTGAACCATCCCACCTGCTCAATTGAAATCATTTTCAAATAGCTTAAAATTACGGCTAATATGGTCGTTGAAAGAGTGAAGAGCAGAATTGGAAAAAAGGAAAAAGTGTACTCGTATTCATCTTTTAAGGACTTTGTCTCGAACATGATATTTTCATTAATTCTGATTCCAGAAATCCACCAGAACAAATTTGCTGTTTTAAATAGGAAACTTACAAAAAATGTAATGGGTTTTGTTAGAAAAGTAATTAAATTACCGTGTTTTTTTTCTTATTCGAAGATGGTTTAATGTATTCAAAGAATATCAAAGCATGTGGTCCAATAAATAGAAGCAACATAACGGATAAATTATGAAAAAAGAAAATTCTAGTTTGTCTGGAAAAAAATGGACTGGTCTTTTCTTTTGTATCTTGAATTTTTGCTTTATCAAGTTTTTCTGAGACTCCGCTTAACATATACTCTGTATATTTTCCTGTTCCGGTTATTAATACAGACCGAATGTAAGGTATTGTCCCAAGAAGTGGGAAAAGGATCTGGAAAAAAATATTGATCAGAATAAAAAGGATAGCTGCTTTTTTAAAAGCACCAAAAAATTTAAATAATTCACTCATTTTTCTTGAGTTATAATCTGACGTCTATCACCAGCGAATCGAATTTTTTTATTATTTAGAAATGAAACTGTCTGAATTGTAACCTGGTTTTTCACTGTTATAAAGGATGCCCCTTCACACCAGGCTCTTATTCCGAGATTGATTCCCGTACCTTTGTCGCTATCAACGAAAATCATAGGAGCGGGGTCTTTTAACACTTCCGGAATTGAATCTAAGGTTTTTTTCAATTCTTCAATTACTTCCTTTGAGAAATCTTCATACACTATAAGTACATCAACGGTTATCCTGCGGATTTTGTATGTAGAGTAATTACAGACATATTCAGATATCAGTTTTTCATTTGGTATAGTGATATAACTATTATCGAAGGTTCTGAGCTTTGTAGAAAAAAAATCTATATTCTCCACAATTCCTAAGTAATTATTGACTGAGATCAAATCCTCTACCTGAATGATTTTGGTCGCAAGAAGAATGATCCCTGATATAAAGTTTGAAATCGAAGTTCTAGCGGCAAATCCGATTCCTATTGTGATGACACCGGCAGTTGCAAATATCTCATTGATGTTTAAGTTGATGATTCTTACTGTTGCATAGAAGATGACAGCCATTCCAGTATAGAAAAAACCTTTTTCACATAAAAATGATAACTTTGGATCAAGCCTTTTTTTTATCCTGAAAAAAAGAACCCCAGTAAAATATTTGAATATAAGTGATGCGAAAACAAAAAAAATCAATCCAGATAGCGTTTTAAAAACCATATTCAATACCTGTTCCTTTTTTCTGGAAACTTTTCAGCATTTTGAAAATGGCGGGTTGTTTTTTTTCATTCTCAAAATCATAAGTTTTCAGGATTTCAAGTTTTTCATCCTTATTCTCAGTATAGGAAATATACGCAATTTTTTCTGTTCTGACTCTTGCAGTTACGTTATTAGTCATGAACATATCTGGTGTTACGAGGATTTTAAGAAAATTTTTATCAATGATGAGCTTTGAAATAAGATTTGGCCTGTTATGCTTGTTAATAACAGTTACAGGAACCATTGCATAGTTTCCTATTTTTGGTTTAGTTACGATGTCTGATTCAATGTAATAGCAGACAATGCCATTTGTCACAATCCCATAGTTTATCAATTTATAATTGTACAATGAAAACTTATGAAGAACAGTCGTTTTATCTTCATGTTTGATTACCAGTTCCCCATCCAGAGGTCGTTCCAGGCAAAAATTGATAGTCTCGCCAGGCAGGACAGTGACAGGATTTCTCAATTTGATATAAATGGGTTTATCCAGAAGAGTTGGTCGAATTTCGATGTTTTCATGAATTTGTGAAAAATTTGTAATATGTTCTGAATTCTTGTAAAGTTCGTTGTAGCCGTCTTTATTTTTTAAAGTAAATGCAGTATCAGCTATTTTAAAACCGTTCTTGAGGTGTTCAGAAACCGAAATGTTTTTTCCGTGGATACTAAAAAGATCATATTTTTCCATAGTTATATTCTAAATCATTAATCGATAATAATGCAATATATGGGTTAATTTATTTACAATTCTAAAAACTATTGCTCATAAGCTCCCATATCATATGCGCCACTTAAAGGTCTGCTGTTATTGACTATATCTGTTGCGGGTATCGGAACTCCTGCACTGGAGGTTCCGGTATTTTTAGCTGGTGATCCACCACCTAGAAAAAAACCATCGTCAGTTGTGTAATACATAGTGTCAGCTCCAGCAGGATTAAGAGGATCCATAAAAATTGGATCTCCAGTCTGAAGAAAATTATTGTTCCAGAAAGTAACAGAACCATCTAAATAAAAATATGGAGCTGCAGTTGAAAGAATCAGTGAATGACCAATTTCAAAATTGGAGTTAGCTACTGCTATGTCTCTGCCGTCATAACCAAGATTATTCCAGAAAATACAATTTACAACTTCGACTGTAAAGAAAGGGAGACTTGATGAAATATATACAGCACCTCCATGACCATTAATATTATTAACCTCATTTTTGGAAAAAGTGCAGTTGGCGATTGCCATTAGATTGACAGTATCAGATATTTTTATAGCCCCTCCATAATCAGCAGCCTGATTAGCATAAAATACACAGTTTTCAATTGGAGGATTTGAAGCATAATTATATATGGCACCACCATCGCCAGTAACATCATTTTCTACAAAATAGCATTTTTCAATTTTAGATGGTGTGCTGGTATCGTTAAGAATAGCACCACCATAACTAGCAGAATTAAATTCGAATACACAACGTGAAATTACAGGATCTCCGCCATTGAAGTTATGTATGGCACCACCATTTACATTAGCCATGTTGGATTGAAAAGTACAATCCTGAACTGTCGCTGTTCCACCTGAAAATTGAATTGCTCCACCAAGCTCGGCAAGATTTTGTGTAAATGCGCAATTCTGAATTGTTAAAATTGAATTTGAATAAATAGCACCTCCGCCAATCATTCCAGAAGTACTGGTGTTTTGATCAAAAATACAGTTATCTATTATTGGAGAAGAACTATCAACATAAATTGCAGCACCTCCGCCATTTGCAGTATTGAATTGAAATTTACAATTGCGAATAATGGGAGATGAACTTACCAGATAAATTCCACCACCGTCAGTAACCATATCATTAGCATTTCCATTTGAGATAAGAAAACCATTTATTTCTGCAGCGGGTGAACCAGAAGCAACTATTACAACATTGTAACAATTATCAGAATTATCTGCACTTATTCCGAGATCACCATTTAATTCAGTAATATTTGTTTCAGGATTCCTCTGAGTTTCCAGTGTCTCACTACCAACGAAACCACCAAGAATTTTAACTCCATTTGGAAGGACAAAGGTTTTTGTTCTTGAATCTGCTGGTGTCAGGTTGAATGAAACATCTTTAGATGGGAAATATGTTTCTGCTGCTACCCAGATTTCTCCTCCAACCGGAACAGTTTCAATTGCGCTTTGAAGATCGGTAAAAGCATTAGACCAGGAAGTTCCATCATTACTTCCGCTTGCAAGCTTGTTAACATATATGATATTTTGAGAAATTACTGAGCTTACAAGCTGGATATTTACGACTGCAACTCCTCCTGCAATGATGGTAACTGTGTTTTCGCCTGAATAAAGCTGTGTTCCTACGGAGTTTAATCCTTCAACTTTTACAGTGGCTGTTCCTGTTGGGACATTAGGAATTAATCCGCTACCGGCAGAAGGAGTGAAAGTTTGAGTTATTGTTGTACTAGATGATATTGTTACTTTTATAAGAGTAACATCTGCAGGTGCTTTGTGCATTATTTTTCCCTGCTGATTAAAATCGAGTTTTATTTGGATTTCACCACTTTCTGTTCCTGAAATTTTATCAATTACGGAGTCATCTTTTTGCCATAAACAACCTGTGAAAAAAAGAGATCCAGCAAAGAAAAACATTAGTAGTAATAAAAGGAATATACCATTTCGCATATTAATATCCTTAATTTAAGCTTAGAATTTTGTTAATAATATCATAAACTGTGGAAATATTCAGCTCATTCCTTTGATAAAGGCATCAATGAATCTTAAAATTGCATATATTGCAATTAGGATATAGGAGATTTTTTTTAACTTTTCATCTTTCTTTTTATAAGCGTAAATAAAAAGTATTATTGCAGGTATTGCGAATAAATAAGCTATTGTAACCATCTTTTGAACTCCAGAATATTATATAATTATTTTTTTCCCAAAAAGTCAGTATAGAAAGATGAACAATTCATATTTTTTTCGAAATTTTTTATATCATTTTCGCTGCATAAAAAAGTTACTTCTATTTTTAGTTCATCTAATAATTTCAAGTAATCCTTGTAATAGATTCCTGCTTTATTCAGTCCATATGGCCAGAATTCTCCAATCATTTTCATGTTGTCTGATCTTTTAATTGTTTTCATCATTCCTTTTATGGCATATAGATCGAATCCTTGAATATCTATTTTAATAAAATCAATTTTTTCATTCTTATGGAAATAATCGTCCAGAGCAATACAACGAATTTCGCTGAAAGTTCTGTTTTTTCCATTATCATATGTATGATGATCAACATTGAGATTTTTTGAATGGAAAAGTTTGATCTTGCCGCTTGAATCGCCTATGGCAGCATTTTCAATGATGATATTGTTAAATTTAGAAGTTGTAGAGCTAAGATGTTTGAAATTAAGAGAATCTGGTTCAAAAGCAAAAACTTTACCATTTTTTCCGACCAGTTTCGAAAAAATAGTTGAATAGAATCCAATGTTGGCTCCAATATCTAGCACTGTCATGCCTGGAGTAATAAGATTACTAAGGTATTCTAATTTTTTTTTATCACTTTTTTGCTTATAAAAAAAATATATTGGTTTATAGATGGGAAAAGCATATTTGTACAGTAAATTAGCAAGTCTAAAAGGTAATGTTTTAATATTTTCAAGCATAATTAATAACCAATCGAATATTCAAAAAATAGATTTCCAACCTGAACTGAGTGATTATTTGAAAAATCTTAGTGTTAAAAAAAACTTTGAAATGTCTTTGGTATAGTGCTTTATTCATCATGAAGCCAATCGGCAAAAGTTTTCTGAATATAATTTACCGGACCTAGTATACGTTCATATCTTTTTTTGATTATTCCACGTTTTTCAGGATTGACTACAAATACATCAGGTGAATTTGGGTTTAAGAAAAGGGATTTTTTTAATAAAAATTTGAACCACATATCTGCATCACTGAATGAACATCCAATAAAATATATTTCATCAGCATTTCTTATGGCATTCCCAGCTTTGATCCATATCATATTGATAAAAGGATCAAGATATTCTTTAATATATGTTGGTGGAATAATGATTCCTTTTAAATAAATACCATCATTTTTGCATAATTCTGGTTCCTGTGAAAAAATATTATTCATCCTTTCATATGAATAATGATAAATGGAATAGCAACCGGGGCAATATAGCCAGTTTAGTGATCCATGAAGTTTTAATAATTTAGTTGTAGACTGTGTTGTACTGATATCTTTATTTGCAAAAGGTATTCCGTAATCAATATTATAACCGGATTTTTCAAGTGAAAAGTCAATTAATGTATCATAATTAAGTGATATGATTGCATCATTCTTATCGAGTTGAGATTGAATAAAAAGTTTATGTGTATCTTCACCAGGAATATTTTTCACAAATTCCAGTGCTTTCCAGATAAGGTAATTCAGATCGGTTCTTAATTGTAATATTTCCTGTTCCTGATAATCTTTTGAAAAAGCTTCACCCTTTTGCAGGGAAATATCAATGAAACTCAATACTTCTTCAAATTTTGGGAATATTTCAGTATTTTTATTGATATTGAAATATTTTTCCAGAAATGTTTTTATATTCTGGATCCGTTTATCCTTATGTTGATCAGAATAAACAAGTTTTAAAAAATGTTTACCAAGCGGAGCGCCGCTATGTGCAGAGGAACCTGCACCTAGAAGAAATACTTTTCTTGGATTAGATGACATTATATAACTCCTATTTTAAACGAATTGCATTATACATTATATTCGTGAAAAACAAAAGTGTAGGTTCCTAGTGGGGTGCACAATTAAAAAAGATAAAATTTTACCGCGAAGAGCACGAAGAAACATGAAGGAAAAAATTAAATAAAAA
>DAOVTB010000108.1 GCA_030633305.1 Candidatus Muiribacteriota bacterium
ATCATTATTTACAGATTTCTTTAAAATTCATTTTCTCAAGAATATAGTTTTCAATTCTCAGTCTAACAATTTCAAATATTGAAGTAAACTTTACACCTAAACGGAATCCGCCTGTATCTTTTGGCATAACTCTCACAATTTTTCCAATCATACTATTGAGAGGGAATCCCGGCAATTGTAAATAAATCATAATATAATCAAATTTTTCATATCGAGTAGAACTTTCAATTTGAACTCCACCTGCACTCAGATTGCTACAGACGCCGGACAATATCTTGTCATTAGATATTTTTTCATCATAGAATTTTTTGTACTGTATAGGGATTTTTGTATTGTATCTGTAAAAATGTCTAACTTCAGTCTGATGTATCTTGGCTGGTTTCATAATGACAAGTGCAGGAGATGGATTAAGCATCTTTTTAATTACCTGGCTTTCGAACTGGTAAATACCACAACTTTTCGAAAAAAACAATTGTATTTTATCAGCTACAAAAATAAGATTCATATCCTTATTCTTGGGCCAGGTCAACCATATCGTAGAATTGTATTTTTTTGTTATAGTCGCTAAATAAGAAGTGTCCTGATCAGTTTTGATAGTTACATTCATACCTATATACATAAGTGGAACTGCATTCTGGGTTGTATCACTCTTTTTTTGATCAAAATGGGATATTGCAGTATGAAAATTATTAAAACATGGGATCTTTTTTGAAAATCTTAATTTATCCAGTGCTTCGACTACAGATTCATTACACGGATAAATAACAACCAGTTTCCTATCAGATTTAAACATGGAATCTGATGCCTCTAAAAGAAATAATATATTTGAACGATCAACTACCGTAACGCTAGAAAGATCGATAATAATACGATCAATTCCCTTGTTGATTAAATATAAGAGAGACATTTCAAATTTTTTAGTATAATCTTGACGTAATTTCCCAAATAATTGTATTTGAAGATATCCTTCAACAGTGATGATTTTAAAGTTAAACGAACTTGTTGTAAGTGATTTTGTAGCTAAATTCATAATCTTACATCCTACCACTTTATTTTTTTTTATCAAGAAATATATTAATAATATTCACAAGTTATCCTCTATTTGACTTTTATTTTAAAGAAATCATATAATATGAAAAATGAAATATTGTTTTAGGAGCAAATTATGGAGAAAAATATACTTTTTATCGGAAATCCAGGATCAGGAAAAGGGACTCAGGCAGAGAGACTTGTAAAGGAATTTGGATTCATAAGCATATCCACAGGTGACCTTTACCGCGCAGAGTTAAGCAAGGACAATGAATGGTCAGAATATTTCAAGGAACTTCAGAAAAACAGTCAACTTGTAGATGACGCTACAATGAACAAATTTCTACTTGGAAATGAAGATTTTATGAATTCTCTTCGCTCAGGAAAATTCCTTTTTGATGGTTATCCAAGATCTATTGGACAGGCTCATTTTCTTAAAGATACTTTAACGACAGAAAAAATTAAACTGGACTGTATCTTTTATTTAGAAGTTTCTCAGGAAATCTGTGCTCAGAGATTACAAACACGTTACGTGTGCAAAAAATGCAAAGCCTGTTACAATTCCACCTTAAACGAATTATCATCAAAAAAACAGGATGTTTGTGACTCCTGTGGCGGCGAATTATCAAAAAGATTTGATGATTCATCCCCTGAACAAATTGATAAAAGAATGAAAGAATATGATATTAAAACTGATCCTTTAATTGATTTCTATAAAGGCGAACTTATAACAATAGATGCTTCTCTCACACCTGAAAAGGTTTATGAAGCAATCAAAAAACATTTGCTTTGATTATCGGATCACATATTTCTATTGCAAAAGGCTATCCAAAAGCAGCAAAAGATGCTTTAAGCATTGGCGCAAATACATTTCAGTTTTTTACCCGAAACCCAAGAGGCGGAAAAGCCAGAAAGCTTGATCCCATTGAAATTGATAAATTAAGATTACACGTAGAAAACGGTGATCTTGTAAATCTTCTGGCCCATGCTCCATATACAATGAATCTTGCTTCAAAAAATGAAAGTACATTGGAATTCGGCAGGATGATTTTGAAAGAAGATATTAAAAGACTTTCAATGCTTCCCTGTAATCTTTATGTGTTTCATCCGGGTTCTCATACAGGTCAGGGAATCGATGAAGGAATTAACAAAATTGTTGATGCTCTAAATGCCATCCTCACCGGAGATGAAGAACTGTCTATACTTCTTGAAACAATGTCTGGAAAAGGAACAGAGATTGGAAGTACTTTTGAAGAATTGAAAATGATTATTGATGGAGTAAATTTTAGCGACAGGTTAGGAGTATGTCTTGATACTTGTCATCTTTACAGTGCCGGATATGATATTGTAAATAATCTTGAGGGTGTGTTAACTAAATTTGATAAAAAAATCGGTCTGAATAAAATAAAAGCAATACATCTCAATAATTCGAAAACTGATTTCAACAGTCATAAAGACAGGCATGATAAAATCAAAGAAGGGACAATTGACATCAAATTATTTGAGAATATAATAAATATCGAATCTTTCAAAAATGTTCCATTTATTCTTGAAACGCCTAATGAACTTGAGGGTTATACTGCTGAGATTAAAATGCTTAGATCATTGTCTGATTCATAAACATTTAGACTGCTCTTTTTAAAATTTCATTAGTTGATTTTAATTTAATGTCAGGTGTTTTTATCCCATTTAAATTTCCAACGATTCTAGCCAGTGCCATAATTGAATATAATTCACGGGATATTGACATTACATCCTGGCTCATCTCAAATGCTTTTACAAATAAAAGAAGAGATTTAGCAATCCTCTTATGTTTCAATAACAGAATTCCTTTTTCAACCATACTTACGGCATTATTTATTTCACAACTCATCATCTCAAAACCTGGATTTGAAACTATGCTTGTAACATGACTTTGAATAAGTGATATAATATGTCCGTAATTCATTGTAATTCTCCTCTTCTTTTTTTAATCTCGCTTTCCTATATGAAAATTTTATGCCAATAATTTAAAAAAGATTGATTTTACCATAAAAAAAAACCTATTATCGCGCAGAGAACGCTGAGAATGCAGAGAAAAAGAAGATTATTTCACACAAAGACACAAAGAAAGAATAAAAAATAGTAAAAGACTGTAGATGCAGTATTTATTCTATTTTACTCTTATTCCAAAGGGGTCACAGCAACTTTCATGAACTCGAACATCGAGTTAACAAAAGTTCCATGTGACCCCATCTATATTAGTATTTGGTATTTAATATTGGACAAGCACTGGCAAACTGTGTCGCAATCCCAACGTCATTCTCGGGCTTGATCCGGGTATCCATTTTTATATTTTAACAATTGAAATAGATTACCCGATCAAGTCGGGTAATGACGGCAATAATTGTACTTTTAGAAATTTCCCGTTTTTCTTACTTTCGTGTTCTTTTAGTTACAGTTTGATTTATCAATTACTGTAATTTATGCCATGAGTGATTCTGTTATATTTTTACTATATAAAATTATTACAGAATCCGAAACGGTGCGTGGTGAATCTTATTTTCTTTACTCCAATTATTGATAATTACAGCAAAAACATATAAAATGTTTATCGTAGTGTAAAAAAATTTTATAGAGGTATAAAAAAATGATAGAGATAGATTCAAAAAAGGATCTGGAGGAATTAATAACCTCTTGTCAAAAAATTTCTGGAATTGCATTTCAAGGTATTGATTTTTCAGATTATTCCAAAAAGTTGATTAAACTGGATATTTCGGATTCTGTTTTTTTAGGTTGTAATATCAAAAGTGATATCTTAAAAGTTCTGCATGATAAAGGAAATATTGTTATACCTGCAATAACTGGATTGCCTTATAAAACCTCTCCATGTAAACTTTATACACCTTCCATATTGTTTAACAAATTTGATCCGGAAATTCCATCATCGTATAATGATACATATGACTATAAAACATATGAACACTTTCTGAAAACAGGAAAGGATAATCCCAAAACCATTAAGGAATCATTGGCAAGAAGGCTTCACGATCATTCTATTACAGATGCACTGAATGATATCCTTAAAATTTTCAATAATGATACGAAAATAGTCGCAGTAATGGGCGGCCACAGTCTTTCACGATCAGATTCTGATTATTTAAAAATTGCTGAAATAACTCGAATTCTTGCTATAAAAGGTTATCTGATCATCTCAGGCGGAGGACCAGGAGCAATGGAAGCAGCACATCTTGGTGTATGGTTTGCATCCAGGACGTTTAAGGAACTTGGAGATGCAACAGGAATTCTTGCGGAAGCCCCGATGTACAATGACAGATTATGGCTTTCGAAAGCCTTCAAAGTTCGAAGCAGATATCCGCAGAATTCAGAAGAATTTATGAGTATAGGAATCCCAACTTGGCTGTATGGTCATGAACCGCCTAATCCATTTGCAACCCAAATAGCAAAATATTTTGCGAACTGTGTCCGTGAAGAAGGATTACTTGCAATTGCAAAAGGCGGAGTCATTTATGCTCCCGGCAGTGCCGGAACAATACAGGAGATCTTTCAGGATGCCTGCCAGAACCATTATTGTTCTTATGGAATAGTAAGCCCCATGATATTTATGAACAAGCAATACTGGACTGAAAAAAAACCTGTTTATCCTCTTTTAAAAAAACTTGCTGAAGGTAAAGAATATGCAAAACATCTTAGAATTTTTGATGATAGAGACGAGATTATAAATGCTATTTTGGATTTTTCAAAGTAAGAAAAAAACAGTTCACACAAAGGCACTAAGGCACAAAGAAAAATAAGATTTACCACAGAGAACACAGAGAAAAAAAGTTAATACCAGCCAGGGTCAGAAGGACTTTTGTTTAGCTCGATGATCGAGCTGAATGAAATGTGCCCTGACCCTGTTAGATAAATACCAATATAGATGAGGTTACATTGACTTTGCCAATTGGAATAGATTACCCGATCAAGTCTGGTAATGACAGTGATAATTTTCCGTTTTTTCCTTTTTGGGACTGAAACATCTGTAGAAAAATTTTATTGTTTTTTATTAAAACGGGAGGGTCATAGACCCTCCCCTACAATATTTTTAATGGTTTTATTCTTGATTTTATCAACCGTTAATCTGGACATTTGACGAGATGAGATTTGGATTTTTCAAGTCATTTCAAAGCGAGGAATACTCTTTTCGTATTTCGAGCTTTGAAATGACGCAGAAAAATCCAAAGATCGCTCGTCAAATGTTCAGATTACCAGTTTGAGTATGGGGTTCCGTAATATCCAGGTGGATAATACCTGTTGTTTGAACGATAATAATTGGAATCATTTAATATACTGTTGCGAAATCGAGGATAATAATCGTTATAGTAAGGTACAGAGTGCCATCTGTCATTTGTCGGCGAATAATAATTATAATGTCTTTCGTCATTTCCGGGAAGAGCTTCTCTTGAAGTGACTGTCACCGGATAATAATATTTAAAAGTCGGATGTAATTTGCTTGTTCGGTTGTATTTATCAGCCGGGTCAGCTAATGATCGATAACTTTTTGTAGCGGCATAATATGACACTGCTCCATTTTTTACTTCGAGAAAATAACCTCTCTTAATCAAAATGTCAACAGCCTGTCCACCAGTAATTGTACGGCGCTTCCACTTGCCACGAAAATTTTTCCTTAATTGTACGGAAATAGGTTGACTGGTATCAATCACCCTGTATATCTTACCATTTAAAAATTTTGCACTAACGGTATTAGTATTTATAGATACGATTTGGGCGTCAGCAAAATCATTACAGATTAATAGATTCACTATTGAAGCCAATATAAAAGCAAAGATGATAATTTTTTTCATTGTAAACTCCTGATAAAAGATATGATTATTCTAACATATTTTACATCTATCGCGCCAGCAGGCAGACTATGTCAGGATTTCAAACATCTTTCAAGAGCATATTTCTACATTTCTTCAGGTTTTACCCCAGCTTTTGACAGCATTCTTTCAAGATATTCTTCCCAATCGTTATGGTTCTTAACAAAATGAGAACAATTAAAATTATCAATTCTCCAATGTTTAAACGGTATTTTTGCCAATCCACTGATATCATGTGAATATAATAACCACATATACCATGATGACAGCAGTTCTTCACCCGTTGAATAAAAATTATATATCTTACCTGACAGGGCTCTTAGTAAAAGGGGCCAGCAATCATCATTCCTTGCAAGAGATCCAAAAAGATAAACGTTATTAAATGACATTTCAGGTATCCTTGATAACTGTCTCAGAATCTTTTGTATGATACGTCCTCCGGAACTGAAACCAATAAGGCTTATCTGATCAGGATGATCGATATCTACAATTTTCCAGAAACATTTTGCCGCTTCTTTACAGGCAAGTTCAAGACCCACACCATCAACAAGCTCTGAAGGCCAGCGATAATTAAAGATTTTGCCGGGATATCCAAATTCACGTAAAGTTCGACTCCATTTTGAATAACTGTGACTTCTGCCATCTCTGGCAATATTCATCCCCTGGTATCCTCGAAAGATAATGAGTGATTCTTTTTTTCCACCACCCTCTAATTGTGCTATCTCAAAATTTCGATCTTCATAAATTACTCTTCCTGACAGCTTATTCATACTATTCCCTTTAAGAAGTCATCTCTATTTTACAGTAAAAGAGGATATGACAACTAATTTTTTTTCTGAACACAAATCCTTCAGCATCTTACTTTTTTTTCCTGAACTCAGCGACACTTTTCTATAACCTGAATCAGATAGAGATTTAATCCTTACTTTTTCAGCATCATATATTTTTTTTGCATAAAGGATTACACTGTACTCACCAGGCTTGAATTTGTTGCCTGTTGTTGAATAATACTGAGTTTTTTCATAATCAGTCAATTCCAGAAAATCTTCCTTGAGGTCAAAAGTAACAGAACGATTGAGAAATATCTTTTCAATACCATTATTTTCTTCATCATTCTCAAAAATAATAATCCCAATTCTGAAAAAATAATCCTTTTCTGGTTTTCTAATAATCTTTATCCTGTAATTAAATTTCAAAACTCCAATTCCTTCTTTTATAAAAGCATCAAAATTAAAATTTCCAATCTGAAAATATTCTTGAAAATCTGCATTCAATTCTGTTATTGCCTGAACCTTATTCTTTAAAGCCCCAGTTTTCTTTAATCTGAAAAATCCATCTTGTTCTTCAACATAAAATCTTTTGTCTTTTTTAAATTTTTCCGAAAACACATCATAGTATTCTTTTGTAAGCAGAATATTCTTGTTTTCCTTCATGAGAAGTTCATAGCCAGGATCAATACCTCCCTTGTAAAAGGGACTACGGATCGATACATCTTTATTGATATTCTTCAATATATGTTTTTTATAGTAAAACGGGAAATGCTGATAGTCAATCTGAGCATACAGAACGCTTCCAGATGGAATAGTCTTTAAATATTCATCCATAAAAACATTTCCATCAATTCTATCTGGTAAAAACCAGGATAGATTAACTATTGTAATAATTACAAAGATTGTAAAAACCAATACTTTACTTCTAAAAATATGAGTAATCAATAACGCAAATATAATAAAAAATACACAAATTCCATATCCAGCCATTGTTCCAATTTCCATAGCTCTGTATAATGATAAAAAAAACAGGTTAGAACACAAGATATAGATAAGTGTCATCTTGAATCTTTTTGAAACTCCATCAAGAAATTTCAATTTCTTAATCATTGAAATCAATAATGTTATAATAAATATTATTAGAGTCAGGTAACCTGCAAACTTTAAAAATTGCCCTATAACCTCATTTAAATGGATCATATTTAGATTATTAAACGACATATTTGATTGATATATTTTTGAAGTAATCAATTCATATATGCTTTTCCATATATTTTTCTCTTTAATCAACGAAAGATGATGTGCTCCTGTCATTGTTCTTATAAAGAAATATGACAACAGAGAAAAAGGAATTACTAAAAAAATAATTCCCCGTTTAAATCTGAGCATCAAATTATAAAGAACCAGTAATATTGCTGGAAATAAATAAACTAGATTAATATTCCGAAAGGCCATTGCAAAACCTGCAATATATAGACATATACAGTTTAAACGAATAGTATTATTCCTCAGGAATCTGGAAAAAAACAGCAGGAACAAAAGAAGTATGAAACAGTCCAGCGAATATACTTCAGAAATTGTTGAAACATGTAGATTAAATGGTAGAGTAACAAACATAATCGAAACAATACATGATAAATATTTGTCACGATCATAATCCAGAAGAAAGGAAAACAGGATTACTGCTGAAAAAGATGAGAAAAAAGCACTCATGAGATTCACAGCATAAGCTGGTTCCAACCAGAAAAGCAATGTGATAAAAATTCTTCCCAGTAAAGCGAAAAGGGCATAACCTGGAGGATGTGGTATCCCAAGTTCCGCACAACTGGTCACAAGTTCCCCTGAATCAAAAATGTCTATTGTACTAAAAACAAAAGGTAATAAAAGTAAAAAAGAACTGATACCGGTAATAAAATGAAATGAATACTTCTTTATAAAGTACTCTTTAACTTTTTTCATAAACCAATTATTTGTAAATCAATCTATATGAAGATTCAAGTCCAGAAGGGGTATCTTCCATTGGTTCGAAATCAAAGTCATCACAATAAACAAGATTCTCTTTTACAGCAAGTGTAACAAGAATTTCCTGACTTTTCGCAATATCTTCACCAAGTTTTGCTGCAAAATTCAATTCTTTTCCAAAAGCATCCGAATCACCTATTCGCAATATATCGCCATAACCAATTCCAACGCAAAGTAATATATCTTCTTCATCAGGTTTCGTTTTATTGTAATCTACCAGGACCTCCATCATTTTCACACATGATTCGATCCCTTTCTCAAGATTTCTAAAAATAATCATCATGCTGTCACCGTCTTGTTTAAGTAATATTCCATCATAATCTTCAATCACCGGAGTCAACAATCTTTCAGATTCATATATTGTCTGAATAAAATGAATTATCCCGAATTTTGCTGTTTTCTTTGAAAATCCAGACAAATCGGTAAAAACAACACACCATTTTTCGCCGAATAAATCCCAGATCCGTTCATCAATTTCTTTTTTGTTAGCACCATCCTGAATTCTCATCTCTATTAATCTTGAAAGTCTCTCTTCGGATGCACCATATGCAATTTCTTTCTTTCTATTTAACATAATTCCTCTCTATAGTTGCCCTTTTGCTTTAATCCTAGAACACAGCCTCTGAAAAAATCCATATTCTCTCTTATAAATAAGATTCAGTCCTAAATCCACAACCAGTCTGCCCGAAAGTAATGCCTTATTCGTTGAACCGGAATAAGGAGTAGAAGTGGTATCATCATGAATGAAAAACTCGACCAATTTCACAAATCCCTTTGATGAAAAATCTTCTACACCACCATCCACAACTCGTGAAATCTTTTTTGAATTCTGGTCAAAAATCCATTTAACATCAATTGAATTTCCAGACTTATCAGAACTTTTCAAATTTATTGAAACTGGAGTTGAAGTCTGAGTAATTGATTCAGCATTCCAAATATCATTCCTGAGTTTTTTACATATCATAAATGCAATTCGCTGTATTTTCGAATGGCCTTCCAAACTCTTACCAGTCTTGCTTACACCTGTAAACAGAGAATATAATCCACCGAGCATTACAGATAATATTGCAGCCCCAATCAAAATTTCAGTAAGTGAAAACCCCTTATTTCGTTTCATTCTTTAATAATCTCTCCTGAATACTGAATGTTCATAGGCTTATTTGCTTCATCCCATGATACAGTCACCATCATCTTCATGAAACGGTTTTCATATTCTGATTCCTTACCAGGTGTTGCATCCTTTTGAAGTACATATTTCAATTTAAAATTATGATAATTGGTTTTTATCGCACTTCTCATTGGACTCCCCAGGGGCATATCCATATCATCAAGAAGGTCAGTAATAATATCATAGTTTTTTTCAACTACAGAATTTGACCCAAGAATATCAGTAAATTTAACTGTCTTATTTGAAAAATATAGTTCAAAATGTTCAAAGACAGTACGAGCCAGAAGAATTGCCATGAACTTTTTTCCAATTTTCTTAGTCTGTGTCTTTGACTGTCTCATACTGTTAACAATTGGAACGCATAAAACCGCTATCATTGCTACAGCCACAAGTATCTCAGTTAACGAAAAGCCTTTCCGGGACCTTACCATACTCCCTCCCAGTTTGGAAGAAAGGAGAAAAAATAATCTTTTTCTCCGGTTGTGGGATCACCTGAAAGTGCAGGATCATATTTCAATGAAATACTTGAACTTGTAAGTTTTTCTTTCAAAAATATTTTCTGCAGGATCAATGATCCACGAATTCCTGTACTCGAATTAAACTGGATATTTGTAGAATCATTTCTCCAGGTCATAAGCGATGCATTTATGTTTGTTCCGCTGGCAACAATTTTTCCAGAATCAGATATATTATCATTAAGCGCAGCTATAAAAGTAACCGTAGCCTCATCTGTCTTTTTAAAGATTGAAGGCAATGTAAGTTTTCCTGTAACTATTATAATACACCTGTATACATTTTTAAGACTTGTATAGGAATTTGAAGTTAAATCAAGATCTCCACGGACTTTAATGACACCATATCTTACATGAAGTTCATTCCCAACCAGGCAACTGTTCTTAAAATCATCCTGGGTGAAATATTCCATACAAACCCTTTTATCAAGCCCTTTTTTATATTCAGTTTCATCAGCAGATGACCTCTGACTGGTTTTCTGAAAATCAGAATAATTATAATAGAATAGATCAAATCCTGAATCAGTATCGGAATCAGAATATGTATCTGCCTTATTCAAAGTTTTATCGCCACTATATGGTTGTACTACAACTGTTGGAATATAATCATCAAAAAGTAATTTTGTCGAAGCACTGAACCATGTACTGCTGTTACCTGTTTGATTTGTACTTTCTACAACAAGAAAATCCCGGGGCTGATTCCCGGTTTTTTTCTGATACATACAAATCGTGTTATGCCTGTCATAATCAGTCAGTCTTAAATACGTCCTGTAGGCATTTCCATATACAACTGTTGGTGATTTATTCGTCATTGACCCAAATAAAAGCATTGGAGCACAACGATTCATTGTATTGAATTCCAGATCAGGTTGAAAACACTCCAGTTTCAAACTGTTAAATTCACTTGGCTTTAAAAAATTTTTAAGAGAATACTGGGTCAAAATATCATTTCTTGAAAGATAGTCACTGAATCCAAGAGCATATACAAATACGGAGCCCGCTTCAGACAGCTTCTTGTAACCACGTCGCCCGCCAGTTAGATGATCATCATAAAGCGCATTATTAATAGTCACTTCCCAGATATTTGCCTGAGGGCATTTCCCTTCTTCTGCGTCAAAATAATCCTCTTCATCAACAAGTCGAATCATCGTGCGATCAGAAACATTGTTATGACCACTTCCATCCCCTAAATAGATCATTCCGCGTTTATCCAGTGCAAGATTATCATTAGGATCATTATCCAGGATCAGAGCCCTGTTTAATCCAGAATTTCCTGATGTTGCATAAACTTTCCCTGAATGTCCATATGCAAAATTATATCCCAAACCTTTTATTGTACTTGAAAACTGATTAGGTTCATTTAATGAATCCTTAACAAAAAGAGTGAATTTGGAAATAACAGGTAATGTTATCCTGATAATTTTCAATCTAAATTTTATCCATTTCTGTCGTTCTACACCTTTGTGTTTTGCAAAAGCAGTAATTTTAAGTACAGATTTCTTTTCCTTACTATCAGGTTTCATGTATTTAGGTACAGGAAGTGCTTCAGAGGAAATTATTTCAGCTTCTACATTATCAGCAATAAAACTGGAAAAATTCAACTCCAGTTCCTTGGCCAGATCCTTTAATGTCTTACTATATAATGCAATAAACTCTGCTTTGAAAATTAAAGGTTTGATTGTACTGCTAGGACTCGAACCATTTGCCGGAAGATTTAGAAATTCCTTTTTAATATTCTTAAGGGAATCATCACTAGTGGAATTCATCATTGTTCTTAAATGAGCAGTTGTTTCCTGTAAAAAAGCATCAAGAAATCTTTCAATCTTTAATGCCTTTATCTCAGAAACTGCGAAGCGATAGTAATTTGTACCTGTTTTCGACATCGCAAACACAAGAATAATTATTACAACAATTATTGTTACTACTACAGGTATTGCCATTCCCCTGACATCAAATTTACGCATAGTTATATTCTATCTTATTTATCGTTTATTAATCAATTGTAAAGAATTACAAAGCTTGCCTACTTAGTCATAATTTCCAAAATAACTTCATCAGTGGTCTGCATTCCAGTCTTGGCCAATTCGCCTATATTCATTATTGTTTCCTCCACATCAGAACCTACAATTCCCTCACCCCCATGAAGGACTTTATGATAATGTGCAAGTGTAGCAGAATCAAAAGCCGCATATACACCTGTTGCTATTTTCATAGCACAAGATGCTTTGGCTCCATCACAGATAACACCAGAAATATTTCCTAAAGTATTAATGATTGCACTGGCAACAGCCTGAAAATTGCCACCTATCAAAAAGGTTAAAGCTCCGCTCACCCCGGCGGAAGCACACATCGCACCACAATAAGCTGATAGTCTACCGACATTAGTCTTAATATGAATCGTTGAAAGATGTGAAATAAAAAGCGCTCTGATCATTTGTTCTTCACCAATTTCTTTCAACTGACAAAATTTAATAATAGGAAGAGATGCTGTCATTCCCTGATTTCCACTTCCACTGGTCGTCATAACTGGAAGAGGACATCCGCTCATCCTGGCATCACTGCCCGCAGCAGCATAACTTGCACATCTATTTCTTCGATCATCTCCATAAACACCAAGATCAATATTCTTTACTATACAACTCCCAATATTAACTCCATAAGATTCTCTAAGGCCTTCTTCCGCTATAGTAGTATTCATACAAATAACTTTTTTAAACAATGGCTTTATCAGTTCCAGATCAATAGTCTTCGCAAGATTATATATCAACTCAATTGATAATATATTTCTATCAGTCAATGGAGAATTAAAATCAGCATCACTACATGGTCTGTTTATTATTTCTTTTCCATTTTTTACTATACTTGTAATATTTGTGTGAAGATGTTTTATTTCTACAATAACATTTTCATTTTTACAAATAAGTTCGATTCTTACATAAAGCTTTATATCATTTTTTTCATGAATCACTTCAATCTGACAGCTATTCAAAAACTCCCTTACTTTGACCATATCCGCATCATTGACTTGACTTATTACCATAAGTCCTTTTTGAACCTTACCAGCAACAATTCCCATAGCTGCAGATACTTCTATTCCAATCATTCCTCCACTATTAGGAACAACAACACTTTTCACATTTTTAATTATATTACCAGACACATATATTTTTACCTTATCAGGTGTTTTCCCAAGAAGTTCTCTTGCTTTAGCCGCAACATAAGCAATAGCTATTGGTTCAGTACATCCTTCAGCAGGCACCATTTCTTCATTAAGAATACTTATTATCTTGTCAACTGTCTGCTTGTCTGCGTTCATAACTACTCCATTTTATTTTAATAATCAATTTTTTAACTTTTTATTATAACTGTATTATAAGGTAATTGTAAATAACTAAACATCCATAAGAAATTGCGTTAAAAAATTTTTTTCACACAAAGGCACAAAGACACGAAGTAAAATATAAAACCTCTCCTGCGTTTTGAATGAGATGAAGGTTGGATTTTTATGTATTTGGATAAACCAAGGCGCACTAACGTGCGTTGAGGTTTAGACGAATACATAAAAATTCAAGATTCGCTCATTCAGAACGCAGGATTAGGGGCCAATTGTATAGGGTATCAATACTATTGGATTTTCTATGGCAATTCTGGATAAATTTATAACACATGGAAGTACAGAATATCGACCTACAAGATAAGCATAACTTTTCACATCTGCTTCATTAAGATCCACAAAACGACCTATCCAAACTTTATTTGATGGAAAAGTACTTTTTACAAAACCTGAAAAATGTTCACAAAGTTTCAAAAGTTGTGCCGAAAGCTTGGAGGGAGTACTACTTATAGAAAAATCAGAATTTCGCTTATTAAGCATACCATAATATGCGGCATCATGATTAATAAGGACCTTGGCTACTTCATAAAGTCCTATGCCTTGAATACCTGTCAACAATCTTCCAGAATTATCAAATTCCAGACATACAATATCCTTTGTTCCTATTACATTCTGCGCTTGCTCAGCTTCGGGACTTAATTGTTTTGATTTAATCATATCGGAGAAACCATCCAGTGTCTTTGAAAAAATCGATATTGGACTGGAGGTAGGCCTGGAAATAATCG
>DAOVTB010000098.1 GCA_030633305.1 Candidatus Muiribacteriota bacterium
ATGCGGTGTTGATTTTGACAGTGTTGAACTTACAAATCAGATAAGTTCGCGTAAAATATTCAACTCATCTGACCTGGTATGCTTTATCACTACTCCCGAAAAATATGCCGACAATACCTTTTTCACCTATTTAAAAGAAGCTTTTGACCTTGAAAAACAAATATTGATTGTTGTGAATAAATCCTCACTACTTGAAAAAGATGCGATTATCGAAATTAAAGAAGATCTGACTCAAAAACATTCTGATATCAGTTTAACAAAAAAAACAGTATTGGAAAATATTCAGATCCTTTTTTGTGATGCAAAAAATGCCTATGAAAATAATGAAAATACCGGTGAATTTATAAAATTGAAAAAAATTCTTTTTGAAGATATTTACAGAAATAAAAATCTCATAAAATTAAAAGAGATTAATTCAGATCTTAAAAATCTTTCTCTAAACATAAACGGTCTTCATAAAGCAGGAACTAAAGACGAAAAAAAAATAAATGAGCTTAAAGAAAAATTAAAAGAACTTAATAATAAATATCAGATTCAAATTGAGGATTTATTTATAACACTGGAGATCAAATTTCAAAACAGGCTTGAAAAACTTGTCATTGATGTTTCACAGGCTAATGCATATCTCAGATTAACCTCTTTTTTTAAAAATATTTATAGCAGTATTTTTTCATTCACCAAGTCTGAAAAAGATGATGAAGAACTTGCAAATAGCATATTCTCACTTTTTTTTCCCGAATATTCCGAATGTCATATTGAACTGAATAATATTCTGTCAGATGAACCAGTATCCCTTTCAAGTATTGACGATCTTAAAAGCCATTTCAAAAAAAGAATTATTTCAGAATTAAAAATAATTGAATCTGAATTAAAAAACAATGTCTCACAAGATATAGGTCTTGCATTTGGAAAAATTATTAAAAAAGATGTCTCAGCATTAGTGACTACTGGTGTACTTGTGATGTTATTTTCGTTAAATGGTCTTTTGTTGACTGAAATCCTAGCATCCTTGTTTGGAGGTTTCTTTGTTAGTGAAGCAGGACGTCAGAAAGCCGTGAAGCTTGTTACAAAAATAAAATCTGATGCTGTAGAAAACCTTAGAAACAGAATCGAAATAATTTTCTTTGAAGAATTTATTAAAGTCCAGGATAACATTGGTGAAAAAATCAGTAACATGCAGCCACTTATGGAAGCAATGACCAGTAAAGGAGAAATTGAGATGTTGAGAGAACAGATTGGAGAAATAATTGCCGAAAGTTGATATAATCACTAATGAAACAATCAAGGAAAAACTGGCTCAATATCTGTCCAGAAAATCCTCCTTAAAACAAAAAGGGAATATTCCACTTGTTATTTCATTCATTGGGGGTACTGGAGTCGGAAAATCATCCATATTAAATCTTATTGCCGGAAAACAGATAAGTAAGTCCTCTCCAATCAGACCAACAACAAACCAACCAGTTGTTTTCTTTCCAGAAAATCATTCATTCAATCCCAAGACACTTGGAATCATAGACATTACTTTTAAAAGCCAGTCATTTATACCTGATGAATCCATCGATAAACTTAATATCATCTTCTTTGATCTCCCTGATATTGATTCAATGGAAAAAAAACACGGAATGATTGCGAAAAAAGCTATCGATGCAAGTGATGTCATAATTTTTGTAGTTTCTCCTGATAAATACGGTGACAGTATATTATATGATTTTCTTAAAATTGCAACTTCCAAACACAAAAACATATTCATCCTATTTAACAAAATTGATATCATTACAGAAGAAGAACTTGCTATCTCCAAAAATACACTCCTGGATAATGAACATTTCGGAAAATTTGGAGACTCATTTATATTTCATACATTATCGACAACAGTTTCAAAAACAGTCCATAGAAAAAAATTCCTCCGTCATCTTACCGAGTTATCTTCAAAAAAGATTAAAATTAGAAATATCGAAATCCTTAAAGATAAAAAGTGCCTTCAAACTGACTTAAATGAGTATTCTATAAAATTAAGATCAACATTAGATCAACTTGAAAAAAAACATCGGGAACTTTTTAATGTTGAATTAGACATAACAATGAAAATTTCAGGAGTAGCAGGAAAATCATTTGAATCAGTTTTCCCATATTATAAAAAATTGTATACTTCACTATATCCATTTTCCCCCTTATCACCAGTCAATTTTATCAATAAATTTGCTAAATTCATTCTGGAAAAAATATTCCTGTTAATTAAATACATACTGAATTTCTTTGCTGGAGTAATACTCCTTATTGGAAAAACTCTTAATTTCTTTGGAAAATTTCAACAAACAGAAGAACCTCTTCCACTAAAAAAACTGGTTCCCTGTGCTGAAATATCTGAATTAATCAACGAGATGAGGAAGTCTTCAGAAATATCTTTCGATTTTTCATGTTATATTAACCACGTCTATAGTTATTTTTCCAAGTTAAACAAAATAGATAATTTTAATAACTCTACTAAATTCGATAGAGATTATTTATCACACAATGCAACTCAGAATATGAACAATTTTTTTGAATCTTTTTTCATACACACAAAAGCATTGAAGAAAAAATTACAGCGGTATGATCACCTCGTAACCTTTTTTGACTGGATTTTTATTCTCCTTTCTGTACTGGTATATTTTCCAGTAAAAACTAAATTACAAAGTATATTTATTTTCAGTTATCTTTCCGCAGACTTTCTCCTGTTTTACATACTTTTTGTTTATCTGATCATTAATTTTTTAAAAAAACTTACTTTTGATCTGATACTTGATTCAAGTCGAGATGCAGACTGTGAAAATTTCATAACAAATATTCTATCTGACTTTAATCAAATAAAGCAGTGTTCTTCAAAAAAACTCGATGTGGAAATCAAATCTTTAGGAAAAGAAGTTCATTATGTTAAAAAACTCAGCAAAGAGATATAAACCTGTTCTCGTTAGTGATTTGGGGAATGTAATTGTTTTCTTCGATATGAAAATTGCACTTGCACGATTTCAAAACCGCTTCAATATATCAGCATCAAAAATTCATGAATATTTTTCAAAATACGATATTGCGGCAAAAATTGATACTGGTGAATTACAACCTGAAAAATTCCATCAGCTTTTTTCAGACAGATTTAAAATCAAGATCAGTTACTCAGAATTCTGTAGTTTCTGGAACGAAATTTTTACATTAAATGCTGAATATATTGAGTATTTAAAAAGCCTGAAACAGAGTTTTCAATTTTTAATCCTTTCCAATACAAACAGCGTTCACTGGAATTATATAATAAATAAATTTCCTGTGATCACCGAAATATTCAAAGTTCATATCCTTTCATACGAGGAAGGAATCAAAAAACCTGATAACAGAATATTTAATAGAGTTTTTGAGCTTCAACCAGATCCAGATAAAGTTATTTTCATCGATGATACCGTTGAAAATATTGATGCGGCTTCTAAAATCGGTATTCATTGTATACGATATACTGAGTTTAAGAAATTTAAGACTGAATTTGATGAGTATGCGTTGTCATAACGGGTCAGTAGGATTTAGTATTAATATCAAATCCGCATACTGACTGTACGGTGCCTGGTCTCTCATTATATTTGTTTGGCAGGGAATTCATAACTGGCGCAGGGGTCAAAGCAACTTTGCATGAATTTGAACATCAAATTCACAAAAGTCCCATGTGACCCCATCTATATTGGTATTTATTATTTTATCTTGGACAGGGGCCTGACCCTACATGATTAACTATTTTTGACCTTCTTCACTTTTCTTCGTGGTAAATTCTTTTTCTTCATGTCCTTCATGCTCTTCATGGTGAATTCTTTCTTTTCTTTTTTTGCATAGCAGGAATGGAAATATCAATATCCTTGATTTCCCCAAGTGTCTCCAGCTCTTTTCGTAAACTCTCATTTCCAAGAATATAGATCACTAGATTATCTGGCTCCAAACATTCATTTGCAATGGATTGAACATCTTCAATTGTAATTTTTTTGATTTTCTCAAGCAACTGTTCTGAATAATTTTCTCTTAATCCATAAAATTCATTGATTAATTTAGTATTAAGGATTTTTGCAGGTGAACTATATTTGAAAACAAAGGAATTAATGAAATAGGCTTTTGCTTCATCAAGTTCCTGTTTAGTTACTTTTTCTTTTCTAATTTTTTTAATCTCGTCTAAGATTCCATTTATGGCTTTCAATGTTGACTTAGTCTTAGTAAATGTAACAAAATAATTAATACCAGGAAATAACAGTTTAGTAAAGATACCACCATATATGCCATATGTAAGTCCCATTTTAGTACGTATTATATTGAACAGTCTGCATCCCATCCCAAGGCCGAAAATCCGATTAAAAACCATTACAGAAGCTTCTTTTTCAAATTCTTCCTTCTGCCCAAGATGCCCAATGGAAATAAAGCTCTGATTCAAGCCAGGCTTTGCAGTAAAACCAACCTTAAAAGAATTTTTCTCTTTTTTTACAACTGGATAGTTTGGAATATCTGATTTTGTTTTCCAATCTTCAAAAGCTTTTTTAAAGATTTTCTTGACCTCATTTATTTCTATAGGACCAGAAAGACCTACAATAAAATTATCAGGTGTAATAAATTTCTTATAATTTGCCTTTACATCAGAAATGGTAATTGACTGTAAATATGCATATTCTAATTGTTGAGAAAAAGGAGAGTTCTTGCCATATATCAAATGTTTAATCTCTCGAGTATTTACGCTATCGGGATTATCATTCCTCCTGGCAATTGTGCTTAGGAGCTGCGTTTTTGTTTCTATAAATTTTTCCTTTGAAAAAGATGGTTTCATCAGAAGTTTTGCCAAAATTGATATCGCTTCTTCAAGATTTTCCTTCAAACAGCTCATCGTTACAGAATAATAATTTGTCTTATCATCAATGTTAATATCAATTCCCTTCGATTCCAGCATTTCATCAAGCTTTTCTGGCTTTATTCCATCTACTCCGCCAATCCTTAGAAGATTAGATACAAAACTGCTTAAACCAGTTTTATCTTTAGAAATATAAATATTCCCGCCTTTGAAAAATCCTTTCAAATGAACAAGTGGTACTTTTTCGCTTTTAATTACACGAAGTTTTATACCATTATCAAGAGTTGTTTTTTGTATTTCAGGAAGCGAGAATTTATTTATTTCAGGATATACAAGTGATTTTACTGAGTTTTTTGAAACCGCCGGGAGAACAAAAAAAATAACAATGATCAGGAAAGTACATATGATTTTCATTTAACTGCCTCCTTCTTTTTTTCAATTTTTACAATGACTCGACTGTTTACTCCCATATACTTCTTTACGACATCCTGAAGCTCCAGGGCTGTAATCTTTTCAAGATCAGAAAAAGAAGAGAAACAATTTTCCCATGAGCCTATTACCATTTCGAATTTCAAAAGTGCAGATAATAAACTGCTATCTGATTCATATTCCCGGATAAGATCAACTTTCATACGAGTTTTTGCAGAAAGTAATTCTTCTTTTGAAATTGGATTTTTCTTCAGATCATCAATTTCAAAAAGTATTTCTTTTTCAAGCGATTCATTACTGTGTCCTCTGTTTGCAAGAGTATAAAGTAGATATAATCCCGGATACTTGTCCCCGGGAAAACCAGCAAATGATCCAATATACATGGCTGATCTGTTTTTTATCATAATCTTTTTCTGTAATCTGGAACTTCGACCATCAGAAATAACATATTTTAACAGCTGCATTTTAATAAAATCCTTATTGAGAACTGATGGACAATGATAACCAATGATTAACCACGGTTGAGAATTTTCATACATAGTCAATCTTTTTTCTCCGGCCTGCGGAGGATCAATTGTTACCCTGCGTCCAATTTTTCTACCCATAGGAATTTTCGAAAAATACTTTTTTGCAACTTCTTTCAACTGCGCAACTGTTACATCACCCGCAACACCAATCGCCATATTTTTAGCAACATAGTACTTGTTAAAATAATCATTCACATCCTGACGAGATATATTATCTATGTTACTAATAGGTCCAATAACACTTTGCCTGTATGGTTGATCTTTAAAAGCAAGTGATTGAAATTCCTCAATACATTTGCCTATTGGTTTATTTTCAGTCGTAGTCCTTCTTTCTTCCTTTATTACCTGTCTTTCTTTATAAAATTCTCTAAAAACCGGATCTTTAAATCGTGAAGATTCCAGATAAGCCCATAATTCCAGTTTGTTTGAAGGAAGACTGAAATAATAAGAGGTCGAATCACAACCTGTTCCTGCATTTAAACCAACTACTCCATTTTTATTTAAAATAGTGGTAAATTCATTTGGAACAACATACTGAGATACTTCTTTTTTCATATCATTGAGTTTCTGAAATAATTCCTCTATTTTTTGTTTATCAGGTTTTATCTGACCTCTTTCAGCTTTTATCTGGCTGAAAATTTTTCCCATCTTTGAAAAAATTATCTTTTCTTTTTTTACATTTTTGGTTCCGATTTCAGATGTTCCTTTGAAAGCAAGATGTTCAAGAAAATGCGAGATCCCATAAATTCCAATACGTTCATCCGAGGCACCAACATTGGCATATGTAACAAAACTGGCAATAGGTACAGAATGATCCTCTATAAGAATAAATTTCAACCCATTCTCAAGTGTAAATTCACTGATTGAATCTTTAATCTTATCAAATTCAGTTCCAGCTAAAAGAATGGATACGCTTAACAATAGACATAGAATTAGAATTTTCCTTTTCATATTTAACAACTCCTTTTAATCTAACTTTTTGATATGTATTATTAGACCTTTCATTTCTTTAATTACATAAAAAATTATACCACATACCGTTTCGGATTTAGATAAATGATTCCCCCTCAATAGATTACTTTTCAAATCATTACTAAATCACTCATGGCATAAATTACAGTATTTGATGAATACATCAAACTGTAATTAAAAGGGCACGAAGGTAAATACGTAATAATACGTAGGGGAGGGTCTATGACCCTCCCGCTTTTGAGAATATATTGAATATTATACCTTGATCTTTATATCGGGAGGGTCACAGACCCTCCCCTACATTGTTTATATTTAAAACAGGGATACTTCGCAAAAGGCCGTGAAATGAAATGAAGTTTGGATTTTCTTTGTATCTGAATAAACCGAAGCGTATTATCATACGTTGAGGTTTATTCAGATGCAAAAAAATTCAAGATTCGCTCATTCTGGACTCAGGCTATTTCAGAATCCATTGTACTGCTTTAAGATATATGTCATTTGGTGCAACTTGATGCCCACCATTAAAATTGAACATTTTTACACTAATACCTGAACGTTGAAGAAGCGCACTATCATTCCTGAGATCTGCTGGAGTTACAACCTTGTCCTCGTTCCCAACTATTATTGCCACTTTTTTAATTCCAAGATATTTCAAAGATTCTGAATTATTAATATTTGGATGAATAACTCCATTATTTACAATAATTCCAGCAAACTTGTCTTTCATAAAATGTGAAATAACATAAGCACCCTGCCCTCCTCCAGAAAACCCTGCAAGATAAATCAATTTTTCATGGACTGGATAATTAGCAAGTATATGCTTTATAGAATCTTTTATGGCTGGAAGGAAATCATTATGTGAAGTATTATTTTTGAAATTGTATGAACTTGCATAAATACAATTTTCAGACTTGCAAACTTCTATCATTGCTTTTGAATAAATCTTTGGATTCCCCGTGGGTGATAGAAAAAAAACTAGCGGGTAATTCCTGGAAATATCAATAGTTTCAGGAACATATATTTCATATGAAGCTTTATCGTTGACTTTTACCGTTTTGGTAAATTTAACAGGTTTTTTTTTCACTTCTACTTTTTTTTCACAACAACCAAATTGAAAAAAAATCAATCCAAATAATACCAGTAAACAGAACACATATTTCATATTTTTTCTCCGAAAATGAAATCAAGCCCTGCAAAACAGGGCTTGATTATTATATCTTATTTTTCAATTAATTACTTATTCTTTTCTATCCATTTCTGAATGTTCTTGATTCTGTCACTATTTGAAGGATGAGTTCCATAAGGTCCAGCTGGATGGTCTCCAAAAGCCTCAGTGAGTTTTTTCATCATTGTAACACCACCAATTGGATCCAACCCACTGTTCTTATTCAATTCACAGCCCTTTCGATCAGCCTTGTATTCATCTTTACGAGACATCGGAGCTTCAATAAATCTAGACACAAGCTTCTTTGATATCAATTTAAGTGGAAGTAACGGGAGCATCAATTTCAATTTTTGGATAGAATCTTTACTGATATGATGTCCACATTCATGTCCGATAACAAACGCAAGAGCATCATCATCCGGACCAAGAAGTTCAATAAGTGCAGTTGTTACAAAGACATATCCACCAGGAAGACAAAGCGCATTAGGAACGGATGTTCCGTTTACTTTCATGTCAATAACTGCAATTTTATATTCACCAAATTTTCTCTGTTTCTTAGCTTCTCCAAAAATAAGTTTTGCAAGTCCCTTTACACGTGCAGTTTGAATATCAGAACCAGGAGCACTTTCTTTCAACATTGAATCCCACATAGCTTTACCAAGATTCATTTCAATTTTGTTCTCAAATTTTGTAAATAGACCATCAAGTGCTACATATTTTTTCTTTAACTGTTTTTCAAAATTTTCTATCGCTCTAACACGTTTCAAATGATATTTTGATTGTTTATTTCCAAAAGATTCATTTCTAAGTTTCCCTTTTAAAACACCTGTAATCTTTAAAGCGTGAACATAATCACGACTAGGAAGCTTCCCTCTGTCTACAGCTAAAATATCCTTCATAAAAGCATCCTGAAGGATATGCTTTTTTTTCTCGGCCTCTGTAAGAAGCAATCTCATAAGGAGTTCAGCATTAACTTCTTCAGTAGTAAGCTGTTTAATATTTTTCCCTTTAAAAAGTATTGCATTTCCAGAAACATTTCCAAGAAGTGGAATACAAACCATCACAAACATCAACACTAGTAATAAAGTTCTTTTCATTTAATTTTCTCCTATTTTCCTTAGCTGGAAAACAATCCATATCCAACAGTAGTAAATTAATTATACTCCATATAGTATTATTGTCAAATACAAGTCGCTTGCTTTTTATATTTTATTATTCTACATTATTAGTTAAAAGAAGTTGATAATAGTGCTTTTTCAATTTTATCAATACATTTATCAGAGGAATACAAAGTATCACACAACACAGCACCAAAGATTTATAGGAAAGAGCTAATAATGATATCAAAATATGAAATATCATTGATGAAATTGCATCTGCTCCTCTTACAACAACGCTGTCAATAACTGATTTTGCCCTATATTTCACCTCTTCCCCGGCAGGGAGAAAAAGCTGTTCTTTTGAAGATTGAAAAATTGAATAACCAATACCGAATTGAAAAAGTGATATCCACCATATCATGCTAAGATTCAATACAACACACATACTTAAACTTCCAAATAAAAATACCAATGGCAGAAGAAACACTGAAAAAGGTATTCCATATCGTGTATTAATAAATTTTGTTAGAAATACCTGAATAAAAATTGATAGATAACCCATATATTTGTGAAACCTGGCCCAGAAAGCTGTTGCTTTTTCCTGCTTTAACTTTTTTCCCCTGGAAAGAAAAAGTTTTTTCAGTCCGTCAGGTAATTTTTCAATTTTGAAATCGCCATTCAATCCATTTAAATACTCAATGAATGTATTATCTGATTCCAATCCATACGTTACTTTTGAATATTCCTGATATTTTCCACTAAGAGATTGTATAATTTCTTTTTCCTCTACAACTATTTCCAGCTCAGTCTGATAGGAAAAAACAAAACTCAATAATGTTGCCATCATAGTAAGTAAAAGAATCATCTGCGCAATCAAAAAAGCATATTTATTTTTCTTAAAAACTTTTATTGCATCAAGTGTAGAAGGTTTTTCTCCTGTTTGAATTATCCTGTTCATGAGTTGATCATATCTGTTTTCTGACTTCAGCATGGAAAATATAATCATGATAATAATCAAACACCCGGAAAGAATCGCTGCACTTATCATAAGGAGATTTGTTGATCCTAAAAACTTAACAAAAAAGGAAGAAATTTCACTTCCTGCAACTCCTCCAATTACACCACCAGCACCAATTAATGCATAGTATTTTTTTCCATTTTCACTTGTAAAAATATCATTACAAAACGTGAAAAAAATAGACACAATTATTACATTATAAGCACCAACCCAAAGAAAAAAGCAAACACCCATTATATAATCAAAGTTCGGAAATAATTGTAAAAATACTCCTGAAATATTTTCTACACCTGCTTGGTCATGAAATTTATGAAGACCCCAGAACAATATGAGGTTTGAAATGAAAAATAGATATGCTCCGGCAATTACCTTTGACTTTTTAAATTTCCCAAGTATGTAATTGTATATAAGGACACAGATTGTAATTACAAAAATTAATGCAATGTTGAGAGTAGCCATGGCATTTGTACCAAGAACGGCCGTTATAAGAGAGTTTCTTACAGGTTTTATCACATAGTAAGATGTAATGATCAAAAAGAAAAAAATAGACATCAGTATGGCTTTTAATTTATCGCTTTTCAAACATATCTCCACCTGATTTTTTTGCTACTTAAAAAAAAGAAGCGACACCTTAATGCCGCTTCTTTTTTTCAATTATAAACTAAATTACTTTTATCTAAGGTTAATCTCCATATTGAGATCCATATCCATAGTAATTTCAGTTCTTTTCTTAGCCTTTGGACCACTTGTAAGAACTTTCATGAACATCTTTGTATTAAGAGTGTTCTTGATAATCTTACCAAGTTTATAATCAAAATAGATCTTACCAGAAGCATTTACTTTCATGTTTTTATTGATATTAGGATTGTTTGATTTAATATAAATATCAGTCTGAATTACAGCACATGAATATTTACCAATATTGGTAAACCCTTCAAGTGTATATTTAGCTTCCATTGGAACTGGATAGTTAGGATTTACCTTAACCTTTGAAATCCATGAATCACCAATTACAAGTCTGCGATCAGGAAAAGTAATTTGCATACTTTCAAGATCAACCTGCTGTTTATCTATATCGCCCTGAACTTTAAGAACTTTACCACGCCTTGAAAGTTTCATAAGCAATGTCTGACCAACATTTGGAAGTTCAGTCACAACACCATTAACAGTTGAATTACCTTTGGTAACAACTGTTGACATATCAAGAGTTCCATTAACAGAAACATTCAAAATCTTCTGTTTAATTTCGATATCCACCAGCATATTTGCAGATCTTTTCTCTTTTTTCTCATTTGTGATCTGACTAATACCAGTCATCTTGACAACATAATAATTAACATCCTGTGATTTCCCTTTAAATTCAAGTCGGATTGATTCTGGATGATTTTGCGTAAAAGCAAAGGAAGTCAGACTCAACGCGCAAAGTGTAAGAATACATACTAATTTAAATTTCATTATAAATATAATACTCCTTTTCTGTACCGTATAATGCAAAAGCTTACCATATAATCTGATATTCGTCAATAAGCATAACCCAGTTATAAAATTTAATACCGTTTATGTTTAAAATAAGTCCAAATAAATCGAATAAAAAAATTGCACCAAATGTTGAAAAATACAATGAAGTATTTTTCGGAATAAAAAGTCATTTGGAAAAAATTGACATTGAATTCATTCAATAATAATATAAAATAAACTACTTTAAATAATGGAGTATCTAATGTATAGAATTGGAATTGATCTTGGCGGAACAAAAATTGAAGGAATCATAATTGACAATAATGGTGATGAAATCACTCGTCTGAGAATTCCAACTGAGCAAATCAAAGGATATAACCATATAATTTTTCAAATCTCAAAATTATATTTTCAATTGGTGGAAAAGATAGACAGAGCAGAACACAGCTTTGGAATATGTACTCCTGGGTCTATCTCTTTTAAGACCGGACTTATGAAAAATTCAAATACCACCTGTTTAAATTCAATGCCTTTCAAAATAGATCTCGAAAAAAAGATTTCCAGAAAATTTGCTATTCAAAATGATGCAAACTGTTTTGCTATGGCTGAAGCTATTTATGGAGCAGGAAAAGGTAAGCAATCTGTATTTGGAGTCATCATGGGAACTGGATGCGGAGGAGGAATAGTTTTTGACGGAAAAGTGGTAGATGGACTAATGGGAATTGCAGGCGAATGGGGGCATTCTGTTATAGACCCCAATGGTCCAGAATGTTATTGCGGAAAAAAGGGATGTATTGAAACTTTTATATCTGGAACTGGAGTAGAAAATCATTATAGAAATGTTTCCGGTGATATACTTAAACTTCAGGAAATTATGAATCTTTACAAGCAAAATCATAAAATAGCCAAACAAATAATAAATTCCTTCCTGAATTATTTTGGTCTTGCCATTTCAAATCTCATCAATATTCTTGACCCTGATATCATTGTCCTTGGCGGTGGTGTTTCAAATATTCCGATTTTATACACAGATGGAATCAAAGCGATTGAGAAATATGTCTTCAATGATTATTTCAGCACTCCTGTTGTAAAAAATGTAAATGGAGATTCTGCTGGAGTTATAGGAGCAGCATTAATTGGAATATAACCTATCTAAAAATCCCTGGAATTTTATGGCCACATTTACAACATTTGTTCCCTTTTAGATTATTTTCAATAACTGAAAACCCAAGTCTTTTTATTAATGCTTTTCCACATTTCGGGCAATATGTATTATTTCCATCATGTGGCGAAATATTGGAAATATATACATAATTCAATCCTTCATCAAAACCTATTTGTCTAGCTGCTTCAACAGTTTTTTTAGGTGTTGCTGGAAGATTTGTAAGCTTGTATTTTGGTTGAAATCTACCAAAATGAAGTGGTACATCAGCACCAAGATTTCGTTTTATCCAACGACACATTTTTCTGATATCTTTTAATCCATCATTATATGTTGGAACAATCAAATTTACTATTTCAAGCCATTTGCCCATACTTTGAATTTCAGAAATAGTATTGAGAACCGGTTTCAATTTTATCCCAGTCAGTTTTTTATATGATGAATCGGAAAATGCCTTCAATGTTACTGTATACGCATCTATTAACCTGCTAATTTTTTTCAAGGGAGCTTTATTCATATAACCTGCAGTTACCCAGTTTATCCGAATATCATTTCCCCTTGCAATTTGTGCTATTTCATCAGCGTATTCCATATAGCAGACAGGTTCACCATAACTGAAAACAATACTTTTACACTGTTTCTTTTCTGCAAGTTTCACCGCTTCAACAGAAGAAACATCCATATTTCTGGTCTGATGTGGTTTTAACTGGCTGATTGTCCAATTTTGACAGTATAAACATTTAAGATTACATCCACCCGTAGTCAGTGAAAAAGCATTAGTTGATGGAAGAAAATGATACAACGGCGACATTTCAATCGGTACTACTTCAAGTATGCATGGATTCCCATATCCAGTATTAATTTCTATTCCGGATTGATTCATTCGTGTATTACATATTCCATATTCTCCAGGTTTTATAATACACCCATGTGGACATATAAGGCATTTTACCAGATTTTTAGAAAGTTTTTTATAAAAATAGCTTTCCTTTCCTTCACCTGAAAATCCCCACCCAAATAACGATGCAGTTTGCCCCAATTGAGTGCATACACCTGCGGCAGCAAATTTCATTATTTTTTCTAAAAAATCTCTTCTATTCATTTTTTACCTTTAATTTCGGACAGGCACAGGGACCCGTCCCTACAATACTTACTATTTGTTATTTATCTAAACAGGGTCAGGACACATTTCATTCAGCTCGATCTTCGAGCTAAACAAAAGTCCTTCTGACCCTATCTGGTATTAACTTTTCCCTCTGTGGTAAATTCATTCCTTTTCTTTGTGCCTTAGTGCCTTTGTGTGAGATCTTCTTTCCTTATTTTGCAAGCAACTTCTGATATATTGCAACAAGTCCAGGTCTTACAAGAAAGCGAACTTTACCAGGACCATGCTTTTTAAATTCTTTTTTTGGTTTTTCTGGAATTATTCTTTTTATCAAAAATTCTTTATTTATTTCAAACTCTGCTTCACTCATATTTCTTGCTTCAGCAATTACTTCGATCAAAACATCTTTATGTTTCTTCACAGCAGAATCATCCTTTAACTTCCTTCTAACTTTTCTTTCTGATTTTTTCCATATTCTTTCAATCATTTCTTCAAGTTTTTCATCAGGAACATTTCTAGATCTTCTGAGCATATTAATAAAATGGCTGCCATGACCTGCCTGCCCAATTCTTGCCGGGTTTCTAAGATCTTTTGTAGGTAATAAGCAAGGTTTATAATTTTCTAATACCTTCTTCTGAGCATCTGTCAATATTGCTTCCGCTTTTTTAAATGATTCTTTATTAAGCTCTTTGAACTCTTCCTTAAAATCAATTTCTTCACGGTGCAACTTACCTGTTTCAGACATCAGTTTTTTATCAAGTTCAAAACCATCTTTAATCAAACCTTCTTTAAATTCCTTATACTTACTATTCATCACATCCATGCGGGATTCAATAGAACTAATAGTATTTTCAATTTTTTTATTAATATTTATCAATTGATTTAACTGATTCTTTGTAAGATTCAAACCAATAATAAGATTCAATGATTGAATATCCTGTATGGTCTGCCTCAATTCAAACTGTTTGGAGAGATTCGCTCCAAAAAAAACTGTCCCCACACAAAAAAACATTAATAACATTGTTAGTTTTTTCATAATTACAATTTCCTCCATTGAAATATTTTCCTGAATCAAACTTCATAGATACAGACAAAATTTCATAAATTTTTATTCATTTTTTTTTTGATTTTCTTAACGAAGTAAATTTAAGAAACAAATTTACTATTTTTTTACCTATAGTTCTGTATATTTTATTTTCAATATTTCTGAAAAATTTCATAATCTGATTTTTAAAAATCACAACAGCAATGCCGCAAATTGCAACCAGCAGAATATTCTTCTTTGTCTTATCCACAACCAGATATGATTCCTCAAAAACTACTGGTCTTATCCCAAGAACTGTAATATTGTCAAATCCCCCGGCATCACAAGCTTTTACAACAAGTCCATTCAATCCCTCTCGAAGGGAATGATTAATTACTGTATCTTGTATTTCATTGTTCCGCAGCATATCTGAAAGGCCGTCTGAACAAAAAAGTATAGTTTGATTCTCAAGAATATCTACTGAAAAACTTCCATAACCAATTTCTACTTCTTTTTCTTCCACCCCAATAGCGCTTAAAAGCACATTTTTTCTGGGATGATTAAACATTTCTTCCTCATTAATAAGTCCATCATCAAAAAGCTGCTGTACATAAGAATGATCTTTTGAAATCTGTTTTATTTCATTATTATTAACCAGATAAATTCTGCTATCACCTACCCAGGCATAATGAAAACAATTATTTCTAAATATACCTACAAGTACAGTGGCACCCATTCCATAATGATCAGGGCTTTCTTTCCCTTTATTAAT
>DAOVTB010000168.1 GCA_030633305.1 Candidatus Muiribacteriota bacterium
CACAAGATCAAGACCACTTTCATCGGGCATATGCATATCTGAGAAAACAAGGTCATATTTATCAGATAATAAGGCTTTTTTAGCTTCAGCAACTGAATTAACACCATGAAAGTCATCATAACCCAGACTGTTTAAAAGCATTTTCAAGAAATGGACAAGCATTTTTGAATCATCTACTATAAGAATTTTCATCTCAAGACTCCTATTATTTAAATTCTAATAGAATAATAACTTAAATCTACTAATTTTGCGATATTTTTCTGTACTCATAGCTTTGTATAAAACATCAATATCTATAGAAAAAATAATGACTTTTTAAATCAATTATATTATCCTTGGAAAACTATGGGGAAAATATTTAATTTCATAAGAGATCACTTCTACATTCTTATCACTGTATGCATGTTTGCTGCCTTGAGTTTCCCATCAACATTCAAATTTTTATATCCTTATTTAGAATATATCCTGATGACCATGCTTTTTGTATCATTTCTGAAAACAGACTTTGCCATTTTTTCAAGACTATTAAAAAATCCGATATATCCAATTATTTATGCCATTTTTAATTTGATTTTTATACCAGTGATATTCTGGTTTGGATGTTTTTTTCTTTCTCCAGACCTAAGACTAGCAATCTTACTCATTGTTGTTGTTCCACAAGGAGTATCCACGCCGAGTCTGATCGATCTCATTGGCGGTAAGATTGAAACCGGAATAAGCTGTCTGATAATTTCATATCTTGTTGCCCCATTTACAATTGTTGGAATATTTAAATTTCTTGCAAAAGTGAAAATAAGTATAAGCTATACAGGTATGTTTTTGATTCTGTTGAAAATGATCTTTATACCACTTCTTTTAGCCTGGATCATAAAAAAACTGTTTTCAGATAAAACTGTTAAAAAAGGCGAAGCATTCTATACTCTAGTTACTATCTCAATGATGGCATGCCTTACACTTGGAACTTTTTCACATCAAAGCAACACGTTTATAAATGGTGGAATTAAACTTATCAATCCATTGATTCTAGTTTTTTTAATATTTGGAGTATTATTCCTTGCAGGCTTTCTTTTTTCAAAAATGTATTCAAATGGCGACAGTATTACTCCAGTTATAACAACTCTGTTCACAAACAATACTCTGGCAATTGTTCTAGCAAGCAAGTTTTTTCCAGAAAAAATCCTGTTTATTGCATTATTAACTATGATCCCATGGATGCTTTTTCTTTTCCCTGTTAAGGTTTATGCCAGAAGATTAAATCTATCCACCACCGACAAGAGTTGTCAATCGAAGTAAATCACCATCATTCACTCTTTCCACATGTTGTACCGTTTGTCCATTAACTGATGCAATAATATATTTAACATGTTCCTTACGATATTTAAGCTCAGCAAGGATTTCTGAAATTAGAGTATTTTCAGTTTCATATTCAAAATTATCCTGACCTTTTGGTTTCATCAGAGCACCGAAAATCTCAATCTTTATTTTAATTCCCATATATTAACTCCAGACATCATTTATTCAAGTATATCACCTTGTTTCCAAATTGAAAAATTCCTTCTTTAACGAAAATTTAAAATTTAACATATAAGTATTACTTTTTATTATCTACTGCCGATAGCATCACTATATAAATTAAGGAGTAGAAATGTGAAAAATTATTCAATTCTCATTATTTTTCTACTGTCATTAGTAATCATTGGGTGTGAGTCTAACAGTGCTTTTGTTGATTCCGATTTATGGACAGGTATCAGTCATGCTGTAATCATCAGTATTGAACCTTCAGAAACATCACTCACTACTGAGGAAAATATGACAATAGATGTACGTATCAAAAATAGCCAAGGCAGCCCTTTGAATGGACATGTAGATATTGAATACAGTCTTGCTAAAGATAATAACATGTCTGGAGAAGCTGTCAATGGTCTGGTCAGATTCTACTACACAGGTGAGGCTGATTCAGGAACTGAAAGAATATCAGTCTTCGTCCTTGGTACACATGAAACCGCAAATATCGTAATTAAAGAAGAATAGGAATTAAGGAGGTCTAATGCGAAAATATCTATTATTACTCATTCCAATTATCGCCCTTATCGTAGGTTGTATTAGCGATGCACCTGTATCCACTGGATTTACTTCAGAAGATGGATACTCAATCAATCTCAAGGTATCAACCCGAAATATTCCATACGGAGGCTCAGCCAGCGTAATGGCAACTGTAAGAGATCCCGCTGGAGCAGTTGTAAAAAATGCTGATGTTATCTTTGGATCAAAACTTGGGGGAACTTTTAAGACAGTAACACAACAAGACGGAATTTGTTCTACAACTTATACTGCGCCAAAAAATCCAGCTCCAACATCAGATGACTCTGGTGATGATGATGATGATAGCAGCAGCAGCCGTGTTCATATTTCTGAATCATTACCAATTCAGGATCAGATAAATGCGAACTATAGAGGAGCGCTGTCCGCAGTGGATGTTATGCTTTTCAGTTCTGCTCTCAATGAATCCTCTGGTATAAATAATACTACAGCAAGTTCAGGAGATGATAGCGAATGAAAAACACTAAATATATATTACTACTTCTGATTATTGTTTTCATCTCTGCTACAAGTCTGTTTGCAGCTAAAATGACACAGGCACAGTTTAAAACAAATGTAGATAAACTTTTCAATAAACTATCCGTGAAAGTAAGCAGAACTACAAGCGGAAATACATTTGTATGGAATCTTGAACATAATTCTTCTGATACTGTAAAAACAAATCTTGAGACACTTCTTGATAATCCCGAAGACCTTAAAGTTATAGCAGACCAGGATACAAATAAACTTTTTATTTCGGTGAAAAACAATAATTTTGAAATAATGCGCGAAGCACTTGAACTCCTCCAAGTAATTGATAAACCTGCGAAACAAGTATTAATTGAAGTTCTTATTGCTGAATTTACGCTTGGGGACACCAATACATGGGAAAGTCAATGGCGAGTTTATTCCAGTAAAACTTTTAATAGTAATAATCTGATAAGCACAACAGATTTGCAGCATGGCGGCCTCGGTGCAACTGATCCTACTCAGACAGAAGGTATGCATTATTTTATAATTAACAACCAGAATGTTAACGCATTTTTAAATGCACAGAAAGAAAACAATAAATTTAATGTTCTTTCCTCCCCGCATATTATTGCATCTAATCATCAGAAGGCAACATTTCATCGTGGTAGATCTGTACCTTACCTTACCGGAGTCCATGTAAACGAATCTGGAGTAGTAACAAATCAGTACAGCAATTTAAAAGTTGGCATCAACCTTGAAGTAGTTCCTCACATAACTGAAGATGGAACCACATTTCTGGAAATCGATCAGAAAATTGATGAAATTATTAGTAATAATGCTGAACGCGGAACCGTTGAAACTAGCAACAACCATATTGTAACTAAATTAACAGTACCAGATGGAAAAACAGTTATTTTAAGTGGTTTTATCATGCAGAATGAACGAGAACTTTATAAAAAAGTGCCATTTCTGTCTGATATTCCTCTAATTGGGAAGTTCTTCAATAAATCAAGAAGATCTAAAATTAAAACTGAACTTATAGTTTTCATTACTCCTAAAATAATCGGTAAAAATGCTTCAATTGTTGCTGTTACAGAGGCACAGAAAAATAAACTTGCTGGTAAAAAAGATATCAATCGTCTTATGTCAAAACATACCGGTAAAAAAACTACTAAAAAGAGAAGAAGAAAAAAACGCAAAACATATTAAAGTAGATATATGAACAGAAAGAAGCCGGCAATTTTAACTGCCGGCTTCTTTTATTGTCTATTACCTGAATCGCTTATTCAGGTATTAATTATCACTAGGATCAAATTTATTATCTTTTGTCCATTTCCACTTAAAATTATTCCCTTTCCCCTTATGATCAAGGATAAGTAACGCTTCAGCCTTCTTCCAGCCATCAAGCTCCATAAGTCCAATAAAACACTTGCACTTTTTATTCCTAAGTTTAAAGTACTTGCTGTTCTTTGATGAAACAACATCCCATAATTGAGAATCCCTTTCTTTTCGGCCTAGTCTTATGATATCCATAAATAATGTCGGAATTTTATCTCCATCAGCATTCAGAAACTTGTAAACATTACCAGGTGTAGAATCCATATGGCAATAACCGTCATTATCAACTGTGATAATGGTCGGAATAATCTTTTTCTTATGCTTTTTATGCTTCTTTTTACCACGCCCAGTATGAGCCGAAACCATAGTAACGTAACCATCTTCTGATTGCCGTAACTTATAACCTTTATGACCAGTGATTTTTTTCTTCCTCTTTTTGCGATGATGCCTGTGGGAATGTGTAATTGCATCAAGACATCTTCCATGTCCACCATTTATCAAACGGAAATATGTATCATCATATGGTACCAAGGCCCATTTCTGATGTTTTTCTTTTTTATTTCGATTAGCTAGAACTACAAGGGTATTATTCCTGTCTTTATTTTCAAGAGGCTGCATCACTTCATCCCATCCTAATGGTGATAACGCTCCAAATCCCATAGTTGTTGCATCTACAAAATGAAACAATTCTTCATCTCTTTTCCACGAAGTCAGATTTTTCTTCAAAACATATTTTTCGCCAATCCATGAAGTTGGTCTGTGCAGTGAAAGAAACTTGTTATTATCTCTATTTTGCAATTGATAATATCCATCTTTATCCTGAATCTCTATCCAATCCATCGCAGGTATGTCTGAATATCCATGTTGTACAACATTCCGTGGATGCCATTTTTTATGTTTTTTAGATAGGTATTTCCCTTCTTTTTTTACAGGAGATTGAGGTTGCAACGAAAGGCATTTGTTACTATTATTGTTAATAATGTTGGTATATCCTGTAGTCTCTGATTTTACAAGATGCCATAACTGTTCATCATTACCCGTTGGAGGGGTCTGTGTTACAAAAGCTCCGTCTTTTTTAGACTTATTTTTTACAGTCATAAACATTCCAGTCATCTTTGAGACAAGAAATAATTGCTGAACATGTACATCATTTTTTATAACTATTGGAGGTTTATTCGCTAAATTGCTGGCAGCTTTCTTTTCATGTTTTCCGCGTACAAAATCAATGACTTTCTTACCAAGACTCTTGATAAGAGCTGTGAATTTGGGCTTCATCGGGTGAAAAGTAAACTCAGGAGGATTAATTTCTTCTCCAAAAAGTACAATATCCAGATCAAAAGTAGTTGATGGATCAAGTAAATTTGCCTTATTAATCTTCCCGTGGAATCCAGCTTTTTTGACAATCAAAATATTAGCATTAGCAATATCTTTTATTAAACTATCAATTGCCTTCTGTACATCTTCAGTTACTACCTCTGCAAGTTTTACGAAATCTTCTGCTACTGAAAGTGCTATAATTGCAGCAGTTTTTTCAAGAATCAAAACAGCAACCTTCGGAAAAAGGTCAATCGGAACCTTATTCAAACCTTTCTGCAATAGTTTAAGTACCCCTTCAGCTATATCATATGCCGCTTTATATGCAAGATATTCAACCTCATATTTTGCTTTTTTCCACGCCTGATACCAGTGCGCCTTGTCCCGATTATGCTTTGCTCTGGCAGCAAGGGTATTAAGATTCTCAACTTTTTTTTCGGCTGCTATTATTGGTTTTTCCAAATTTGCAATTTCTCTTTTTGCCTCAACTCGAGCTGCAGCAATTTTTGTATCTAAAGTCTCAACAACAGCTTTCGCGGCTTCAAGTTTTTTTTGTGCATTATGAAGTGCCACATCAGCAGTTTTAAAAGCTATATCAGCTTCTTTCCCAACTTCATTTCTTAAAAAAGCTCCAAAATCACTATGGAAATCAGCTCCAAAATCAAATTCCTTGATATGAAGTAAATTTGTTCCAACGGTATAAGCCCAGAATTTCAATTCTGCCAGGTCCTTAATCTCTGTATCAAGTTCAAACTTAAATCCATCTTTTGAAATCTCAATATCAATGTATTCAGAGAAAAACAACAATTCCATCTTGCATTTGATCTTCATGTGTGGCAGCTCTGTAAAACTAGCTGCAATATCAATTACTGCTTCATCAATTTTTAGCGGACCGATCTGTTTTATTTTTACATCACCATATATCTTTAAACCCTTCATAGATATCGCACAGTCAACATCTGCAAGGTCTTTTCCCCAGAAGTAAAGGCTTCCTTTCACCCCGACACCCATTCCGCTGATATCTGGAAAATATGGACAAATAGCTCCAGGGGTTGCAAGCCATACTTTCACGTCCTTGAGCATAAATAACGGTAACGTGTGAGTCGCCATCTTCATTGCAATGGAGCCACTGCCTGCAATTATATTTAAAACTTTCTTAATTTCTTTCTTTTCTTTTGCAGATAACCCCTTAAGTACTTTAAGTATAAGGGATGCATCATGTGCAACAGTTTTTAACACTACTTCTCCCATCGCAATATACGGCGGAAGACCTAATTCAGCAGCTTCATATTCAAAAATCAGTTCTTTTGGAAAACCATATGCTTCTGGTTCAAGCTTTGTTTCAATCTCAGTTTTATACTTTAAGCCTTCAATATACATTGTTGCTGCAAGTGATACACCTATTGCTGCATCGACCATGCCAACATCAAATTCCACGAGAAGATTTTCAAGATCCAGACCATACAATCCAAATGCATTTTTCCATTTCCCCTGCATCTGTCCTAATACATCAATCTCAATACCATCATCAGATACTTCAACTCCCATCGTTGTTGAAAGTAAGATTTTCTCTTTTCCAACCTTCATGTGCATTCCGCCTTTAATGCCAAGCAGAAAATCGAAATCATCGCCATCAGAAATTATTTTGAGCACAAAACTACCCTGTGCATCTTTTGCAAATTGAAAACATTTAGGAACCGTAGATGGTATTTTAATTTCTGGGAGATAGGCAAAAATATCAATAGACCACGGAGGACCACCAAAAATCCCTTCAATTGCGCCTGCAATAACAAGAGGATCATGTATTCCAAGATGTTTCAATCCTTTTCCAAGCTGCGGATCAATTTTAGCAGGATCAAAACTCATCATGAGACTTATTCCATTGGGAACTGAATACTGGTATTGCTTATCATCAAGCATTCCCTTTAAAAGGTCCTGTATCTCAGGAGGTAACTGGCCAAGATTTTTTGCAGGTATCCCTTTTGTACTCAATCCAATTATCAGATTAGGTACTACCATACTTTTAAGTGGTGTCTTTTTTACAATCGATACCAGATCACTTAACTTGAATTCTTCGATACGATAAAGAATAGTAAGATTTTTTCCTGTATGATACAGGACACCTTTTGAAGTAATGTTATGTCTTCCCCATATCATTGTGGCCGCAACAATATTAGGTGTTATTTCCAGATTTGAAAAAGAAAATTCCTTAATACCCGGAATTTTCTTAAAAATCGGAATATCTGCAAGATGTACAGTCGTTGGAATTTTTATCATGAAATTCTTGAACTTCCCACTGACAATAGCAACAGAAAAATCAGCATCAAATTCATGTTTGGAAATTTGGGCTTTGGCATCCAGATCAAATTTAAAATCAGTCTTACCCTGCGCATCCTTTCCAATAGACATATCAAGTTTAATCTCATCAAGTGATATCCACGAGATGCCATGTGGTTTTTCCCAGGTCTGCTTACAATCACCTGTAATAGTAATGTTAAAGCCTTTTTCCGAATCCTTTTCAAATTCTATTGAACCATCAAAACTGAATTCCTTTTTAGTCAAAGTGACATCAATACCACCAAAAATGCCAATTTTTATGATCTTCCCTGATTTTTCTTTTGACGAAAATATTTTGAATATGCTTTCTTTGAAAACAATATCAGTTGGTAAGCCTGGTGGAGTAAGTTTCGGCAAAACTGCCTGGAGATCCATTTCATCAGTTGCGGTAGCAATTGCTTTACTACATGCTGCTTTAGCCTGTTTTTTCTTTTTAGACAATTTACTCAGGATACTGCTGGAAAATGTCCCTCTCAATGGCATTTTGTTTTGTGAAATTCCAAGTTTTTTGAGTAAAGTACTTATCTCACCTGATTTTTGAGCTTCAAGTAATCCCAGAAAACTGATCCCAGATGGCAATGGCTTTATCTTCGATGGTCTAGGTGCAGAATCTTTAATATAAGCAGCCAATTCAGGTGGTACTTCTCCTGAATTAGGCATAAGTCTAGTTCCTTTCGGTACAACGATCAGTACAGAATCATCTAATGAAATTTCATCCACAAGGGTTCCTGCCAGTGAAGGAATATAATGTGACAACTTCAATTCATTATGAAGAACCGCAAAACAAAGTTTCTTTTTATTCAGCTTTGCTTTTTTTCCAGGTGTAAAAAACAAAACTTCGGTTTTTTCGCCACGAAACAAGATCTTTGTTTTGATAACATGATTTGAAACTTCAAGTTCTTCAAGTGTTATCGAAGGCATTCCGGAAATGGGATGATGACTTATATGTGAAATCAAATCCAGAATATCAATTTTCCCTTTCATGTCAAAGTCAATATCCAGGAGTTTATTATTTTCGAATGCTATAATTGCAGTTGTATCAAGTTTTTTACCTCCAAGCTCGCAAACTGCTTCCATAGTCATTGCGAATTCCTTGTTTTTCCGTGATTCCTTAATAACGCTGGTAAGATGAATATCATCAAACTTCAACCACTTGATATTCTGAGGCGATTCCCATATAGCCTTCGCTTCGGCAGATAATATGAATTGGAATTCTTTGTTTTTTCCACCTTCCAGGTCGAATTCCAGATCAGTATCAAAACTGAGAGCTTTTCCTTTACCGACAGGAAAAGTCATCCCACTCTTGAAATGTGTTATTATTTCTGATTTTCCACCTCTTACATGATCTGTTCTCAAAACCAGGTCAGCATCATGCCATTTAAGATCTTTTGGAGTCTTTGGTATATGAAATCCAGGAATCTCTGCTCTGATATCAATATGATCATCCTTCATTAGTTTTTGTGAACCAGATTTTGGATTTAGTTTTTTCAACATACTCAAGCTGAAAATACCATTTATAGGAACCATCGTTTCCTTTAAACCAATTTCTTTAAGGACTTTAGAAATTGTTCCTGAAGCTTTTGACTCAATCAAACCACTAAATCCAATTCCGGGACTGACTTTTACTGAAGATTCAGGTTTCTTATCTTTGCTTATCAACGATTTATTCAGAATGTTTCTCAAAGTTTTCGGTAATGAAGAAATCTTGATATTAAATTCCTTATTATGGAGATTTATCATGAGTAGAGCTTTATCAAATTCAATTGCATCAGCAGGAGTATGAGCAAGTGAGGGAATATAATCTGACAGCTTGTATTTATCATGGAGAATCGTCATACAGAAATTATCTTTTGAAATTGGCTTGGTTGGATCAGGATCAAATATTGCTATTGCAGTTGTTTCTTTTTTAAATAAAAAGGTTGCTTCAATCAGGACTGGACTTATCTCGATATTTTTTATAGTCAGTGTAGGAATTGCAGATATTTCTTTATGAAACGCATGTTTGAGCATGGATTTCAATTCCAGATCACCATGAAGGCGGACAAGGAAATCTTTTATCTTTTTGTTTGCAATATGGAAATCAATATCAAGATCCAATTCCTTATTGTCGATCTTGCTAATGGCTTCAATGGTCATATCAAAATGCTTACCCTTACTTTTTGAACCACCAAACTCACCTTTTATTTTTATATCATCAAGTTCAAGCCAGTCTACATGTGGAGGATGCCATTTTGCACTTGCTTCAGCTGACATTTTGAAATCAAATTCGCCGTTCGCTTTTACACTTTCAAATTCAATGTCAACATCTGCAGAAAGCTTCTTGCTGCTTCCCTTCATATCTAAATCCATTCCGCCTTGAAAAACACTTTCAAAATGTTTTTTTCCGAGAGTGTCTAAATATGACCGAATAACAAATTTTCCCTGATGTATTGTCAGATTCGCTGGTATTCCAGGTATTTTAATCTTTGGAAAAGGAACTCGAATATTTACAAGGCTTTTTCTCAGTAATTTCCCTCCCTTTTTCGCCTGTTTTAAAACAACCTTTGTACCCTTTTTCAATCTGGCAAGCAGTGCTGCATCAAAGTCACCTCGAAGCGGAAGGCTTGTTTCTGTTGTTCCAAGTTTTTTCAATAGTGATTTCAACTTTCCAGATGCATTCACATCTAATCTTCCGAAAAAATGAAGTCCATGTGTAAGCTGTAATTCCTTGTCTCTGTCCTTTTCCGCAAGTGCTTTCTGGATGATTCCACCC
>DAOVTB010000297.1 GCA_030633305.1 Candidatus Muiribacteriota bacterium
ATATTCTGAATTTTGAATCATGTCAGGATTTTTTTGCTTTGTATTTTCGATAGCATAAAATTGTTTCGAAAAATATTGTTTTTGCAGTTGTTTAGGGATATTTCAACCGTTAGGTTAACATAACCAACGTTATCAGAACATGATAAAATACAGGAAAATATCAGAGGTTTTTCTGCATTTTTTTGATATTCCGAACTGTTTCGCAAACAGATTTTGGTGTAAGCTCAGCGTAATCAAAATCCGGATTATCTCTATTTTCTAGTAGAATCGGAGTGACCGCACGCATATAATCTCTTGGATCAAGTTCCTGTAGTCTGCAACTTTCCATAATAGAATAGCAATCAGCGGCCCATTCACCAGCCTCTTCACTACCAACAAAAAGAAAGTTTTTTCTTCCAACTACCATAGAACGAATGCTTCTTTCTGCTGCATTATTATCAATGGGAAGACAGGAGTTTTCAAGATAAACCTGAAGTTCCTTCCAACGATTTTTTGTATATGAGATTGCTTTCCCAAAACTACTACCAGGAGAACATTTACTGGTATACAAAAAAAGTGCTTCTTCCAATTGTTTAATAACTTTTTTTGCTTTAATATTTCTGGCGCCATACAGATTTTGAAAATATTCTTTTTCAGACCAATTCTTTTCGATTTTTTCTTTTGAAATGCTACGTTCAATTTTATACAAATTATTGATAAGTTTTAAAATATGTTTTGCATTTGCATTACCCGAAGCCAGCTTGAAAAATTGACGTCGAACATGTGCCCAACAAGCAAGTCTTTTTCCAGAATGTACATTGTAACCAGCATATCCATCACACATTAGATATCCAAGGTATTTTCCAGAATCAGAAACACTTCCAAGTACATTAGAAATCATCTTTTGAGCTCTGCTTTCACCAAAATAAAAATATACTTGTTCAGTATCCTGATAAACAAAAACATATCCTTTTTTATATTTTTTTTTATCTGTTGACTTATATTTCAGCGGACTTTCATCTGCATGAACATATTTGCTATTCAGGACTTGTTGTTTAATAGCACCAACTACAGGATTGTATAATTTTGACCACCATTTTACAGCATCAGACATGGTTGATTTTGAAAGATCAGCTCCAAGAGCATTTAGACTTTTCAACTGTCTGTAAAGAGGCATTCCGTTAAAGAATTTATCAAAAACAATATGATGAATAAGTTCATCAGTCAATTTTCCTTTTGGGATGATTGCTAAAAGCGGAGCAGCTACAATTACTCGGTCTCTGCTATCTTGATAGCCCCAGACTTCTCTCTTGATAACAAGCCGTTCAAATTTTTCAGGAACCCGGTGCAATCTTTCGCTACATTCATAACCTATAAGTACAAGTGATTCACCGTTTTCATCTTTCTGATATTCTTCAGATACTTTAAGGATAATTTCACGTTCGGGAAGATCTATAGCAACTTTTCTACGACCAGGTGATTTCTTATTATCTTCTTTTGAATCTTCTTTAATTGGAATATCCTCTTTAGATTTTTCTTCTGGAGAAATATTTTCAATCTCATCAGCCCTGTATCCATCCATAACTTCAAAAATTGTAAGTTGATTGAATTCAACAGTAACTATATTCTGTTTTGAAGTTTTCTCGCTTTTTTTACCATACAAAGCTTGTTTTAATGATTTTATCCATTCATCTTTTTGTTCAATTGTTTCATTCTTTTTTTCAATTTCTTTAGTTAATTCATAAAATTTCTGTTGATATTCATCATTTATTTTAGCAAGTTTTTGACGTAAAATTTGATTTTCTTTTTCTATGATCCCGATAGGATTTACAGTGCTTTTCGACATACATAATTATATCAAAAAGTACTGTTTTATTCAATGCTTTCAATGAATATTTTAACTTTTTTTATGCTGCTTTTTTCCTTTTATATCTCTTTAATTTTCTTGACGAAAGTACTATTATTCCTTCCAAAAGATTATGCAATTGTGCTGAACTGATACATGTACTATTTCCACTTTGAAGTTTTATAATCTGCTTTGAAAAGGTTCCTTGTTCAAGTCTTTTATTACAAATCCAAAATCCGCTATCTTCCCATATCAGGATTTTCATCCGATTACGTCTTTTACCTATAAAGATAAATACATCTCCGCTTTGCGGATCATGTCCCAGTTGAAACTGGACATAATCCGAAAGAGTATCAAAAGATTTCCGCATGTCCACGAGTTCATTTGCAAAATACATTTTTTGACTTGTAAAATTAAACATAGCAATTTTTCACTGTGGTTAAGATTTTCTTGAATGATTGCTCACTGAAATTTTCAGGAAGTTCAATCCTAATTTTTTCATAATGAACCATTATCGGATTAGATTCAACTGGTTTTTTTATTTCAAAACAGGTAAAACCAGATTTCATTACTTTACTTTTTTCTTTTTTAGATTTTTCATGGCGTTGAAGTCTTATGATAATCCAATTCAGACTATTCAAACTAATTCCATGCTTCTGACAGTAAACTTTTTTTGATACACCACTTTTCTTGTAATTTTCTACTTCTCTTTTTATCTGTCCGATACTTCTTCTTTTTTTCATTTTCAATCTCCAGAATAAATTTATACTGGATTATATTATTTTTTTGGTGTCATATCTAACAGGGTTTATCGGACGGGTACCTAGAATTGATCATACAACTCTATTTTTCCCACAAAGTCATAGGTATCTTCCAAAATATTTACTATTAAACATACATGAACTCGCAAAAAATGATATTAATCACCTAATCCATTATGCATAGACCAGTCTTTGACTTCCTTGAACTTCATCTTGAAAAAATTAAGATCGTAATGGAAGTAATATAAAAATTATCGTTTCTTTTTGGATTTCTTTGACTTCTTGTTTTTCTTGGGTTTCTTAATTTTCTTATTAGGTTTTTTCTTGGGTTTATGCTCAATAGATTTTTCAATGCAATTCAATAAGTCTTGTTCACCTTCAACACCACATATTTTAGCAAGATTAATTTCTTGAAAAACTTCCGAATAATAATGACCATTCTTAGTTGCTTTACCAATAGCCTTGTGCCTACCAGATAAATTAATTATATCTTTATGATCTGGTTTATAGGGTTTACTAAATTTGCACTTAACAGAATTACCTTCAATTCCATCTTCTAATTCAACATAGCTATTCTCAGAAAATAATTTTTTATCACACTTTTTAATAATTATTTGCGTTGTTTTATCAGGAAAAGTGTAAGGATAAATAATCCTCAATGTAGGATGTGGCTTTGGTGGTCTACTTTTAATATTTCTAGAATTTATATTAAGCCGTTTTCCTTCAATTGAATCCCCAACTTTCCTATATACTGTCAATGTGAAAATCCTTTTTTCTATCAACAGATGCTATTTTAGATATAATTTCTCCTATTTGGTCTTCAGAACAATTGAATACATGTTCCAATTCACCTTGAGTGAAATTAATCTTAGTCAACATAAATAATCTCTTAATATCTGAGGCCAACTTCATAGGTTGGATATTTTCATCAAATGTTTGAATAAATTCAAAAGATATTTTTTCAAATTCTTCATCTGTTAAATTTTCAGTTAGATATGCAGTATAATATCCTTGATAATCATTGATTTTTCTTAACGATTTGATAACCTTTGTTAGAAGAGAAAGATTTGATTTATAGCGAGTTTTACATATCCGACACTCATCATTCATCGAATCAAAAAAAATAGTTGTAGGTATTTGTTTAGTTTCAACCATTCCCGTAGAATTGTCGCTGGAAAGTCTGATCATCCAATCATTATTACCCGTAAAATTTTCTTTCTCTTTTGCATTGTTCTTTATATAAACAAACTTCAGGGTCATAGCAAACTTCAGGGTCAAGTCTTTAATTTTAGAACTTTTTACAAAATTTAGACCGAAAAAACACTATGATCTCAACCAAAAATAGAACATTTTTGATTCTTTGCTTTAAGATGAATCCTCCGAT
>DAOVTB010000221.1 GCA_030633305.1 Candidatus Muiribacteriota bacterium
ACAGGGAACTCGAATATAGACATCGCTATCTGTATCCTCCCATGAAACGGTTTCCGTCTCTTTGACTACCGCCCGAACGGATAATTGGCGGATTGGAATTTCACCAACTGATATGTAAACGCCTCTTGGCGTACCAGATAAACACGGATGATTTAAAAATAATGTGTAAAGAATAGAAAAAAAATTTACCATAAGGGAAAATTTAAATATCAATATAGATGGGATCACATGGAACTTTTTTGAACTTGAAATTCTAGTTCATGAAAGTTGCTTTGACCCCTGCGACAGATAAGTTGTTTTCACCAAATATTGTATTGAAATAGATTATGACACAGTCAAAGTACAATAATAATTATAATTAGTTTGATATTTATCTAAAAGGGCACATTGATTTTTTTTGAACATCAAAGAAAATTAAAGTACTTCTGACACAATCTATTTTAGTTTTTAATATTATTTATTTCCCAAATTTTGTATATTTCCATTCGTAACCTTCGCAGTTCAAATTTATCTTGTTTTTAATCAAGACAAATAAAAAAAGGGCCTTTTCAGGCCCGTTTTTTTTATTTGTCTTCAATACTTTCTGGATTCTGAATGGGATGAAGGTTGGATTTTCTTTGTATTTGGGAAAACCGAGGCGCACTACACGTGCGTTGAGGTTTGAACAAATGCAAAAAAATTCAAACTTCGCCCATTCAGGATCCAGAAAAAGGTTACTTGTTTTCTGAAACTACATAGTCTGCAATATCATTTAAAATATCAAGTATTTTCTTGTTTTTAACACGATAAAGTACTTTTGTACCAATTTTTTTCTTAATAAGATACTCTTTTTCATAAAGTATCCTTAACTGTTGTGAAACATAGGATTGTTTTTCATCAATACCATCACATATTTCGTTGACACTGTATTCTTTGTCACCAACGAAATAAAGTATTTTACCTCTAGTTTCACTGCTTAAACCATTAAGAAATTCAGCCAATTTGTTAGCCTGTTTAAAATTCATTACGACTCCTCCTACATAAAAATGTTTCGATTACTGCTACGTATAAATTACTTCGAACAAAATGATTATATATGAAAATTTACAAATTGACAAGAGTTTTAATAATAAAAATCATATACATATTAATATTTCATTTATTAAAATTTAATCTTTATTAAAAAAATGATTACATGATCAAATTTGTTTCAGGAACATTACGGAAAACTACCGTCAGGCAATTAAATTCAATTTATTACAATTGAATTCCGACACTGAGAAAGCTTTTTCAACAAGATTAAATTCAGTATTAGTTAATCAAGTACTCAGATCCATATTATATTTCTCTTTTGCTTTCTTAAGTTTACTATTTAATGTTGGCCTTGTTATCTGGAGTATCTGAAGAGCTTTTTCTTTATTTAAACCATTCTCTTTCAGTACCTTCAAAATGTATTCAATCTCGACTTCTTCAAGACTTTTTCCAGAATCAATAGTAAATCCTACATCATTCATAGGTAATCCAGGTAATCTCTCAAACTGTATTTCATCAACATTGATCTTGTCTCCGTCCATAAGAATCAAAGCTTTTTTGATAATATTCTTCAATTCCCTTACATTTCCCGGATACACATAAGTCATCAATTTTTCCTTGGCTGCCATACTGAGTCGAACATTACTATTTTTGGAAAATTTACTGATAAACAAATTGGCAAGTGGAACAATTTCACCAGGTCTCTTTCTTAACGGTAATATTTCAAGACTGAATTCATTCAATCTATAATAAAGATCCATTCTAAACTTATTCTCGGCAATCATTTTTCCAAGATTCCGATTAGTTGCAGCGATAAGTTTTACATCAATAGATATTTCTTTTTCACTTCCAATTTTACTTATCTTACGTGCTTCAAGTACCCTGAGAAGTTTACTTTGTACTTTAAGCGGAAGTTCTCCTATTTCATCAAGAAAAACTGTACCACCTTCTGCAAGTTCAAATTTTCCTTTTCTAGTTTGAATCGCTCCTGTAAAACTCCCCTTTTCAAAACCAAAAAGTTCACTTTCAAAAAGTTCTTCTGGAATTGAAGCGCAATTAAGTGTAATAAATGGTCCCTTCCGGTTACTCATCCTGTAGATATGCTCTGCCAATACTTCTTTACCCGCACCAGTCTCGCCCATAATCAAAACAGTAACATCCAGCGGAGCAATTCTTTTTCCCAGCTGATAGAGTTTTTCCATCTGTTCATCAACAATAACTACTTGCTCTTCAGCTTCCACTCTGTTTCTAAGCTTTTTAAAGTCTTCTTTTAGTTTTCTGACCTCCAGAGCATTTTTAAGTGATTTTCCAATCATTGAGGAAACAGATGCAAGAAATTGTACATCATCCTTATCAAAAGGTGACGGAAATGACCTTAGAACTTCTACTACACCAATAAGAGTTTTCTGTTGACCAAACAAGGGAACACAAATTATAGAAGAAGGAATATATCCTGTCTTGTCAGCTATTTTTTTATTGAATGCAGGGTCATTTTCACAACATGGAATAATAAGAGGTTCCATGTTTTCAGCCACTTGACCAATAATACCTTTTCCCTTCTGAACCTTTATGTTTTTCAACATCTCAATCTTTTCACCAGTTGCAGCTTTAAAATACAAAGTATCATCCTTAAGCAACCAAAGTGAACTGGCGTCACCATCGAGTATTTTTGTAACTTCTTCCAGAATAGTCGGTAGAAGTTTATCAATATCAACACTCATTGCAAGTTTTTCACTGATTTCAATTATCTTTTCAAAACGATTTTCTTTCATGATTTTGTCCTTTATATATATAGTATTAATTCATTTATCTTTTTCACTAGTTAAATATATCATAATTTTCCAGTTGAACCTATAATTTTTTTATGCAAGCAAATAATTTTTTTCGGTTATTGAGTTTTTATTATTAAAATATTATGCGAATTTAATTTTTTTATATTGAACAAGCATAGGCAAACTATGCCGCAATAAAAAAAACATAAAATTTTACCACAGAGAGAACACAGAGGTCACAGAGAATAAGGATAGAAAATAAAAATTGGGAAAATACTATTATAACAGTCATTACCCGACTTGATCCGAAGGCGGCCCCCGGATAATCTATTCCAATTGGCAAAGTCAATAAAATGGATCCCCGGGTCAAGCCCGAGGATGACAAATTGGATTGCGACACAGTCTGAGTGGAGTGTCCCTACATTTTTATATCTATTTTTTTCTCTGCGTCCTCAGCGTTCTCTGCGCGATAGTTTCATTTTTTGGCACATAAGTTGCATTAACCAAAGCAGATCGGAATTCACAGGAGGAATCAAAATGGATATTAAAAGAGAAAAGATCATTGACACATACGTTTTCTTAAGAGACAATTTATATTTCTGCCAACCAGATTTCAATATTGATGGCGTTGAGTTCAATTCTACTCTTATGATGTCACTTTTAACCGGGATTACTGGAAAAAATGCACTGGTATACGGTGAATACGGAATGGGAAAAACAACCGCTTGCGAAAACATAATCTCCATCCTTTATGGACTTCCACTTGAAGTAGTCCTTTCAGCCTCTATTAAGGGTCATCCTGAACAGACTGAAGAAAAGATGATCGCAAGACCTGATCTTGGTAAACTTAATCAGGGAATCGAAGAAAATAAATGGCAACATTCAATATTTGTAGGACCTAAACTTATTGATGAATTTAACAGACTGCCTTCAGGAAAACAGAATATTCTCCTCGATGGAATTGATAGAGGATATTGGAAATATCTCAATGAATTCATAAGCTATGATACTGATTATCCAATGTATGCAACCTGTAACTGGAAAGATTCTGGTAATTCCGATTTAATCCCACCAGTTCTTGATAGATTCGATGTTGCTATAGAATCCAAATACATGGGAATTGTAAATAGTAGAAAACTCCGAACACGCGGAATGAAAAACCCTCTTAAAAATAAAAAAATGGCTGCAAAATTCTTTGAGCTATTCAATAAAAGTTCTGGAGATGTTCTCGGTGCAATAAACGATTCAGAAGTACTGTGCGAAGAATTTAGAGATCATATGGAATCAAAAACTGGACTTAAAATGCTCAGAACAAATGAAATCGATACAATAAGAGATGAGATTGATGAACTTGCAGTAAGTGAAGAAGCAAATCTTTTTCTTGACCTGTTTTTAAGTGAAGTAACAACCTGTCCACTTTACGGATGTAAAAGAAGTGGCGAATCCTGTCCTAAAGGATGCCATTATTCTTCTTATGCCTGTGGAAAAGTCAAAAATGGACTTTCAATACGCGCTGAAAATTCAATTGTATTATATGCTAAAGCTCTTGCATGGCTCCTTGGCCAGGATGAAGCAGGGCTTGAACATATCAAAGCAGTTACACCATATGTGATCTGGCACAGAATCAATTTTAACAAAACATATGCTAAAGATTTTGCAAATGATGAACGAAGCGAACCTCTTAAGCTTTACATTACAAAACAGATGGTTGGTGCTATAGTTAAAAATTTTACTAATCTAAAAAAGGATCAAAAAAATGTGATCTTTCTGTATACAAGAAAAAAAGATCGAAAAAAAGCAGATGAAGCCTGTATGAAAATGGACCATCCAGTCTTCAAACAATATATGGTAAACCTTGTATAGCTAAATCAATAAAAGGGGTATAAACTATGCTTGCAACATTCGAACTTATGAACATCTGGGATGAAGTCATGCAGGAATTCGGTTATCCACCATTACCAGATCCTGTACTTTCAGATGATTCAGCAAAGGTATCAACAGCTTCAATTCAAATGATAAATCACCGGATCTATATGAATACAGATTTTATAGAAAGTCTAGTTGAAAAGGGCCTCGACAGAGAATTAACAGCAAAAGCTCTTTTGATGCATGAAGTAGGACATTACATGGTATGCCCATTTGATTTTATTACCCTGTACAAACTTCTGAAGGAAGGTTATTTAAAATTTCATGATATGGATCGTGCCAAAATGATCCAGAATTTTTACACCGATATGGTTGTAAACAGGCATATTTATATTGAAAAAGACTGCCATCACATCAAGGACATACTTTTAACTGAACAATTTGATGGATATATTGGCGAGCTTCTACAGGAATATTATAGAATAGTGATTGATCTTCCTCTCCCACAAAACTCTACGTTTAAAGCCAAAATGGTTCCTTTTCTAAAAAGTGAATTAGATAAAAGTACAGATTATCATGAAAAATACAAAACTTTTCTGGATCTGTTTTTTGATCCAAAGACTATGCAGAATCAGGATTTGGATAACCCATATGGAGAAAATCATGATGAGGGAGAATCAACTCTGTCTCATACTTTCTCATTAAAAGCATTTTCAGATGCCGAATCAACCGATGGACAGAATCAGATTCAGAATGAAATTCCTGATAACACCTATAATAGAATGGTTAAACAAAGGATTTTCAAATCAGAAGGTCAATCTAATCCCCAGACGCCAGCAGCACCAGCACAATGCAATGGACAGAACTCTGGTGATGATGAAGATGATATTTTCGGAGTAATAGGCGGACTGGCACAGGGAGCAGGATCAGGTGGAGATATTCAACAGCCGTATACATACAGTCTTGAACATTATGAAGAGCTTCTTGACGAATATCGCATCAGGATTGAAGAATCAGAAATTCAAACAAACCCGGAAAATATAATTGAAAGTTCATATGAAGACTGGACGGTTGACAGGAGTCCTACAGAAGTTAACATTTATGCATCATACGGAAAATTCCTTCCAGGTCTATCTAAATGTTTTGTCAATACTGGAGAAACTGTTGCTGAAGATTCAGATAAAAAAAATATGGTCCTGCCAGATTGTTTAATAGCAATGGATTCAAGTGGTTCAATGGTGGATCCAAATTATCAACTAAGCTATGCTCTTCTTGGAGCTTTCTGCACAACAAGAGAATATATTGAAAATGACAGATCAGTCGGATGTGTAAATTTTAGTGATTCAACTATGACACTTGATTTTACAGAAGATGAAGATGAAGTATTCTCTTTTTTAGGACATTTTCAAGGTGGCGGAACAACTGTAGACACAAAAGCAATAGAAGAACTCGTCGAAAGCAATAATAATCCAGTTGATATTATCCTGATATCAGATATGGAACTTGGAAATTTCCAGGATACAATAGATTTTCTGGCAACCCTTGAGAACAACAACAGGATTTATATTTTCAAGATTGACCAGAGTTATTCAACTCCCATAAGTAATCTTCCTGAAAACGTGCAACTTTACAGTATAAAAAATCCTGAAGATATCGCTTCAATAATAATACAGGAATCAGCAGACTGGTTTTAAACAGAAAATGTTTTTAGCAAATCTTCTGGTATAGCATCAAAAAGGCTACTGATAGATTTTCCGGATTCCATCCTTTTTACCACTTCTGCAAATAAAGGTGCAACAGATACTATTTCAAACTTATCATGTCCTCTAGTTCTTAGATTAGCGATTGTATCTGTCGAAATTATCTTCTCAATTGGACTATTTATCAGTTTTTCAACTCCCTTTTCACTAAGTGGAAGATGTGAAAGGCAAGCGAAAATCCTTGTACTTCCTCTCTCAAGGAGTAATTTAGAAAGATTTACAAGCGTACCACCTGAAATACTGAAATCATCTACAATAATCGAAATCTTTCCATTAACATCACCTATCAGTTCCATTATTTCAGATTTTTCACCTACCACTGCATGCATTTTATCACCAATTGCAACAGGAACTTTCAAATAATCTGCAAATTTTCGGGCATCTTTAGCAAAACCAGCATCTGGAGCAACTATTACCGCATCAGTTATCCCAAGTTTTTCAATTCGTTTTGCAAGCAGAGGACGTGCAAATAAATGGTCAACAGGCCTTTTAAAAAAACCCTGTATCTGCGCTGCATGAAGATCCATTGTAATAACACGATCTGCACCAGCAAGCTCAAGACATTCTGCACAAACTCTGGCTCGTATTGAAACACGAGGTTCATCCTTTTTATCCCCTTTTGCATATCCAAAATACGGAATAATTGCAGTTACATAAGCAGC
>DAOVTB010000120.1 GCA_030633305.1 Candidatus Muiribacteriota bacterium
ATTTCCTTCTGTTCAATACTTTTTGGATATTTAATGAATTTAATGTATGATTTCATGTCTTTAGATGCAGTAAAACATATTCATCATGGCACAGAAAGCCCTTTACTACATTGGACAAAAATTATATCAGCTCTGATTATAGTTTTTTTCCTGTTTATTTCATATTACAAAAAATTTGCAAATAAATTTTCAGATACACCTACTAAAGCATCAGATGGATTCACATTCCATATTCCAAATATGACCTGTGGTGGTTGTGCATCAAATGTCTCCAGAATCTTAGAGAAAAAACATAATATCCTGAAAATAGATATAGATATACCAAAAAAGACTATTTTTATAACTGGTGATCAATTTCAAAACATCGAATGCTCTGTTATTATTGATTCTCTTGATGAAGGTGGTTATAAAGCAACACTTTTAAAGTAATCGCTCAGCTCAGATAACAATCTTTCATTCAGTTACATAAATCAAAGTTTTTGAGAGTTTATCAAGATCTGTAAAATAGTAATCTCTGTTACTTTTATACTTCTTTAAAAATGCTTTCAAACTTGATTTATCAGTTGCGGAAGTATTTATAATATCTTCAGGATTTGGCTTAACATAAACTTTATTGAAAAAGGAGTTGCAGACCATTACATATGTTTTATCTTTATCAACTGGAACAAACTGTTTTTTCTTTTTATCGAAGACATTAAGTTTTAACAGTTTTCTTTCAACCAGTTTTCCATTTTTTACTTTTTCAACTATATGAGCTTGTAATCCAGCCCAACAGTACTTTTTCTTCATTCCATAATCAATCAATTTGATCAATCTGGACCCTTTCATTTTCACAAGTTGAAGCTTTTCTACAAACGGAACTGCCATATGCATAATTCCATTGGTTATGATTCCTTTATCATTTGCAGCTATATGATTTCTTACACTTTTATGATAAACAACTGAACAATCAGGTTCGATTGAACCACCAAGTGGGGATTCGATATTGGCCCGAGCACAAAATTCGACAGCGGGATTATAAATATATTGTGAGGTCCTCGGAGGTTTTTTCATGAAAAAACCAATTAATCCATCTTCTACAACTCCATCATTTTCCTCTTTTACAGTTTCAACAAGTTTCTTAAACTCGTTTTTCAGTTCTTGCGAAGGTCGATAATTTTTAGTTGATAAATTATGTTTTTTTATAAAAAAAGATGCAACTTTTTTCCTTTTCGTGTTAAATTTTATATTTACTTCACCGCAGTTCATCCCATATTTTCCAGCTTGCGAAACTAAGGTATCGTTATCAATCAAATAATGTATGTTTTCGTGTGAATGTCCATCTAAAAACAGATCCACGTTCAACGAAGGATCAAAATTATCCATTTTAGCTATATTTTTAACAAGCTCTGCTTCTCTTTCAAGTCCAATATGTGCTAAGCAAACAACAATATCAGCTTTTTTCCTGATTTCCGGAAGGTATTTTTTCAGAGTTTCAATAATATCAAGCATTTTTACACCCTTTATTTTAGTTGACCATACATTCGATAAGCCAATAAAACCTACTTTTATTCCATAAGCTTCTTCAATAACATAAGGGAGTGTTCCGTCAAGCTGTTTTCCAGTATCCTCATAAACAGCGTTAGCAATCACAACCGGAAAATTGGAAAGTTTAATATTCCTGTACATAGGAGATATCCCATAATCCACAGTATGATTCCCTATAGTTTTTGCATTATAATCAAGAAATCTGGAATTCATTAATCTTGTTATATCAACACCTGTTCTTATTCTGTCGTTATATGTTCCAGAAACAGAATCTCCGCAATCAACCAGGAATATTCCATCATCACCTTTTCTTCGATTATATCTGTCATTGATACTATTCTCCATTGCCCATCTGTTAAAGGAAGATTTTTTTCTTTTTTTTGAAATCAGTGTTGCAAGTGAAAAAAGACCTCCTGAAGCATAGTCTTTTTTGGGACTAAGGATTTCTCTAATAAATGAATAACCGTGCATATCACTAGTGTGAAGAAAAGTAAGGTCCTGAATATTCTGAGCAACCATCCCAGCATTTTTATCAACAACATATTTTTTTACCAAGCTTTTATCAACAGAAACTTTAGCCATTTCATAAGCAAACAAAGAACCAACCATAAAGGTTATAACTAATACAAAATAAATGTTTTTTCTCATACTTTTCTCCATTAAATTTTATGTTTTATTCTATCTAGATAATATTAATTTACAATTTATCATGAAAACCAGAATTCTTCCAGATTTTCAAGAGTTGAATATTCCTTCTCAGTCGGAAGTAAAGTCATAAACCATTGTTTCGATATCACTTTATTTGAATGAATTTTGTTGATATAATTATTAATCTAACTTTTTCTTATACAGATCTAAATCCCCATATAGTTTTTTAACACAATCATTACATATACCATGGCTAAACTGGGCATCTGTATGGTTAGATATATATTCTTCCAATCTATTCCAAGTCCCCTCGTCATCACGGATTTTTTTACAGCTTGAACATATTGGTATCAATCCACTCAAGGTTTTGACATTATCAAGTGCTTCTTGCAATTCATTGTTTATACTTTCAACCTCATCTCTGGATGCCATAGTAATTTTCAGATTGTTAGCCATTTCATTGATAGTTTTTGCAAGAGATCCAATCTCGTCCTTTGATTTTACCATTGCTTGTGTATCAAGATTCCCTTCTCCAATACTTTTGGCTGTTATAGCTAACTCGACTAATGGTTTGGCTAACAATTTAGCTAAAAGAAATGCTATACAAGCTGCAAAAAAAGTAACTATTACTCCAAACAGAATCAATAATGAACCTGTTTCACGCACAATTTCAAAAGCTTTTTTTTCATCAAGAGTAATAACAATATGCCATGCATCACCTTTGTTGCCTTTAATATGATCAATTGATTCCTTACTCCCACCAAAACCGATACTATCAGAACCTAATGTTACTTTTAAAGGATCATAAGCTACAAGTAAATTTTTGTTCTGCACATTAATCATCGCCGTACCTAGCTTTTTCAGTTTTAACTTATTAACTATAAAGTTACTGAGTTTCTTTGTTAATGGTTTAACATTGTTACCAGCCACTACTAGACCACTAGTACGAACTATTTCCACAATTCCATGACTTCTTTGAGAAAATTCCTGAATTGCATGGGTTAATGGTCCCATGATATTTACATTACTTTTTAGTATTCCAATTATTTCATTTTCATACTTTATTGGAATAACTACTCCAATTACATATCCTTGTACACTCGTATCATAACCACGATCATCGAGAAAAATTCTACCTTTTCCATTATGATAACCAGCTTGCCACCAATATTTATGGGAATGTGCCAGTGTGGTAAGTTTACCAGTAGTGGAAATCATAACTCCATATTTGTTAGTTAGAAATATCTCACCATACTCATCTGGTACTATAGTTTGCTGAGACTTTAGAAATTCAGAAACCGAATTAGTCATATAAGATTTAATAAATGGATCATTGATATCTTCAGTTTCTATCCATTTCCTGTTAAGTCTTTCAATTTCCTGTTTTTGTTTTTCAGGTGAAAATGCGCCAAATTTTACATTACTTTTTAATAAAAAATCTTTAATAACAGGAGCAGAGGAAAGAGTTTTAGAAATTACTGTTTTTCCAATAAGGATAGATTGCATATGTAGAGAAATTTCTTCTGCAATATTTTTAATATTTTTAAATTCTTTATTCAAGATAATTTTAGCATTATAGACATTATACCCCCATGAAAGGATGCTTATAATGATGATTCCAAAAAGTGAAATTAGTAAAAAAGCTTTATATTGTATTTTCATTATTTATCTTCAATTCGCTTTATCTCCATTTTTATGTAATCAAAAAGTTCTCTGCCCATATCACCATATACCCGGATTTTTTCAAGATCAAGAGGAATGCTCACATTCTGCATCAGAAACCTGTCATCGCCATCATGAATATGAGGCATTATACCAGCAAATGAAAATCCAAGGTTTTCGCACTTTTCAACCAGATATGGTGATGACGAAACACCACAAGGCAAAAAGAGGTAAACTGCATCTCTACCATCTCGTCTACACTGCTGGAATCCATTGGTAATTTCATCAACAGTATCAGTACCAATGGTGTGAACAATTATAAAAGTGACATTTAACTCATCCGGAAGAGTAAACATACTGATATTTGAATCCCCTGCTGGTGGTTCCATATCAGCAACACCAAAAGTTCTGGGAAGTTCCATCCAGCTATATATTTTTTCAGCCATCTCCCTGTGGTGATCCGTGACATAAATTGTTTCCTGAGAAAAATCAAATGGAATATAATGGTTTACAATCGATCCCTTATCCTGCTTTGATGTTTTCAATTCCTTTACCTGCATTCCTGAAGCAGCAATACCCAGCATCAGACCACATGGTTTAGATCCTATATGTACTTGTTGAGCTTTTTGAGAAAAAGTATGAGTTGTAACTGAACAATCGAACATTCCAGCATCTCCATTGTTTTTAGCAATTTCCAATAATTCTTTCATCACCTTTTCTACCAGCCCTGGGCATCTATAAGATGGATCAACAAATCCAAGACTAAATTCACCAACTTTTACCTTCAAATCATGATATTTCAAACCTCCATGTCCAATCATATCACTACTTTTCGGATCAAAAGCAACTACTGGTTTAAACTCTCCATTTTTAACTTTTTTGGTTAATAGATCAACATCATATAAAAGGTCTTCCTGTGTAAAACCATAACATCTCCATGCCAAACGTGTGATTTCACCAAGTTCATCCAATCTTGGAACTCGGATTATAGCATCTCGGATAGTAGGCCGTTTAACACCTCGTTTTCTGATCCTGGTATCAAGAAGTTCCTGCGGAATATTTTTATATTTGATCTTCTTAGTAAGTCTAGTTTCTTTTCCTTCACGACCATGTACAAAAAGTTCCACTGAATCCATTCCCTGATGCATCAGAAGCATTCCAAGACCTGGAAAATCCATACCTTCAATGTTGTCAGGAGTATATCTATCTGCTTGCCGCAAATCAAACGGAATACCTTTATCCCTAATTGATACAACAAGAGAATCTTCTTCAATTGTAAATTCAACATAAATATACTCATCATTTTTGACAATTCCCGAGAAATGTTCAACCGCATTACAAAAAGCCTCATCAACAGCAGATTCAAGATAGTACTTGTCTTTATCATTGAACGACAAAAGCTCAGCAATTTGAACAGCACTACTTGTTGCAGTCCTGGTAAAAATTGTATGAAGAGGTAATTGAAGTTTAACTAGAAAAAAAGTTGCATCTGGACGAGACTTGTTTATCATTATTTTCCTTCCTTAATATAATTTTCTTTAATCATTGGAATCATCAAGAATGCAGCCATTACAATGGCACCAATACACACCGAAATAATATTTGCCTGGCTGAATCCTGTAGATAATGCAAAACCACAAATTGCAGGACCCAGAAAAAAACCTAAATCGATCATTTCCATCATCAGATTTGTATTTAGTCCCCTGTAAACAGGAGAAGATATATTAAACATCATTCCATTCATAAGTGGCGCAGCTGCTCCAACTCCGATCCCATAAATTACAGCTGCTGAATAAAAACGAAAAGTTGATTCCACTGATCTTAGTAAAAACAGCCCAACCGCTAATATAATAAAACTGATTATTGTCATTGGAGCCTTGTTGAATTTGTCAAACATTGGACCTAATAAAACTCTGATTCCAATCATAACACCAGTGAATATAGTAAAAAAGATTCCGGGATTTCCAAATCCAGATTCTGCACAAAAAGTTTTAAGGAAAAAGAATATCAAGGAAAACACGGCGAAAAGCAAACCATTTGCACCAAGTAGACAAAGTATCTTTGGTTGCTTTATATTTAACCACAAACTTCCCTTTGGGAGTTTATCAGCTATTTTTGAATTGCCTGAAACATGTGATTTCAAATGTTTTGAAAGTGGAATCAAAAGAAACAGGGGTGGAATCATAAAAAATGCAGTAAAGGAATACACGTTGGTCATATGAATATTGGCTGCATAACTACTTTCAAGAATAAGAGGTATCACTGCATAAGGTAAAAGTGTCATAACAGAAATAATCGCAAATCCCTGACCGCTTTTTTTCGCTGGTATAAATATCATCAACATAGTTATTGCAGAAGACATCAGTGTAACATACGCTACTCCATGCATGATTCTAAGCAAAAACATAGGTAACAGTGTATTTGCATGTGAATACGACAACAACGATATTACAATCAATACAATACCTATTATTACTCCTCGTATTGCATTGCGTACAGTCAATCTGGAAATGATAAATGGGCGTAAAATAAGTGCACTTGCCGATATCAAACCTATCAAAATGCCATGCCATTGTTTTGGTATAGGGAGCGTTGCCAGAAAATTATAAAAACTATAAAAAACTGCCAGATTACAAAATGAAAACAAAACAAAAAAATTAAGAGTTACAAAACCAAAATTGAAAAGTTTTTCTTCAGATTTTGCTATCATTTAGTTTCCGTTGCCCTTTCTAATGAAGTTTTACGAATTTGATCGAGTTCCACCATCGGGTGAAATTATATATTGTTTGATTAAAAAGTTCAAGTATTAAGAGAGCAGAGATTTTTTCAATATGCTAGTTTATAACATATAAAATCTTCTTTATTATGCTTTTATATGTTAATCTTGTACATTATCGAATCTCTTTAAGGACACAATCAGATGGAAATCACCTTATTAACTATATTTATCATTTGTGGGTTTCTTTATGCCACTTTAGGAATACACTTGTTGAATAAACACCGAACAAAAAAAATGCATCTGATTGCTTTAAAGAATGGATATGATTTTTATGAAACTGATCCAGGATATAATAACATGATTTCTGATTCAAATTATCAATTATTAAATCTAGGCCATAGTGGAAAAATAAGGAATATTTTTTCAAGGCAAAAAGAAATCGTCGCTGGACAAAGTTTCCTGCCTGGAACAATGCTGATTTTTGATTATTCATATACAACCACATCTGGATCTAAACCTATCATTTATACACAGACAGTCTTATCATTTAAATGCAAAGGACTCGTATTGCCATCATTCTATCTCCATGAAGAAGGTTTTTTAAATTCATTGGTTACTAAGTTAAAGGGAGTTCAAGACATTGATTTTAAAAATTATCCCCGATTCTCAAATAAGTATCATTTAGGTGGAAACGAAGAAGAGACCCGTGACTTTTTTGATCATTCCCTCTTAAGTTTTTTTGAAAACTTTCCAGAACCTATCCGGGTAGAAACAAATAATAACTCTGTAATTATATATACTCATCAACGAAAGTTAGAAGAAAATGATATTATCACCTATTCTGAAATTCTTGAACGCATTGTAGCAATTTTTAAAATCCGTATGGGTTGTTAGATCAGATAAATATAATAGTGATTAGTGAAAAAGGTGGAGACTAAGATGGAAAAAAGAGATATAAAAATTCTGTTTGTTTACATGAGGACAATGAAAGTATTTGTTGCTTCAATTGCAAGCCTTTCAGCCTTTGCCAAAAGCAATGGTTTCACAAATACCAAAGTAACATGCATATTAGACGCTGAAATGCGCGATAAAAATTATGAAAGTATCTTCAAAAAACAAATTGGTAAATACGATCCTGATATTGTATGCATCTCTGCATTAACAAATTACTGGCCCGAGATAAAGAAAATTACCGACTGGATAAAAGATGTTTCAAACGCGAAGATTCTTTGCGGAGGATATCATGCTTCGCTGTTTCCAGATCAGGTAATGTCACATCCTTCAGTTGACGGAATATGCATTGGTGAGGGAGAAGATGCTATAGTCGATGTATTGAACACACTTCCTGATGGTTCCTGGGAAAACATCCCAAATATCTGGAGTCGATCAGGAAATGAAATAATAAAAAATGATCCAAGACCATTCAGAAAGGATATAAATGATTATCCAGTATGGGATAGAGATGTGTTTGAAGAAAACGGAATAAATGGTGTTGGAAATACAATAATACAAGAATTTGTTGGAGATAAAAAAGCCGCAACTGTGGCTGCTAGTCGAGGCTGTTTTCACAAGTGTTCATATTGCAGTAATCATGCATTCAGATGTCTATATGCGGAAGATAATCGAAAAGGTTTCGTGAGAAAGTTCGAGGTAGACCGGCTCATGAAGGAATTAATTGAAATAGATAAGCGATATTTACCGGAATTTTATGAATTTGTAGACGAAGTCTTTCCAACAAATTCGCAGTGGCTTCAGAAATTCAAGAAAGAATACTGCAGATACATCAACAAGCCATTCAGTGCATGTATAAGAATCGGAATGTTCAACGAGGAAGGTTATAAAATACTTAGAGAATCAGGATGCTTCATGGTATATGTCGGTATCGAATGTGGAAATGAGGATTTTCGTGCAAATGTATTAAATAAGCGAATAAAGAATGCAGATATTGAAAAGCATTTTCTTATGTTAAAAAAGCTAGGAATCAAGGCTACAACTTTCAACATGGTAGGTTTACCTATGGAAACAAAATCACTTATACAAGAAACTATAGAATTCAACCGGAAAATAGGATCTAATTATCCACTGTTTTTTTCCTATCAACCGCTACCTGGAACACAGCTTTATGACTTGTGTCTGGAAAAAGATTTGATAAAGAACCTTGATGGTAATGACAACTATTACAATCGTGAGGCAAGGTTAAAGCTGGACATAACAAATGAAGAATTGAATAAATGCTGGGACGACATCAAAGCACTACAGGTGGAATCAGCCGGTGACGCTCAAATGTTCCTGGTCTGAAAAATTATGTAATTTCAAAATTAATTATTACTGGATCAAAGATTCTTCGAAACTACTTTCAACAACAACTTGTTTCAGAAATACAAGTGCTTCTTCCATATTAGAAATAGCTTTGGGAGAAAGTTTTTCACAGTATTCGTTAAACTCATATCCTCGAATACCAAGAAGATAACCGACAGTTTCAGCATCGAAAAGATCATGAGCCATAGATAAAAGCGCTGGTGGAGAAACAGAATGAGAACTGAAACTCATAGCTGATTCGGGTACTATTTTTTCAAAATAGAATGGTTCTCGGCCATTTGTCGCGGCATCAACAAGAACTACAATATCATGTTTTGCAATATCTGCAGCATCATCAATTACAAGTTGATAATCACTATCGATTGTAACATTCTGTAATTTATACTCACTGAATTTTTCTGCAAAAATTGGACCCAGACCATCATCAAGACGGCCAGGGTTTCCAAATCCTATTAACAATATGCTATTTTTTAAATTATTTTTCATGTTATTATTAAACAGTAATAATCAAAATATTTTTATTTTAATTTTTTCACATTCTTCACAGTGATTTTTTTCTAATTTTTACCCATCCTGCGTTTTGAATGAGATGAAGGTTGAAATATTCTGCATCTGGACAGACCGAGGCGTACTAACGTACGTTGAGGTTTGAACTAATGCAGAATATTTCAAGATTCGCTCATTCAGGACGCAAGTTATTTTGACTTCGAATCTACTAATTTACCTTCAGCATCATACATTTCAACAGTAAGTGGCATGTGACCCATTGCATGTGTCGCACATGAAAGACATGGATCATAAGCTCTGATACCAACTTCTACTCTGTTTAAAAGACCTTCAGTAATCTCAGGTTTTCCACTAATATATTCTTTAGCAATACCTTCAACAGCAAGATTCATTGGAACATTGTTGTTTGTTGTTGAAACAATAAGATTACACATCTCAACCTGATCATCTTCATTGACCCTGTAATGATGGAAAAGTGTTCCACGAGGCGCCTCAATGAGACCAACTGATTCATGACGTCTTTCACCCTTAACAACAAGGTCATTACCCTGAAGATCTGAATCATGAAGGAGTTCTTTAATCTTTTCAATTGAATGAAGAACTTCGATCATTCTTGTCCAGTGATATGCCATTGTAATATTGTTTGGCTTACCATTAGTAACTGCCATGAATTCTTTTCTTGCAGCTTCAGCTTCTGGAGTATCGATAAAATCACATGTATTCATCCTTGCAAGTGGTCCAACACGATACCAACCCTTTTCCGGACCTATTGATTTGATAAAAGGAAATTTCATATAAGACCAATCTTTAACTTCCTCTGCAATGTATCCTGTATAGTACTGATAATCTGCATCATCAATAATTTTATTACCTTCATAATCAATCGCTCTGATGTTTCCGTGGTAAAGATCCATTGCACCATCTTCTCTTACCAAAGAGAGATGACTTGAATCAAAACTTCCAAAAGGAGCAAGCATTTCAAGATTTTCAATAGTATAATCTTTTGCAATCTTTAATGCGCCACGTGACCATTCTATCATCTGATCGATGTCTTTGAGCAATTCATCTCGTTCAGCGATTGAAAGATTCTTGTTAACACCACCTGGTATTGCACCAGTTCCGTGAATCTTCTTTCCAGAAGTCATTTTAATGATCTCCTGGCCATATTTTCTCATCATAACACCTTGAACTGCAAGGTCCTTATGTTCTTTGATAACACCAATGACATTTCTAATTGCAACATCAGCATCAAATCCGAAAAGAATATCCGGAGAACAAAGATGGAAAAAATGAAGAGCATGTGACTGGAACATCTGTCCATAATGCATAAGTCTTCTCATTTTTTCAGCAGTTGGTGTAAGTTTATCAACACCTACAATACCATCCATCGCTTTAGCAGCGGCAAGATGATGACTTACAGGGCAGATTCCACATAATCTTTGAACAAGAACTGGAACTTCCCAGTATGGTCTACCAACGATAAAACGCTCGAAACCACGAAATTCAACTATATGCAATCTGGCCTGTTTAACCTGATTATTTTCATCAAGATCTATTGTTACTTTCCCATGTCCTTCAACTCTTGTGACTGGTTCAATAACAACTTGTTTATATTTATTATCCATAGTATTACTCCTATTTCACTCAGTCGTATTTAATCAATTCGTATGGTAATTCAATTGGCTTATCGCTCAATAATGCAACAAGCGCTTCCCACAATGTGTCAGCCGGAGGCGGACATCCAGGAAGATGATAATCAATCTTAACCACTTCATGACAAGGATATACTTTGTCAAGTATAAGCGGAAGAGCTTTATCATTTGGAATTATTCCATCTGGATTATATACAGTTGGTCCTGTAAGATAAGCTTCATCAAAACATTCCTTCAATGGAATATTATTTCTCATTGCAGGAAGACCACCCATTATTGCACAATCTCCAACAGAGATCAGGATATCACAATGTTTACGAAAATCCTGTAAAACATGTACATTATGTTCATTACAGCATCCGCCTTCAATAAGACCTACTGTAACACGTCCAGTAAAATTTTTAATATCGTCGATTGGAGATTTGTCAAAATCTACCAATTCAACGAGATCAAGTATACGATCATCAATATCCAGCAATGACATATGGCAGCCAAAACAGCCAGCCAGTGAAGTCGTTGCAACTTTTGGTTTACCCATAATTTTGCTCCTTTTTACTTTACTTAGCCCTTACGGCGTTCAATGTCAGAACCAATAGGTTCATGATCATATGTTCTCTGTCCAATAGGTGTTTTGAAACCAACACCTTTTTTGATTATACAACCAACTGGACAAACATCCATGGATTTATCACCAATGGAAATATCGGTATCTGAAAGATTTGCATCAGAATTAACTGCTACAGTCTTATCAATACCACGACCAACAAATTCAAAAACTGTCTTGCCATCAACATCTCTGGAAGCGTTTACACAACGACCGCAAAGTACACAGCGGTTTCTGTCGATAAAAATTTCAGGATGTGTTGCATCAAGTTTTCTATCTGGAAAGAGATACTTATGTTTTGGAGCAGCAATTCCAAATCTGTAACCAAGAGCCTGAAGTTCACAATCTCCACTCTTCTCACAGAACATGCAATAATGATTTCCTTCAACAAACAACATCTCTATAATGTCTTTTCTGATCTCCATCAATTCTGGAGTATCATTTTCAACTTTAATACCAGGAGCCGCTGGCTGTACACAACCGGCCTGAAATCTACCATCAACTTTAACAGTACAGACTCTGCAACTTCCATGAGGGATTAAATCCTTCATATAACATAGGCTTGGAATATAGATCCCAGCTTCAGTTGCAGCTTCTAAAATAGATTGCCCCTGAGTCGCTTTGACTTCTACTCCATCAATAGTAAAAACAAATTTTTCACTCATAATGAATTCCTCTTTATTTATATATTACAGATTCTCTACCCTGGAGTTTATTTGCTATTCCAAGAGCAGCTTTTATATCAAAATCTCTTTGAAAACCATCTTCATCTTTTACCACAATTTTTTCATAATGTGGTCTGAAATTTTTCAATGTTGAAAGTATAGGTTTTGGAGAAGTCTGTCCCATTCCACAACGACTTGAAGCTATTACTGAATTTGAAAGTTTTTCGAGATATTCCAGATCTTCCGGTTCACCTTTACCAGCAATTATCTTTTCAAGACCTTTTTTGAGAAGAACATTTCCTACACGACAAGGTGTACAATAACCACAGCTTTCTTCAACAAAGAATTCCATGAAAGCATGTGCGATTTCAAGAGGATTTCTTGAATTATTGAAAATCATGACCGATCCACCAGTTGCCAATTCAGAAAAACAGATCTTCTGTTCAAATTTTGAGTCATCCAGCATTTCGCCACTTGCACCACTCATCTGAACGGCCATAGTATCTGTTGCACCAACTTCCTGAAGAAGTTCGTTTACAGTCATTCCAAAAGCAACTTCATAAACACCTGGTTTTGCGCAGTCACCTGAAACGCTCAGTAATTTTGTTCCACTGCTTTTTTCAGTACCGATTCCATTGAACCATTCTGCACCTTTATCCATGATGCGCGAAACTCCACAAAATGTTTCAACATTATTAACTGTAGTTGGATGACCAAGATATCCTTTCTGTGCTGGAAAAGGAGGTCTGTTCTTTGGATCGCCACGAAGACCTTCACAAGAACTGATCAATGCAGTTTCTTCTCCACAAACATATGCTCCAGCACCCATCTGGATGCGTATATCAAAATCAAATCCAGCTTTTCCAAGAATATTTTTTCCAAGCTGATTATTAGATCGCATATCAGAAAGTGTCTTTTCAAGAAATGCACGAAGATAAGCGTATTCACCTCTGAGATAGATAATACCTGTATCTGCACCTATTGCATATCCAGCAACAGTCATTCCTTCAAATACTAAACCTGGTCTTTCAGTCAGAATAACTCTGTCTTTAAAAGTTCCTGGTTCACCTTCGTCAGCATTACAGATTACAAATTTCTGACTATCCTGGGCTTTTCTTGTGAAATCCCATTTAAGTCCAGTCGGAAACCCTGCACCACCGCGACCGCGAATATTTGATGCTTTTACCTGTTCAATGACTTGATCATTATTCATGGCAATAGCTTTTTTAAGCCCTTCGCCCTGAATAAATTCGCTGAAAACAACTTCACCTTTTTTGTAAATATTGTTTTTAACCATTGAACGGACAAGATCGTGTGCATTATTCCCATCACCAATTTCAGTAATGATAGATGCTGGATCATGTGTTTCCTTAAGTTTTGCTGCCATTAATCTTGCTTTTTCTGCAGTAAGTTTTGTAACCACTACATTATTTACAAGAAGTGCTGGAGCCTGGTCACACATTCCTATACAAGGAGTATGTTCCAAAGTGATTTTGCCATCAGAGGTTGTTTCGCCAAAACCTATACCAAGTTCTGAACAAAGCGCTTCTGAAACAGCATGACTTCCTGACATCTGATCGATGATGTCATCACAAAGACGG
>DAOVTB010000082.1 GCA_030633305.1 Candidatus Muiribacteriota bacterium
ACGAGTTCTTCAGAGGTGAAGGGTTTTGTGAGATATTCTCCTGCGCCGATTCTAATCGCTTCAATTGCACCTGGAATCGAAGGGTATCCTGTAATCATTATTACTTCGATTTCATGATAATTTTCTCTTATGTATCTGACCAACTCTGTACCGTTGATTTTGGGCATTTTATTATCTGTAATAACTAGATCGATGCAATTATTTTCTTTCAAAAAAATAATTGCATCTTCCACGTTTGATGATAAGAAAATATTACATCCTGTTTCTTTAAGATTGCGCTGAATAATTTCAAGTGTATTTGGATTGTCATCAACGATAAGAATATTTTTACCTGTATTACTCAATGTTATTCTCCTTTAAATTAAATAATATCAGATTATTTCATTGGTTTGAAAGTCGTTTATTTCTTCATCTGTGTATCCAAGCATATTACTGAGAATATTTGAGTTATCAGCTCCAAGTTCAGGAGCTTTTTCAGCAGAAATGTCATCCTTGAAAGATGACATTTTCACGGGGTTCCCAGCAATATGAAAAATTTCACCATTATTAAAACTGGTTTCAATTATCATATTTCTTGCTTTGACTTGAGGATGATTTATTACTTGTTCAATTGAATTGATTTTACTTACTGGAACTTCAACAGAATCCAGGGTATCATACCATTCATTGGAAGTTTTTGTAATAAAGACTGATGCTAGTATCTCAGCCAGTTTTTTTCTATTTTCAGTTCTTGAATCATTAGTGAGAAATTCTGACATTTTCAATAGTTCAGGTTTTTCAATACAATTGCATAGTTTTTCCCATAATTTATTGTTGCCTGCAGCAATAATAATCCAGGAATCGCTTGTCTTAAATGCCTGAAATGGAGCGATTGAAGGATGAGTTGTTCCAAGTGGTGTTGGGTTTGTTCCTGAAAGCTCATATCTTGCAATAGCATTTTCTAAAATTGCAACTTGTGAATCCAGCATACTTACATCTATTTTTTGCCCTAAACCAGTAATTGTTCTATGATAAATAGCTGTTAAAACCCCTATTGCACAAAACATTGCAGCATTAATGTCACCTATACTTGAACCAACTCTAACTGGTTCGGCCCCTTCTTTTTCATATCCAGTTATACTCATAATTCCGCCTGCTGCCTGTACAATCATATCATATGCAGGACGTTGTGATAATGGACCACTATGTCCATATCCACTTGCTGCTGCATAAATTAAATGAGGGAATTTTTCGTGAAGATAATCGAAACCAAGGCTAAGTTTTTCCATAACACCAGGTTTATAATTTTCTACAATAATATCACTTTTCTGAAGTAGCTTTTCTAAAATCTGTTTACCCTCTGGTGTTTTAAGATTTATGGTAATACTTTCCTTACCAGTATTAATACTAGTAAAATAAGCACTCTCTTCTCCGCAGAAAGGTCCAAAATATCGAGAATCATCACCGGTTTTAGGTCTTTCCACTTTGATAACTCTTGCTCCAAGATTTGATAATATCATGGTGCAATAAGGGCCAGCAAGAACTCTTGTAAGATCGATTACTGTAATTCCTGATAATGGTTTCATATTTGCTCCTTAAGTTGAATGATTGATATAAATTTATTTGATAAATCGAAATACAATGATTTAATAGTAGCTACTTGTTCATCAGTAAGAAAATCCCAGCAATCAGTGTCATAAACAAGTGAATTTTTTTCCCAATAATCTTCTGCGGAAAAGTCTGGATTTTGTTGATTTTCAAGAGCAAATTCTACAAAATCTTTGCGAGCCAGTAATTCAATTTTGGATTGTACATCATATCCAAGTAAGCAAATACCAGCAAAAAAAGCTTCAGAATGTGTACCGCCAGTGAGTACTAATGGCAATAAGCTTCCACATGCAATGATTATTTTATATTCTAGAAACATAAGAAATGATTGGCGGTCAATATCAGACATAAATTGATATTTTTTAAGAAAACTTGAACTAATAATCATATTTCCTTTAATCTGCTTACTTGTAATGTTTGCTTTTCCAAGCACAGAAATATTACCACTGAAATTACCAAACTTTGCATTTAAATGAATTCTAGTTGCATATGCTTTTATAAAATTGGTTGTTTCAAAACCTGAAATATTCATAAAACTCGGTATCAAATCATCAATAGAAATGAACCTGCAATTATTTTGTTTTTCCATACTTTCCTCCATTGATTACTTTTTCTTACGTTTTCTAGATTTTGAAGACCTTTGTGCTATAACACGTTGATCAGATAAATGTTGTTTGTAACACAATATATTTCTATGTCCTAAATGGTCAATAAGTCCAAGTTTCCTTGAGCCATATGATAAAGTGTTTGATTCTAGAGTTCTAATCCTTGCAACAATTATTTCTTCGCCCGCCCGGGCCTGCGCGATCTTTCTTGCATCTGGCGATACGATCATGCTGTGACCAAAATAATTATTTCCTACAGCATCCTGTCCAACTGCATTCACTCCGACAACATATATTTGATTATCATACGCTCTGGCTCTATTGGTGATGTCCCATATTTCAAAATCTCTTAGGAATGCTGAAGGATGAGCAATGAATCCAGCTCCTTTAAGCGCCATGATCCTGGCGAGTTCAGGGAAATCACCATCATAACAGATCATGATCCCAATTTTTCCATATTTCGTTTCAAATACTGGAATATCATTTCCACTAGTTGTCCAGCCCCCATTTTCCAATCTTTCTGTTGGAAAAAGATGTGTTTTCCTATATATCCCTTCTATTTTTCCACGATCATTTATCAATACTGCGCTGTTATAGATACTCCCTTCTTCTTTTCCCCTTTCGTAAGTTGGGATTATACAGTGAGTTTTTGATGCTTTTGCAATCTTTTTAACTGGTTTCAAACATTCATCAAGTGATTCTGGTAAAGACCAATAAAATTCTTCTTTATCCATATTGGGAGAAAAGCCAGTGGTAACTGTTTCAGGAAAAATTGCAAAATCTGCATCAAAATCTTTAACGGCCTTGTTTAACCAAAAACATATTTTTTTGATATTTGAAGCGAAATCATAGGGATATGAATTAATTTGTATTCCTGCGGTTATAAAATCCATAAATGTTGTTATGCAATCATTATGCCAAAACTCTTTTTATGAATAGTTGTTAATTATGGGGGTTTTCTATACATTTTAAATAATACAAGTTAATTTTACCTGGTACATTTATATCCGCGCGGGGCGTTTTCTCCCGGTTGAAACAAAAACAAAATTTATGCAAATATTAAGTCATTCACAACGATTTATTTTTTTTAAAACTACGCTAATCTTGAGTTATTGTAGCAGATTATTTATTTTTTGAATTTCAAATCACAGACAATAATAAAAAATAATAAAAAATGACACAAAATGACATTCGAACTGGTATTATTTGTGAGGATAGTTTTTCAAAGGAGAAAATTTATATGAATCATGTTCATTCAAAATCACGGGATATTGCCAGAATAGCGTTGTTTTCGACTCTGGGATTAGTAATTATTGCTCTGGGTCCCTTGGTTAAATCATTTTCATTTGGATTTCCTGGAGGTTTTTTGATCTTTCCGATATTGATAAATTATTTGATCCTTGTAAAAGAAATGCGAAATGATCTTGTTTTATGGGTTGCAATCACAATTGGCTTTCTTGGAATGTGGTGTCCTTTTTTTGGTGGATTTGGATTGGTATCATTGTTTATTGGAACAATAACAGGAATTCTGGTTAAATACAGTCCAACACAAAGTGAAAGTATGTACTACAAATTTATTAGTGTAAGTATTATTTCTGCTTTATTATTTACAATGCCAATGAGAATATTCGGTGTCAATCTTCATTTTTACATTGTAGGATATACATTGGTTTTATTATTTTCGTATTTAATTACAATAATATTTTCAAAAATAAGTCCAAGATTAAAAGAGGTATGTTGTTAATTATGTAGCGTTTCTGGCTCTAGTTGAAGCCCATTCTCTTAAATGCCCAATTTTTTCACCCATAGTGACACTAAGTGGAACTGTCTCGTTCAATGATTTGGCGAGGTCTTCTGTTTTAAGCTCGCGTTTACCATCATAATATACATCATACAAAGCTGAAATCACAGCTTGCTCAATCTCGGCTCCACTGAAACCATTAGCTAGTTCACAAAGAGTATTCATATCAAACTGTTTTGGATCTCTGTTTCTTTTGCTGATATGTATTTTGAAAATTGTTTCAATTTCATTTCTGGTGGGAAGATCAACAAAGAAAATTTCATCAAATCTTCCTTTCCTTAATAGTTCAGGCGGTAGATTTTCAATTGAATTAGCGGTTGCTATAATAAAAACTGGATTTGTTTTTTCCTGCATCCAAGTTATGAACGTACCGAAAATTCTTTTTGTAACACCGCTGTCTGATCCTCCAGAACCACCAGCTCCGGCAAATCCTTTTTCTATTTCATCAATCCATAAGATAGTAGGGGAAAGTGCTTCTGCAATTTTAAGTGCCTTACGCATGTTTTCTTCAGACTGGCCAATATACGATCCAAAAATGTTACCTAGATCAAACCTGAGCATAGGCAATTTCCATAATGCGGAAATTGCCTTGGAAATAAGACTTTTGCCGCACCCTTGTACTCCAAGTAGAAGAATACCCTTTGGTTCTGGAAGACCAAAGGCTTTTGCTTCCTCAGAAAATGCTTTCCCTCTTTTTTCCAGCCAGTCCTTGAGGTTGTTTAGACCTCCTACATTTGAAAATGATTCATTGACATCAAAATATTCAAGCAATCCTGTCTTTCTGAGAATTTGTTTCTTTTCGTGTATTATCAGATCAAGATCATCTTCATTTAATTTTGCGTCTCCAACAATGGCTTTGTTAAGGACATTTTCTACCTCACGCCTGGTTAATCCAAGTGCAGCTTTTGCAAATCTTTCTTTCAGAGTAAGATTAAGAGCCAGTTTTAAATTATGTGATTTCTCAATTACTGCGATTTTATTTTCTATAAGATTTTCAATTTCAGGAACATCTGGAAGCGGAAAATCCATAACAACAATATCTTTTTCCAGTACTTCAGGAATTTTTAAAATCGGGGATAGAAGTATTAAGGTTTTAAATGTGCTTTTCAGCTTTAGAATGATATCCCTCAGTTTTCTTCTTACTTTTATGGGTTCAACAAGATATTGTTCATTTTCATCACCCATGTATGGATGGAGATCTTTAAGTACTATTAAGGCTTTTTCGTCTAATTCATCAATCTTTTTTAATGCATTCAGCGGGTCAGATGATTTTGGGTCATCCTTGGCATCAATTTTATGAAAACCCTCAGTAACAGACCAGATGTAAAAATTTTTATTAGTACTTTGGCATAATTTGTTTAATCCGGAAACAACAAAATTTTCTTCGTAAGAGACAATATATATAACAGGATATCTGGCACTGATGAGATTCCTGAGTTCTTTAACAAAATCGGAGACGTTCATAATAACCTCTTTTTTTTAATCTTAACGTATTATAAAGTATTCAATTCCAGAATAGCGAGATTGTTTTTAATATTTTTATTGAATCTATAAATATATTTACCATCAGGGGATGGAATATAAGAGGTGTTTTTAGTCATTGGGACAGTGATAATAGATTCAGTTTTGTTATGTTTTATATACACCTGATCTGTAGTTTGAATAATTACAAGATCTCCTGGAAGCGAGCATGAAATATCTTTTAGATTTTTAAATCCCTTTTCAATAATGACCTGTTCCTGGTCAAAATCAATAACTTTAACTGATTCATTATTATAAGTAAGGCATGTCCGCCCATTTAAAGAAACAATAAGATTTTTCATATCAGAATAAATATCATAATTTGTTACTTTTGAAGTTTTGTTATTCAGATTAGTGCATATTGATCCAACTACAAAAGTAAATGATGTGCCACTTCCATTTATATCAATTGCTTTTATAGTGTCCTTAAAATTTTTCTTTAGTAGAATTTTTCCAGAGAAGTCTTCGATAATAACTGTATTTCCAATTGAATAAATGAATCTGTTGAGGACATAATCTGTATCAAAGGTAATTTTTGAATCAAATTCTTTTTTACGAAAAATAGTACCATTATGCCCATTTATACAGTATATTTTTGTTCCATTGTTCCCAAGTAGAAGCAGCTTGTCACCATTGATTGAACTCTGTATTTTAGAGATGGAGTCTAGTTGTATTGTAAAAAGTTCTTCTCCTTTCCAGTTAAAAGCATGGAACGTTTTCTTTTCTTTTAAATATAGGTAAAAATACTTTCCGCAAAGTGGAACTTCAACTAAGAAACTATCAGAGTTAAGTTTGCATGGAAGTTCTTTTAAAAACATCAATTTATGATTCTTAATATTGTAAGATCCGATTTTTCCATCTTCTCTAACAAAATAAACGAAAAGATTGCTTAAAGTTGGATAGAAATCGACAAGTTTTTCAATTGAAAATTCACAATTCACTGGAAATACATTTGGTTCAACATTTGATTTATGAGTTTCACATTCATCTTCTGTGACAGGCAAATCAAATTCAAGAGTATTTTCACTGAATTCAGATGCATAATCCACGATACTATTCATGGATTCTTCAGTATTAAACTCAAGGGATGTATCTAAATCGTTTGAATTAATCATTTCTTTTGCTACAAAAACATCCATTCCAGAAGGACGCTCCTGGCTTAAAGTTCCAATATTTTCAACATTGAATTCAATATTTGAATCAGCAGAATGATTTAAATCTTTTGTTGGATCAATGTTCTGGTTTTCGCTTGTAAGTTCAACAAAAGAAATGTTTTCATCAACCTTATGATCATGTTTAACAAATTTGAAATATTTCAGACAGGTTTCAGAAAGCAGATAAACAAAATCACCACAGTGAGAAATTTTAGCATCAATTATTTTTTCACCATCGATATGGTCTTGAAAAAGTTGTTTTCCGTAAGAATCAAGAAGGATTATATTTGATTTTTCATCCAGTATCAATACTCGATTTCCTTTGTTATTTATTGAAGAGCTGATTATTCTGTTTTCAAATCCCAATGGATCTTTCCAGAGAGGATGCTTATTTTTGATATCGATACTGTTGATTCCACCACTTCCAACAAGAAACATATGTTCACCATCAATTCTTAGTAATCCTGTATTTACATTCAGACCAGATGTGGAATAAAATAAAAACAGTTGTTTTCCATCTTCATCAAAACCATATACGCTTCCTGTTTCACAGATACAGATTATTACACCGTTGAGTGAAGTACTTATATGTACAACTTTTGAATCAATAGGTTTGTCTTCAGTTGGATTCAAAATATTACCAATGGAACTCATGATTTTTCCAAAATCAAATCCATTACTTAATTTATCACTGAATGTCCATAGTTTATGTCCATTAAAGTCAAGAGCCTGAATTTCTCTGGATAAGGTTCCCACTATGATACCTCTTGAAAAAAAAATACCAGTATTAATTTGTCCGTCAAATCTGAAATTCCTGTCTGAATTATCTTTAAGATCAACAATCCTGATATCATCACCTATAATAAGTACTATGTTGTTATAAGGACTGAAATCAATATTTTTGATTTTTGATATATTAGTATAATTAAAGGAATCACTAAGGTCAGATTTGAAAAATAAAATTTCATGACCATTTTCAGATATCACAGCATGAAATCTGGCTTGTGGATCGATCTTAAGTAAACTGTATTTTTCCTTGAGCATATTAGTAAATAATAATTGCTCCTGAAAATGCAGTTTTAATCTAGCTTCATTTTTTATTTTGTTTTTTTTTCATTATTTTTTAATATTATGATTTTAAGTTTTTTCCAGTGGATAAGCAATTTATCATCATCTCTTTGATTAGTAAGCAATTTTAGATTAAATTTATATGTAACAGTATTACCGAGTTTATCGTTACTTTCAATCCACTCAACTATTTTCTGTGCTACATTTTTTGAATAATCCCATAGTTTTTTTGACAGCTCTGTGTCAGCCTTTTCTATATGCATGATATTATAGCCAATATAGATTGGTAGATCATTCGTAAGTGGAGTATCCTTAATTTGATTTTCAGCATATACTTCAAGCTGGAGCATAAAAGAACCTTTGGCAGAACCTTTGAAAATACTTTGAAGGAAATTCTTTAAGGACCTACCCAGAGTTACCTTACGTATTTTTGATTTCTGGATTTTCCCAATTTCTATATGTTGGTCAAGGTCGAGTGAAGGAGCGACAGGTTCATTGAACTTGATAAAATCAGTAGAATATTTAAATGCAGGTTTAGTTAATTTTTCATCAAACCAGTAGTTTCTTAATATTCTGACACCTGCATTCACTCGATAATGTTTAAGTAAGTCTAGTTTTTTTATGTTGAGTGATCGCTCAATTAACTTTTTTTCTTTTCCCCATTGCAGGTATTTCCCTTTGCTATTTTTCTATAAATATGAGTTTTGAACAGGTCCATCTATAGTGCTGTATCCTTTTATTTCCGGCTTTATTCTCGAAAGATCATGCTTGGCACCAGATTCAATTATTGTCAGAAGTAATGGTTTGATATGTTTTTTAAATGGCATATCACGAATTGTGTAACGTAGCGAATCCTCTGAGAAAATAGTGACGAGGTCACCTTTTTTTTCAAGTTCAATGTGTTTAATCTGATTAAGTACTTTTTGTGTTAACTGGGTAAATACTTTTAATGCTTTTCTAAGTCTTGCTAATGTTTTGGTGCGATTTCTTCGGTTAAGTTTTGGAAATTCAGTTTCGAATATCTTTTTTATCGATGGATAGCTGACTGTATGTGAAGCAAGTTCATTGAATAATTTCATGTTGAATTTTCTAGATTCGGGCTTTTCAGGAAACCATTTCCCATCAAATATCACTAGTAATTCCAATTCATCTGAACTATAATTCCAGTTTTTTAGATCAACTTTCAGAGTATATTTTTTTGTATCCTGAATTGAAACATCTGAAAAATTGTATGGAAGGACTGTGTGTTTTTCCAATTCTGGAATTTCAGGATAGAATGACTTGGGACATAAGTCAGAATTTAATACAAGACCTTGATGTAACAGGAATTTCTGATTGTCATAAGCATCTGAAAGGTTATTTTTCAGGATTTTTTTAATTTTTGGTACAAGTTTTTTTACTTCTTCTGAACTGATAGTACTATTTAACAATATACTTTGAAATCTATTTAACAAAAGTTTTTCAAGTATTTCTTTGATCTTTAAAAGTAGAATATAGTTATTTTCTGAGAATTTTGTATCAATTATTTTGATTCCCTTTTGATATTTTAAAAGTGTATCGCTTATTGATCGAAGATATTCCCTTATCCAAAGATTCGGATCAATTTCAGTAAATGTACGTTTGTATTCAAGATATTCAAGTCCCTTATTAGGATTAAATTCTTTAACAGTGACATCTCTTTCAGTAACAAGTTCATTTGCATATGGGGTAAATAAAAGATAATCTCCATCTTCCGCGCAGTAAACAGCTGGAATTGTAATATACAATATGATAAGTATAATCAGTAATTTTAATGGTCTCATTAATTTCTCCGTATTTAATAATAATATTATTTTGGTATTATACCTTAATTTCTTTGAGTATTCAAAAGTGAAGCATTGCAATATTTTTTTATTCTTTCCTATTGACAAGCTCAAATTTGATGATATACTGTTTTATAGACTCGGTGTATCGGTTAACCGTAACACCGAAAAAGGAGGAAAGGATGTTTTTAAAAGTAGATTTTGCATCATCGACTCCTCTTTATGCCCAGTTAAAGGAACAGGTATTGTATTCTATTGCATCTGGAAAAATAAAATCCGGGAGCAAACTTCCATCGGTCAGGGAAGTATCTACTGAACTGAGAATCAATCCAAGTACTGTGACACAGGCATACAGAGAATTAGAGTATGAAAAGATTATTTTTACTAAGAAAGGACAGGGGACGTTTGTTTCTGAAAACTCTGTTCAAATGTCTTCAAAGGAGAAAGAACAGATTTTGAATCAGGTTATCGAAAAAGTAATCATAAAAGCACATCATCTTGGGACTAATTCAAATGATTTATTAAAACTTTTCAAAGCACAATTAAAAAAGATGAAGGATTTTCTTGAAAATGGGAAAAAGGAGGTTAATGATGAGTAATGCAATCGATATCAGCAACATTAAACACAAGTTTGGTAAGAAAAAGGTTCTAGATGGTTTTAACCTTGAAATTCCCAAAGGAGAAGCTATAGCACTACTTGGAGCAAATGGCTCAGGAAAGACTACATTAATTCAAATGATGACAGGTTTATTGAAACCCGATGCTGGAGAAATAAAACTTTTTGGAGAAAATCCTTTGGATTGTTCAAATGGATTCATTCCTGGTATCAGTTTTGTTTCAGAAAAACGTGGAATTTTTCCATGGATGACAGTTGGAGGAACACTTAAATTTGCAAGAAATATTACTCCAGACTGGGATTGTGCTGAAGAGAAGAAACTTTTATCACATCTTAAATTAAGGCATGATCAAAAAACAAGACATCTTTCGCGTGGGGAACACGGGAAACTGGTATTGCTTATGGCACTTGCTTCCAAACCAAAGCTTTTAATCATGGATGAACCTACAGAAGGTTTAGACCCACTTGTGAAAAGAACTTTTATGAAACAATTGATTGATTTAATGCTCAACGAAGGTAGAACTGTGTTTTATTCTACTCATGAAATGCAGGAAGCCGAAAGACTTGCACGCAAAGTTGCAATACTTGTAGATGGAAAAGTAAAAGTTTATGAGGATATGCACAAGCTAAAGTGTAAACATAGAAAAATACAGGCAGTCTTTGAGCAGGATACAACTCTTCCGATAATTCCAGGCTCCTGTAATATCAGGCGTTGGGATGAGAAAGTTTATATGGATGTTCGTGATTGGAATGAAAAGACTGATGAAATCATTCAATCATCAGGCTTTGAAAATATCGAAATACTTCCAGCTGATCTTGAAGATGTATTCTGTATGTATGCAGGGGAGGAAGAATAATGTTTAAGGGATTATTAGACATAATTAAATATGAGTTGTTTAAAAATTGGAAACTTATGATTGGATCTGCGTTTGTTGTATATGGACTGAAGATTATTTTTGTTTTAAGTAATTCTTCCGATCCAGGTGAAGCTGCTGGCTTCGGTCTACTGATTTCTCTATGGGTGTTTGGTTTTTTGGTAATTTTTCTTTTCAGTCAGGCGATTACTGCAGAATTTCAGAACAATACGATGCCATTCTTTCTTACCAGAACCATTCCAAGGCGGAACATTCTTCTAGGAAAAATTATTGGTAACGTGATTGTCTTAATCGGCATATCTATTCTTATCAGTGCGAGCATTACACCTGGTTTAGTCGCTGATCTGGATTGGTATCAAGAGTGTCTATCATTTTGTTTTACTGTTGGATGGCCAATTTTATCGATGATCATATTTGTTTCCATGTTTACAGTATTTGTTTCGATCTATTGTTCTACAACAATCAAAGCTATGATTATTACAACAATTGCTCTGATCATACTTTTCATAGCTCAAGGTGCTTTTCTGGGATTTGAAGCTTATTACCTGATCCATTTAATTTTCTCGGTTGTATTTTTTATCGGGAGTATTCGAATGTTTTCCCGGGGAGATATTTATTCCTTCAGACACCTTACAAGAAAATCTGCCCCTGTTGTGATTTTTGGTGCGGTAATATGCGTAATATTTTTAATGGGTATGACTTCATATTGGGATGGAAACAATACTTTTGGACCAGAAGATAGAATAGATTCTGTATTCAGTGGAAAATTCAACGGTAAAACATGGGTGAACAGATCTAAAAAACTGGAAAACATGAGTGGGCCTTCAATGGGAGAGAATGGTATAACCTGTAAAGATAAAGAAGGTAAATGGGAGCAATATGGTATAAGACATATGTCTGTGATGAGTATATCTCCAGATAGCTCAGCGATGCTTGTGAAGGAAACTCGGAATTTCATCAATCTTTATGCACGTGGACATTGTACGTTGTATGTTGTTGATAGCAAAGGTGAAAAGCATCAATTGGGAATGTATTCGCCAAGCTTGACGAAAAAGGATGTAAATTGGGGACCAAATAATGAACTTCTGATTGTAAATCCGCCTTCCAGGAGATATCGCAGATCTGATCGCCCATTTAAATCTCTAGTCATGTTTTACAATAAAGGCAAAATTAATTGTTTAGGATTTATCAGTATTTTTGAATTATCCAGGATGTTTATCATGGAAAATGGAAATTTGATGGTGAATGGATGTTTTGACCCCGATTCAAGAAATTATCAGTGGAAGGTTTTTGATTTTTCGGTGCAAAAAAAATTGACTTGTGCGATGTATCGCAATCATTCTTTAGAGGGAAAACTTGTAAAAGAATTGAATGGTCATAAGTTCGTCAAAGTTGAAAAAAAGGGACGGAAGGTTATTACAAGTCTAAACGAACGGTATTATTTAGCGGATCTATCCAACATAAATTCAGACAAGATAGAGATACTGGAATTACCAGAGTTTAAAAATAAGACTATAAGTTTAACAGAAACAGGATGGTCATGTTTCTGGAGCGAGCAATTTCAAAAAGAAGATAAACTGTTTTATAAACTTTATTCGGTTCGAATGGTTGAGGGGAAAATAGTGAAAAATGAGTATCTTCTTGCAGAAAAGGCGATATACAAGGGTTCATGGAATTCTTCTGGTGACAGGGTAATCTTTAGATCTGCAAAAGAGACTGGTACATACAAAGAACTTGATCCTGAAAAAGCTTTTGAAAATCCAGTCCTTTCGAAGAAAGTGAAAGGATTGGGAAAAGAAATTGTTCCAACATATCTATGGAGCTTTTATAGTGGAAGAGTTTTAAAGAAGACAAAATTTAAAGTGTCTGTTTTCATGTGGGACTTGAATAAGACAACAGGACCTGTCTGTTTAAAAAAGATTGAAACAGATTTTGAAAATTTACCTCGCAATCTCTATTGGAATAACGATGATTCTATATCAATGACACTAGGAAAAAAATTATTAGAGATTAAAACAGACTGAATCAATATTGTTAGGTGAATAAAAAAAGACCCCGATCATTAAATCGGGGTCTTTTTGATAAATTTAAAAAAACTATTATTTTTTCTTTGAGAATTTTTTCTTCTTTGGGCTTTTACCCTTAATTTTTTTATCATCTTTGAAACTGATGTGAACAGGTTTGATATTCCATATTTCTTCAGCATATTGTTTAATAGTCCTGTCAGTTGAAAATTTACCCATGTTTGCTACGTTTAAAATGGCCATTTCGGTCCATTTTTCCTGATTCAGATATGTTTTAGAGACCGCATGCTGACATTTGATATACGATTCGAAATCGGCAAGAACACAGTATTGGTCGCCCTGGTAAAGCAAAGAATCTGTAATCGGTCGGAAAAGATCAGGTTCGTCAGGATTGAAATAACCGTTTGTAATCATATCGATGATTGTTTTCAATTCATAATTTGAATTGTAATAGTCCATCGGATTATACCCGTGTGCTTTAAGTTCTTTGACTTCCTCAATTTTCAAACCACATATGAATATATTTTCAGCTCCGACTTCTTCGCCTATCTCAATATTCGCACCATCAAGAGTACCGATTGTCAATGCTCCGTTCAGGGAGAATTTCATGTTACCGGTACCGCTAGCTTCCATACCTGCAGTTGAAATCTGCTCGGAAAGATCAGCCGCTGGAAAGATCCGTTGTGCCATTGAAACACTGTAATTAGGAAGAAAAATGACCTTGAGTTTATCATCCAACAGAGGATCGTTATTAACAATGTCTCCAACCGATGTGATCAATTTGATGATCAATTTTGCCATATGATATCCAGGTGCAGCTTTTCCAGCAAAAATAATTGTTCTTGGAGCAAAATTTTCAAGTTTTCCGTCTCGTAATTGTTTGTAAAGATGGATAACATGTAGTACATTCATCAACTGTCTTTTATATTCGTGCATTCTCTTGATCTGAATGTCAAACATTGAATTCGGATCGATCCGAAAACCAAATTTATCATTGACATAACGAGCAAACTCGACTTTGTTCTGATGTTTTACTTCCTGCCATTTTTTCTGAAAAGTTTTATTCTTTGCGAGTGGAATCAATTTTTTCAATTCATAAAGATCTGTTACAAAACCCGTACCAATTTTTTCTTCCAATAAGTCAGATAATCTTGGATTTGATAAATAAAGCCATCTTCTCTGTGTGACTCCATTTGTTTTACAATTGAATTTTTCAGGTGTAAGTTCATAGAAATCTCTGAAAAGATTATTTTTGATGATCTCCGTGTGCAATTCAGAAACACCATTGACAGAATGACTTCCTACTATACTCAGATTTGCCATTCTGACTTTTTTCTCATCACCCTCTTCTATCAATGACATTCTCTGTTGGCGTTCATTATCACCAGGATTGTGGATCCAGACTTCTTTTAAAAATCTCCTGTTGATCTCATATATCAATTGCATATGCCTTGGCAGAAGTTCATCAAGAAGGCTTACTTTCCATCTTTCCAATGCTTCAGGAAGAATAGTATGATTGGTGTAGGAAAAGACTTTTCTAGTAATATCCCAGGATGTATCCCAATCCATGTTTCTTTCATCAATAAATAATCTCATAAGCTCGACAACAGCCATTGCAGGATGTGTATCATTTAATTGAATGGCCACTTTGTCTGGAAGCAGGTTAATGTCTTTAGTGACTTTATCAAATCTTCTCAGGATGTCTTGTAATGTAGCTGATACAAAGAAGTATTCCTGTTTAAGTCTGAGTTGTTTTCCCTCATGGGTACTGTCTTCAGGATAGAGGACTTTTGATATTGTCTCAGATTCGGATTTATGTTCCATGGCATCGACATAGTCACCACGATTGAAGTATTCTAGATTGAAATCATGACTTGATTTAGCAGACCAGAGTCTGAAAGTATTTACAGTATTGCAACCATAACCTGGAATAGGAGTATCGTATGCCATGGCCATTACCACATCAGCATTTTCCCATGAATATTTGATGTCGCCTTTTGGTGTCTGGTGTTGCGTGACGTTACCGTAAAAATGAATCGGATAGATGTATTCAGGTCTAGCATTTTCCCATGGATTTTCATATCTCAGCCAGTTATCTGGAACTTCTATCTGATATCCATCTTTCATTTGCTGACGAAAAATACCATATTCATATCTGATCCCATATCCATAACCTGGGAGTTGAAGAGTCGCCATGGAATCCAAAAAACATGCAGCCAATCTTCCCAGACCTCCGTTTCCAAGACCAGCGTCTGGTTCATACTCTATAAGATAATCCAGATCGAGCCCGGCTTTTTCAAGTTCGCTTTTACAGATGTCATATAATCCAAGGTTTACCAGATTGTTACCGAGTGCTCTTCCAGTAAGGAATTCCATTGACATATAATAAACACGTTTGGAATCCTGATGATAATATTCCTGTTGGGTTTTTGCCCAGCGAGAGACTAGATGGTCCTTTGCCGCATATGCTGCGCTCATGTAATAATCTCTTCCGGTTGCCCCATAATTATCTTTTGCAAGTGAAAATATCATACGTTTTACAAAAGTATCAATAAAAGCCTCTTCATATTTTTCCTGCCTGAAATGCTTTATAAGCGATTCAATATCAATTCTTTTTTCACTCATGTTAATTCCTCCAGTTTTGATTAAAAATTTATGGGCATATTATATCAGATGTGTGGGTAATTTACTAACACGCAAATTATACAATTAAACAATATGTGGTTCAAATTCCAGTATAATATTGAATTTTTGGGAAACTGAAGCTTTAATTTGTTCAGCAAGATCAAGAATTTCATTGCCTTTTGCATTACAATGATTTACAAGTATCAACGCATGTTTACTGTATACACCGCAATTATTGTATTTTTTTCCTTTCCAACCACATTTATCTATTAACCATGCCGCAGGAATTCTGAATAAGTTTGAAGTTATGCGAAAAAATGGGATATCCGGATAGATGTTTTTAAGTTTATCAGCAATTTCAATATCAATTTCAGGATTTTTGAAAAAACTACCCAGATTTGGAAAAATTTCTGGATCAGGAAGTTTGGAATTTCTAATTTCGCATATGGTATTATAAATATCCTTTATTGAGGGACTTTTAAGATCGGATAAATGTTCCTGAAGTGCTTTATAGGTTAGTACCGGAATTCCATCCCTTTTTAACTTGAGTGTGACATTGCAGATGATATATTGTTGTGGGTTTTGCTTAAATAGGCTGTTTCTGTAACTGAATTTACAATCTTTATTATTAAGGGTTAAAGACTTGAGATTTTTTGTGTCAAAGACTTCTATTTCATGAATAACATTTTTTACTTCCATTCCGTATGCGCCAATATTTTGTACTGGTGCCGCACCAGCAGTTCCTGGTATCATTGCAAGATTTTCAATTCCATATAAGTTCTGTGAGACTGCATATTCTACAAGATCTTCCCATATTTCTCCTGCACCAACTTGTAGAAAAATATCAGAACCATTATCTGAAATTATCTTAATACCTTTAATCTCCATAAGCAGAATTATTCCTGAATAATCAGATGTGAAAAGTATATTGCTTCCCATTCCAAGTACTATTTTTTTTGTGTTTCCCAGTAAATCGGAAGAGTAGACGTTTTTTAGATCATTTAGCTTAGAAATTCTGGTCATAAATTTTGCTGATTGATTAGCTTTGATCGTACTGAAGTTTTGCAGAGAAACATTTTCCAGGATTTTCATAATG
>DAOVTB010000167.1 GCA_030633305.1 Candidatus Muiribacteriota bacterium
GATCAGAAAGTTTTTCGTAGGGATCAAATATGGTTTTTTGAAAAAAGAACTAATGGTGCAAGCGATTTATATTCACTGGTGGAATATAAAAAAACAAGAAGTAAGAAAGTGAGAAATGATGAATCATTAGAAAAAAATTATATACATGGAAAGTATGGTGCAATTCCGTATATTGGTGATTTCGAAAATCTATTAAGAGGTTTAAAGAAAGGAAAATGATTAAGAAAAAATCCAGTAACAAAAGTATTTGAATTAGTCAAAGAATTGAATGAACTTATTTAGTTTTAATCTCACAATATATTCATGTCAGGAATCTCTTCCGCATGGACAGAATCTTGGAAGGTCTAAAAGATGCGCTGGTCCTGCGCCTGTCACCCCATAAATAACAAAGGGTTTTTTTCTGTTCAGAAATATTTTGTAGGAATCATTTGTGAAAACTGATCCTGTTGCAAATATTATATCACACCATTCAATCAATTTTTCAGTTTCATCTGGAGATTGAATTTTCATTTCATTAACAACTTTTCCAATATTATCAATACTGATATCTGTGGCTTTGGAATTAAAATTTTCTGATAATTCTTCTACAAATCTAGGTTGAAAGCCAACAAGGAATATTTTTGGAGAACCATATTTTTCCTTAATCCATTTAGTTACCTGACGTGCACAATCCAGCATTTCATCATTTTTACAGTGAATTGTTTTCTCAATGAATTTTAGTTCTTTTAAAAGTGCGTTAATAGTTGAAATAAAAATCCCTCTTTTTAGATTTGAATCAAATTCCATTTCTATAATCTGTTTCAATGTTCCTTCAAAGTTACCATAATGATCTGTAAACGCAACGCCTCGACTATTTTTGAAAGCCGAAATCATCATTTTTTCCTTGCCAGTAATAATTGGATAATCATTATGTGCAGGTTTTCCTATTGCTTCTTCAGGAGTCATTACACCTGAAACTATTTTAGCTGCATCAATACCAATTACTTTTACATTTTCATTTCCAAGTTCGTGGTTTTTAATTATTTCTTTAATTTTCAATACAAGTTCATTCATGATAATTCTCCCAATATACTTAAAATAGATTTTATTTCAATGAAAACTGAATCCAGATGATTTTATTACAATACTTATTTTGTCTTTTATTTTAAGATTTAATTTTTCGAATTCCTCCAGTGATAATTGAGCAACCAGTCTATTATTCCTTAACAAGAATTCAACGTATTTTGTTGAACCAAAATTTGTAATTGTTACAATTTCCGTGTCAAACTGGTTTAAACATTTATGATCTTTTTTTCTTGTAAAAATTTTAATACTACAAGGTGAAATATTTAGTTTTTTTAATTCTTTTTTACCCTCGTAAATTGTGTATAAATCGATATTATCGCATTTAATATTCATTAATCCATTTTCCATTAAAACAGTATCGTTGCAATTAAGACTATTTGATTTTTCAAAACTTCCAGATTCAATTTTCCCCCTATTCATGATAATAATATTATCTGATACTTTTTTTGTTTCTTCAATATTATGAGTAACAAATATTGCAGTAAGTTTGAAATATTTAATTATCTTAAAAAATTCAATCTGTAATTGTTTAGAAATTTCTGGATCAAGACTGGAAAATGGTTCATCAAGCAACAGTATTTTTGGTGAAAGAGCAAGGGCTCTTGCTAAGGCAACTTTTTGTTTTTCGCCACCACTTAATGTTTTTGGAAATTCATTCTTGAGGCCTTGAATTCCGGTTAATTCCATTAATTCATTAACTCTTATATCAATTTTTGATTTTGTGTGTTTTATTATTCTAAGTCCATAGGCAATATTGGAAAAAATATCCAGATGTGGAAATAAAGCTAAATTCTGGAAAACATAACCAATAGATCTTTTCCATGTAGGAGTATTATCTATATTTACGTTATCAAAAAATACGTTGCCATTATATTCAGTCAATCCAGCAATAATCTTTAACAGTGTAGTTTTTCCTGCTCCGTTTGGGCCTATAATCGTAGAAATAGACTCGCTGGCAATTTCAAGATTGATGGAATTACATATGTAATTATCTATATTTACAAGTTTTATAGAAGGCATATTAAATCCAGTTTCCCGTTAGTTTGTTTTCTAAATACTGAAAAATTTTTTCGAATACAAGTGACATAATGGAAAGTGTCATAAGGCATACAATGATGATATCAAATCTGACAAGACTTTCTCCTTTCATAAGAAGAGCACCAATTCCAGTTGGAATTGCAATCATTTCAGCAGCAATAACAGTTCGCCATGCCATTCCTGCCTCCAGTCTAAGACCTGTAAAAATATTTGGAAGTGCAAGAGGAATGATTATTGTTAATAGAATTTTATAATCTGATGCACCGAGTGATTTTGCGGCATGAATATATTCTTCGGGCACATTTTTTACTCCAGTATAAGTATTATACAAAAGTGGAAAAAAGGAACATATGAAAATCAGAATTATTGGTACAATGTTTCCTGTACCAAGTATAATTATTAAAATTGGTAACCATCCAAGAGCAGGAATAGGGTATAATAGTGAAATAAGTGGATTGAATATTTTATATGTCAAATTACTGTAACCCATGGCGATGCCGGCAATAATGCCAGCTGAAATACCAAGTGAAAAACCTGCTAAAACTCTACCCAAAGAGCTTAACAAATTTTCAAATAGAATACCTTGATGTAATAAATTATAAAAAGTTTCAAAGACATCCGAAAAAGAGGGTAGAAAAAAATTTCCTGGAATAATGCCATTTCGAGTTGAAATTTCCCATAGTAAGATAATAATAAAAATTGGTATTAGTCCATAATATGTATTATATATCTTTTTATTTCTCACTATGATGTATTCCCTGAAATACGATTTCCTGAGCGGTGAAGGCTTTTACATAACCAAGTTTTGCCATGTAATCTATAGTCTCCTGAATCATAGTGATATCAATTTTATCTGTGCAGATCATTTGATTTGTCAGTGATGAATATATTATTTCCGGGGTTATATGGATTTCATTGACTGATTTATTTAATTTTAATGGAAAAATATCATTTGAGATTACATTCAGTGTTTTTGATACAATTTTACTTGCTTCAATTGGATTATTGTTTATGAAATCAAGTCCTCGTTTAGTTACTTTGATCAGTTTTTTTATTATATCAGGATGTTTTTTAATTAAATCATTTTTAACAACAAGTACGCTGCCCTGCATTCCAGGCCATAAGTCTTTTGCATTTAAAAGTATTTTAAAACCATTTTTCTCACCCATTGACGGGAACTGTTCACAACAAAATCCAGCATCTATTCTTCCTGCTTTGAGAGCCATGAGAATTTTCGGAGGTGGCATCCTTTGAATTCGTGGTAGAATAGCATTTTTATTCAGCCTATATTTATCAATCATTTTATGCATAATTATATCAGTTGGACTTCCCGAGCGTGGACATCCGATTCTGATTTTCGAATTCAGAAGATCATTTACAGTTTTAATTTTTTTTGAATCAACTAGAAGAGCATAACCATATAGGTGTGTGCCAGATATTATTTTGAGGTCTACTTTACCGTTTTTGTATGCACAGATTGCCGGGATAAGGCAAATATAAGCAGCGTCAATATCACCTCTTACAAGGGCAGCTGATAATGCCATACCTGTAATATATGAATCATACATTTTTAGTTTTATTCCTTCTTCTGCAAACCATCCTTTTTCTTTAGCAACATGCGCGCTAGCTGAATGATCTACAAATTCTAAAGCAATTCCAATTTCGATTTTTGATGGAACAATTTTTTTTGAAATTGAATTAGAAATCAGTAGTAAAACTGAAGAGAGTATTATAAAAATCAGGATAAATTTTATTTTATTCAACCCCTTCTGTAACGTTACTAAAAACTAATGTTATTTTATGTATTTCAGCGATATTTATCAACCTTAATGATGATTTTATAAAATAATCTGCATAGATGTCAAGTTCTTTCTAGTCGTCCGATTCAGGAAGCAATTATGTAATTTAGTTTTATGTGTGACTCTTTTAAAGAAATGTAACAATTGTTACAGACGATTTATGTTTATTGCCGTATATTAAAAGTGAAAGAATAAATAACATTAAAGGCAGGAACAAAATGGAAATAAGAAATTATAATGATCTTGAAAATGCTAAAACCCCTCATGGAATAAAAGCTACTAAGATGTATGATACGGATCATGCATTGATTATGCATCTGTTTTTAAAAGCAGGAGAGGGTTTGAAACCTCATATAACCCCAGTAGATGTTGCTTTTTATGTTCTTGAAGGAAGCCCAACAATCATGGTTGGTGAAGAAAAAATCAAGGTTAAGAAAGATGATATCATTGAAAGCCCAAAGGATATAGTACATAATGTTATGAATGAAACCGACAGCAATGTAAGGGTTTTAGTCATGAAATTACCTAAACCAACTTCAAAGACGAAAATATTGTAATCTGATTTAAATTTATACAACTACTAGTCCGGATATTATATCAATTTTTCAAGATTTTATCATGTGGTATTCGGACTAGCGTAAGTGTTTGCGGCTTAATGAGGAAGCAATAAAAATTAGTATTCCAATTGGAATTATAAAATAACAAATACCATCCAGATAAGAAATCTGGTATTTTTGGAGTACTGAAATGGCAAAACTACCAAGTGCTGTGGAACCCAGAGTCAAACAACCATGAATGGCTGAAGCGATTCCTGCCTGATGTTTGAAGGCAGTCATTACTGATTTAACTGCAATAGGAAGCAGAACGCCGAAACCTGTAACAGCTATGGAAAGTGTAATAAGAACAGTAAAAAGCGAAGAATTTTTGGTAAAATGTACCACTCCAAGGAGTGAACCGCCTGCAAAAGTCAAAAATCCACCGAAAATATATGCAGTATAAAATGAAAATTTCTTGGTCATTCCCGTTGCAATAAAACGTCCTGCCAGCATTGATGCTACTACTGCAAGATTTGCAAAGCCAAATTGAACTGGTGAAAGCCCGAAATGCTTAATAAAAATAAATGGTGCTGATGCAAGATAGGCCCCCTGAATAGAAAATGCCAGAGCCAGAGGAGTGATAATCAGAATAAATTCTGGAGCACACAGCATTTTAAAATATTTAGTAAGGACATTGAACACATTTAACGAGTTGTCTGTTTCTGGTGGAAGTGTACGAGGAAGTTTCAAGGAAATTATGATTATAGCCAGAATACTTGAAAAAACCAGGATCCAGAAATTATATCGCCATCCTAGTGTCTCGGTAATTATTCCGCCCAGCATCGGTGCCAGAATTGGTACAAGCCCACCGATTGCAACCATCCAACCCAGCACAGACATTACCTGTATATCTGAACATATATCCCTTATCATCGCTCTACCGGCAACAGGTATACAACTTGCACCCATTGCCTGTAGTATTCTTCCAGCAAACAAAAGATTCATAGATTCAGCAATAGCACATAGTAACGATCCAGTTGTAAAAAATAATAATCCTGCAATAATTACTTTTTTTCTTCCAAAATGATCTGCACAGGGGCCTGCAAAAAGTGTCGAAAATGCAAAAACCACAAAAAAAATTGTAAGGGTCAAACTTAAAATTGTATCTGAAAGGTGAAGAGACTTTCCAATTTCAATAAGTGCTGGAAGATAGAGACTTGATGACATTCTCACAACTGCACTTGTGATGATAAGTAAAAGAGAAAACTGTAAGACAGTCAGATTAGTACCTTTTAATGAATTTTCTTTATTAATATTTTCTATTTCTGCCATGCTGCCTCTTTATATATTATAGGTAATTTTATCTGTGCAATTGAGTTTCCAGTAGTTTTGACTTTTTCTTCATATAATGAATCCAGCCATCCTGCCGGCATGATTTTAAGCTCGGGCTCAGTCAATAAATTATCCCTTCTTCTGTTAGCGTATCCTATGTCTTTTTGTAATTCAATGTCTAAAAGATTTTTGATTTCATCTTTTGATTTTAAATCATTATTGGAATTTTGAAGTTCGATACAGAAAATGTAATGTGGAGGGGTGGTGACTGTGATTGCACAAATATGTTTAATATTAATTCCAGTTTCTTCTGAAACTTTTTCTGCTGCATTACAGATGGTTGAACCCGAAAGCTTTTCTCCAGCAATATTTCCTATATCACCACATTTTGATACAAAAACAATATTTGGAGTATTTTCGGTAAAACTTTCAACCCTTACAATATCTTTCATATCATATCGATAAAGTCCTGCAAAGTTGGTAATAAGCAATTTATACAACTTTCCCTCTTCTATCTCATGCACCATCAGTGATGAATCATTATTACAATCAACGGGAATAAACTCATAAAAACAGGCATGAATAGCTAAAGTTCCATAAGATTTTCCAGGTATACATGGAATGTTAAATTTTCCTTCACTTGCACCATAACCGTAATCGAGATATTTCACATCATCTGGAAATAAGTATTTTACATTTGATACAGAAGATCCTACTGAACCTGAAAGCCAGCAGCAAATGACTTTTAAGGCAGGCCAATAATTTTTTGGAATAAACATTTTTTTTGAATCAATGATTTTTTGCAGAAACGCTGCTCTTTTCGGATCAGGAAAAAGTTGGGCTTCAAGTTTTTCCCGCAATTCAGAATCGATTTCTATCTCTTTATTAAGAGAACCTGAATTGATTTCAGAAATCAATTCTTCAGCATGTTTCTCTACTAATGCTGAAAGATTACCCATTCTTGCGATGTTATTACCAACGATAAGCCTTACATCATGATTTAAAGCAAATCTCATCAGAAGATAATCCATTGTTTTATCATTTCTGACATTTAATATTTCTGGTGGATATGCACATGTTTTAAGTAATGATTCTGGAGCATTTTTCATAGTTAAACCAGATGCAGTCCCAAAAGGGATTCCGTTTTCTGTAAGTCCCAGATCTGAACGATTAACAAGTGGAAATATCCTACCCTTTAGTATTTCAGGATGTGAATTTAAAGTGAAGTTTCTTCGTAATTTATCTGTTATTGCTTTGGTTTTTTTCCCAAGTGCAGTCTCTGGAATAAATTTTTGTTTGCCTGATGTTCCGCTTGTCATTATAAAACAGTCAGGTTTTCCAGTAAAAAGAATGTTTTCAGCGCCTTTTTGCATCGCTACAGAAGCTTTTTCATAATCTGCCCAAGTAGATAAAGGGACTTCATTTTTGAAATCATGAATATTTTTAATATTTGAAAAGTTATGTTTTTTACCAAACTCAGAAATTGAATTTTCCTTTAGAATTGAATTCAATACTGACATTTGAATTGATTGTGGAGATTTACATAATTCCTTGTAATAAATCCAGGAATCATGAACGTTTTTATTTTGAAGTTTTTCTATAATCTGATCAAATTTCATATTCTGCCAACGGGATTCTATCATATATAAACGGAAGTTTGATCTGAGAAAGAGAAATTCCTGGTTTAAATTTTTCCGTGTAAAGGGCTTTTTGCCATCCTTCACGCATTTGATGAACTTTTGCAGTTTTTATAAAACCCTGATTTCTCAGAATTTTATAACCTATAGCATTCTCAATAAGATATTTGTCAATTGTACTTGAAAATTTATTGACATTGATCAGCTTTTGATCATCGGTCTCGATTAAAAAATGGTAACAGGAGTTTTCATTACTGGCTACAGCACATATATGAACAAGAGAAAGATCAAATTGTTCTGCAGAAATTTCACAGGCTTTTTGTAATAATCCAGCAGTTAACTTTTCACCACATATATTACCTATATCTGCTGTTTTTGAAACAAATACTATATCAGGGGTATTTTCGGTAAAACCATCGACTTTGACTATGTCTTTCATATCATATCGATATAAACCTGAATATGATGTCAGGATCAATTTATATATATGTCCAGTCTGTAACTGATGAGCAAGTAATGGTTCAGGTGTTTCTGCCTCGGATTCATCAACGGGAATAAATTCATAAAAACCAGAGTAGAGTGTTAAAGGACCGCTTGAAAGATCCTTTTTATATGGAACATTGAATTTCCCTTCGCTTGCTCCATAACCTGCATCATAAAAATGAATATTGTTTGTGAGCAATGGTTTGATTTTACTAATGTATCTTCCGACCGATCCAGACATCCAGCACCTGATAACTTTTAAATTTGGCCAGTATAATTCAGGAGTGATTTTCTCTGAACGTTCATGTTTATTGCGTAATTCATCTGCTTTTTCTGGATTTGGTTTCAATAATGGTTCAAGATCCTGCATTATTTTTTTTGAAATAGAATCGCTGAAAAATAGTGTACCATGTTCAATATCACTACATATATTGACGAAGTTATTTTCTGCAGAATCAAATAATGCTGTCAGCCTTGCAGCATTATTTCCCGAAATTAGCCTGACATCCTGTTCCATTGCAAAACGCATGATCGCATAATCAGATATTTTTTGATCTTCGATTTGTTTTACCACCTGAGGGCAGGCATTATACTTCTTAAATTTTTCAGAAATGTTGCTTGTTGTGATACCAGAAGCAAAACCATATGGTATACCACCTGATGTTACTCCAAAAAGATCACTATTTGAGAGTGGCAGGAATTTTCCAAGAAATAATTCTGGAAAGGAGCTTGAAAGAACATAATTCCTGAGCTTTCCAGTAAGACCTTTTGCAGCTTTTCCTGGTAAACTTTCAGGAATAAGTTTCTCTTTTCCGGATGTTCCACTAGTTATAATAAAGTACTCAGTTTTACCTGAAAAAAGTATGTCATTTTGACCTTTTTCCATTCTCGCGGCCGCTTTTTCATAATCTTCCCAATGCGTTATGGGTATGTTACTACAAAATTTTTTATAAGTATCAATTGAAGAAAATGAGAATTTTTTACCGAATTCAGAGTTTTGATTGATTTCAAGTATATTCATCAAAACTTCATGTTGTACTTTTTTTGGGTCTTTACATAGTGACAGAAACCCTTCCCACATTTTTTCTGATGAAAGGGTGTTTAGTTGTTCAAGTAAGTTCATTTTTTATACTTTCCATAATTACTGAGGGTGGATCCATTCCCCATACCTTTTTATAATCCTTTACAAGAAATCCTGGCATGGAATTAGCTTCGCAGACGACATAACCATCATCACTAAATAAAAGATCTATTCCCCCAACAAAAAGATCCAGAGCCTTTGCTGTTTTTTCAGCAATTTCTATTATTTCGTTATCAAGTTTGTAAGAAGTTATTGACCCCCCAGTTGATACATTCGATTTGAAACCATCATCTGATGTAGTCCTTTTTGCACAACATATTGCTTTTCCGTTCACTATTACAACTCTTAGATCTGTACCCCTGCTTGAAGTGATCATTTCCTGAAGTAAAAGTTCTTCCTGAAGTCCTCCAGCATTCGATATTTGAAGGATGTTTTCCAAGTGAACAGGTGTGTCGATGAGAACTACTCCACTGCCTTTGCTTCCGCCGATGATCTTTAGCACAAGCGGAAATCCCAGCTCTTTCTCGATAATATTCATTGGTGTGAATCTATTATAAAGGATAGTTTTTGGCACCTTTATATCATTATTTGCAAGAAACTGGAGTGTCAGTAACTTATCTTTAGTCCTCAACATTACTTCTGTCCGGTTTATACATAAAACGCCCATTTTTTCCAATTGCTGAAGGCAAGCAAAATTATAATATGATGGAACGTTATAAAATGCTGATAATACAAAATCAGGTATATCTACTGGTTTACCTTCCAGCAAAATAAAATCACACGACTGCTTCACCATTACCGTTATTTTTCTGGGATCGATAATATCTAAATCAATATCTTGCTTTTTTGCAGCATCCAGTATTAATTGCGCTTCCCGTTTTGGTCCATTTCCACATGCTAAAATATAACCTTTCATAGTAACTCCTTCCTATAATGGTATGACTTTCAAATAACAATTCTTTACATATTCCTTCAATCTTTTCGCGAGTTTTTGATAGACTTTTATTTTATCAAAATCAATTTGATGGTTATTCAGATGAGTATAATGACATTGCCATCTATTAAGAGTAACTGGTACGACTCCAGAAAAAAAGAAATCCATTGAAATCAGATCCGAGTCAATATTGGCTGGCATGGGAGCATCCAAAGAGATTCCAAGAGACACTGTCATAATACCTTTGAGCGATAGTTTGTACATTGTTTTTTTCAATTCAGAATAAAAATCTTTCCCGGTTTGAAGGACTGTAATATTTGCAAATCCAGTTTCCTCTATTTCGTGTACCAGAAACTTGCTTTTATCAATTTCAATGTGATTATCTGACGAAC
>DAOVTB010000220.1 GCA_030633305.1 Candidatus Muiribacteriota bacterium
TAACAGATTGACTTGATTATTTCATGAGCGATTTTTAATTTTATTTCCTTATTTTCTTTGTGCCTTAGTGCCTTTGTGTGATTGTTATTTTTTTCTCTGTGTGAATCATTTTTCTTTATGCTTTAATATGTTAATATAGAACATTATTAAATTTCTTAAGCAGGGAGTATATTTATGGAACTTTTAGCATTTTTTGGAGGAATATTTTTGATTGTTGGTCTTACTTTATATGTGTTGCATGCACTGGAAAAGCGAAGAACCCAGGAAATGCAGGCAATTGCTCTAAAAAACGGATATGATTTCTTTGAAACAGATCCTGGATATAGCAATATTGTTACTTCTGCTAATTATAAATTGATGAATACTGGTCACACTAGCAAAATTCGTAATATTCTTAGCATGAAAAAAGAAATAGAGATAGGTGTAAATACTCTGTCAGGAATGGAAATAATATTTGATTATTCTTATTCAAATGGTTCTGGAAATAATAATAAACCTCGTAAACAAACAGTTATATCATACAAAAGTGAAGGACTGTCACTTCCTTCATTCTATCTTCAGGAAGAAGGATTTGGTTCAAAAATTATTGCTAAACTTGTTGGTATAAAAGATATTAATTTTAAAAAATATCCCAAATTCTCTAATAAATATATTCTATCTGGTTGTAATGAAGAAGAAATTCGCGAGTTTTTTGATGATTCATTATTAAGATTTTTTGAAAATTTTCAGGATTCTATAAGAGTTGAAACAAGTAATAACTCAGTGATGATATATGTATATGATATAAAATTAAAAGAAAGTGATATTATCACTTATTCTGCAGTTCTTGAACGTGTAGTAAAAATCCTGAAGCTTCGTTCACAGGGAAACTAAATTAACTTGAGGATTTATTTTTTTCAGCTAGAAGTTCTTCTATATCTTCAGCTGAAGTCAACTGAACCTGGTTTCTTCCATTTTCTTTAGCTCTGTATAGGGCAAGGTCAGCAAGTTTAATCAGGTCACCTTGAATAATAGCATCCTCGGGATATGTTGCGACACCGATACTGATAGTCACCCTTAGTTTGGTATTTTCATGTGGATATACTTTATCAGCAACTTTCTGTCGAATATTATCCGCTAATCCAAATGCCTGTTCTTTAGAAGTATTTGAGTAAACAACTCCAAATTCTTCACCGCCATATCTGGCAACAAAGTCATTTGACCCTACTGTTTCTTTAATTATCTTTGCAGTTTCTTCAAGAACATAGTCTCCAACCTGGTGACCATAAGTATCATTAAAGGATTTGAAATGATCAATATCAGTAATAAAAAAAGTTACAGGTTTTTTTGATTGTTTTGACTTTTCAATCTCTTTTTTCAGATGCATCTGGAAGATTCTATGATTAAAAAGTCCTGTAAGTCCATCTGTTATTGCCATTAGCTGAATTGTTTTAAAGAGAATGGCATTTTTCATTGCAAGTGTTGTAAGATCTGAAATGATCGATATCAATCTCAAGGTATCTTTTGTTGGCTTGGTTTTGGTCTCAAAAATTTTTATAACCCCAATAAACTCGTCCATATGAATTAGAGGTGAAAGTAATTGAAATTGACATTCCTCTTCTTCATACATCGCTTTAAGTGTATAATCTTTCTCTATATTTTCTTTAGTGATGGGGCTTTTATTTTCAATAAGGAAATCAAACCATCCGCTTTCCTGTGAAAAAGTCAATTCTGTATCTTCAGGAAAACCCAGTGTCTTTTTTGATGTTATAGTATTAGTCACTTTTTCATAAAGGTAGATTGCCAGTTTAGTTGCATCAGTAATGGATACAAGACTGTCAGAAACCTTATTTAAAATAGAAGAGATTTCAAATGTACTATTTATCTCTTTTGAAAATTTTTGAAGGGTAAGTGTTCTACTGCTTACTGTTACAAGTTCCAGTTTATTTTTTTTCAGGTTCTCATTAGCAATATTAAGTGTTTTTTGTACGTCATATTGCTGACTTTTAGCCCGTGATGTTTCAGTATTTAGATTTGATATATCATTAACAAGTTTTTTTTCTTTCTTACTTGCAAACACGAAGATAACAATAGAAGCAATAAAAAATAATGCAGTTGTACCGGCAAGAACAAGATTGATTGTATCCATAATATTAATATAACATCATTTAAAGTTTTGAATCAAGAGATATAATTTCAATATTCGCTCATTCAGGACGCAGGAAATAAAAAAATATTTATTTAAGCATTAGCTACATATTTCCGATACAAATCACATAGTAATTCATATTTTGTTAAGGAAAATAATGAATAATAAAGCAAAAATAGTCTTTCTAATACTGATAACGATATGCCTTTTTGTATCGAAACTACAGGCATTTACTGATTTGCCACCAGACCACTGGGCCTATGACGCAGTTGAAAAATTGACCCGTGAAGGATATATGGATGGATATCTCGATGGTAGCTTTAAAGGAAGAAAAGTTATTACTCGATATGAACTGTCTCTAATTCTTGCAAGAATTCTTGAAAAAATGGAATCGATTAAGGTAACTGGTGGTGATGTTAGTGAAGATGCTCAGGCGATTGCAAAAAAACTTGCACATGAATTTAAAGATGAGTTGAATTCTCTTGGAATAAGAGTTGAGGAAATCGAAACTAAGTTGAAAAAAATTAGCGATAAGCAGAATGAACCTCAGAAAATAAAAATTTCAGGATATTATACAGCTGCTCAACGTTATGTTCAGGATTTTCATACGACATATGATGATCCGTGGAATTATGGCACACAGGACGGCCTTGACAGCCATGATAGAAATGGTCTTTCTCCTTTAAGTAACAAGATAAATCTCAGGATACTTGGACAGCCTTATGAAAATGTAGAAACATATCTTGAACTGGAAAGTTTAATAGTTGGATCTCAAGTTGATAAGTACTATTATAATGATAATCTACATAATATTGAAGATTTCAATTATCCATCATTATTTGAAAAGAAATCAGACAAGACAATATATCCAAAGAAAATGCATTTTAAAATTAATTCACCTATAACTGATGTCAGAATATTTGCTGGTGAAGGTATTGTTCCTATGACAAACCCATTTAAACTTACAACAGATAAGACTTGGCTTTATGCACCTGATCAGGGAATTGAATTAACGCGGTCAAAAGGAAATATGTCATTTTTTGCTGCTCTTTATCAGCAGGATAAGGATTATGATATCAGCACTCCTGATAATAATTCAATTGGACGTCAGTTAGATGATTATCGTGGAAAACAATATGACACTTATATATTCCATCCTACTTTTGTAATACCAAGACGATATCTTGCAAATGGAAACCTTATACTTGGTGGTACCTATCTGGAATATACTAAAAATTATACTGACTGGGGCGATTACAACAGGATAATGGGATTAGAAGCAAACTATACAAATAAAGGACTTGGTAGTTTGAATGTTTCAACAGAAGTAATAAGAACAGAAGATGGCATAGATGGTGATGGAATTATTAAAGATATTGGACATAAGCTGGATGCTAATTATCATTTAGGACAATTTAACTATACTATGAATTATTACAGGTATGGTAGACGTCTAAGATTTAGAACAAACGATATTGAAGCGCTTTTTTCGGATTTTGATAAATATAAGAATGGATATAAATATTGGAACTATGGTAGAAAAACCGGATCAACTGATGGACTTCTTGAAGAAGGTGAAACATATTTTAAGTTAACAGCTTTATATGATTATGAAAATAAGCCAGGTGAAAGAGATTTCAAACTTGAAGGTACGATAATGCAGAAATGGTGGGAACAGGATCCTGAAAATCTAAAAGAAAGCGATTATTACAAAGGTGAAAAATACTCTCTTGAAAGCTGGATGGATGTAACCTTAAAAACAAATGCGAGATGGTATGTATCTTTAATCAAGGATGCACAGCCTAATGAAGTTGGAACGGCTTTTCTTGAGCTCGAATTAGATAGCAGATTCATGCATGACAAGGTCGATGCCAAGGGAAGAATATGGATGGAACGAGATGCAGATGATATGAATCTTGTAGATGACAGTAGCATGGAGTATGGAATATTTTCTGAAGTTTCAGCTGATCTTTCAGATCGTCTGTCATTAAAGGGAAATATGGAGTATAAAATTACAAGAGGTGGGTGGGATTCAGGAAATGTTGATCCTGCAAATATTAGTGATGATGATGACAAGAGAGATTATACTGAAGGCCATCAGGTTGAAGCTATGGTTGAAGGTAACTATGATATTTCAGAAAAGAGTTCATTTATTGGAACTGTAAAAGGTAGATGGGAGACATGGAGCAGTTATCCTGATCTTGATAGGAATACTTATTGGTTGATTGGAACTTTCAAAAATGATTTAACTGATAAATTAAAAACCAAGAGTGTATGGTGGTGGAAACAGATTAGAAATCAGGGGGACCCTGTGGATCTACCTTCTTTTACAAACAACTATTCTGAAATGATCTATAATGCAACGGATAAGACAAAAATAAAGATGATCTGGGGTGACTGGATAAGTGCAAACAAGGATGATCGTGAACTTTGGGGTGTTGATTCTGTTGAAACTGAGAAAAAACTTTATATTGAAGCGACAACGGAGTTTTAAATGAAGAAAATTATAATTGTTTTTATCTTGATATTTACAATAGCTCTTAACCATGGCTGTATCCAGCGCGGACTACATAATCCAGAGAAAGAAGTTACATTTACATTTGAAGAAAGTGATTTTGAAGATGATTTTGATGAGTTTGAAAAAGCACAGGTTGTAGGAGATTTTAATGATTGGAATGATAGTCCTGAAGCCTGGCATTATTATGGTTTTAATGATAAGGGAATTCCACCGGATGAGACTAAGGACGATAAGATATGGACAGCAAAATTTATAATTCCATATGGTACATGGGGATATAAATTTAAAATAAACGGAAGCAGCAAAACAGATCCAAATAATGATGGTGATTTAATTGTTTCCGATGATACTTAAATCGAGGAATTTAATGAAAAGAGTAAAAACTATAACAGTATTAGTGTTAATGATCTCCTGTTCGGCCATACTTTTTGGAATAAGAACTTCAAAATATGTACCATTATGGATAGAAGATAAGATTAAAACAGATAAACGAACATTCTTTCGTATTTCAGATGCTGTTGATGATGATAAAGGTCCGGGAAATTATGTATATCCAACAAATAAAATATATACAAATGGATCATTTGATATTACCGAATTCAAAGTAGAGGACAAAGGGTCTAAAATCTGGATGAGAATTAAGTTCAGAGCATCTATACAGAAAGAAAAAGTCGATTATTCAGGATACAATGGCTGGATCCTTCAGATGATCGATATTTACATCGACACTGATCAAAAAGAGGGTAGCGGATTTACTGAAGCTTTACCAGGAAGACGAATCAAATTCGCACCAAAAAGCGCCTGGGACAAAATGGTGCTAATCACTCCTGAAAATCCACAGAATACATTAAATGATATACGTGATAAAGCTGAAAATATACTTTTTTCAAAAATGTCAGAAAAAATTATTATTCCAGATTTTTATAAGGTTAGAAACAGAGAAATAATAGCAATATTAGATAAGAAAAAAATTGGTATTCCAGATGAATACTGGGGATTTCAAGTTTGTATTCTGGGATTCTATTCAGGTGATTCCAAAGACTCAAGGACTAGTTTTGATAAGGTTATTAACCAGAGACATATTGATGGTGTATTTGGGAATACTCCAATGAAATTCTTGAATATAGATAGATTTAAAAATCTTGAAGTTGTTGGTTATCCTGAAAATCATAGTTTTGGTTATGGGACTAATTATGAAGGGAACCCCAATGTCATTGATATTATAACGCCAGTTAATGTTTCACAATATGATGCACTCAAAAATTATGAATCATATCCAAATGCATCATTAAATCGTTATGCAACTATAAGTTGTGTTTATAGAAAGATCAAACCATTGAAAAAGTCACTAAAAATATCATTTAAAAATTACAGTCAGATTCTATCTGAACTTGATAAAAAGAAAAAAACAATTAATCAGATTAGTGAACTGGCAGAAAAAATAAAGAAATTTGAATCAGAAAAAAGAAAAATGATTGATCAGGGAATACTTCCACCTGAGGATAAAACAATTAAGAATAAGGTTATCCTTACCGATAAGGATAAGTGTCAGTTAAATGAAAAAATTATACATGAAGCAGCAAGAAAATATATGAAAAATCATCCAGAGGATGAAAATATTACTATATTGGACCTCTTATATGAGGGGTATTTAAAGAAAGATCCGACCTGTCCTTCAGGCGGACGTTACGCTATTTATGGTGAATCATCTGGTGCATTAAAGGTCAGATGTTTTAACCCAACTGGCATAGAACATGGCGTATATGATGGAAATAAATATATTGATGGTGTTAAATAAAATTTTGAGGAGGAATCTAGTGTGAAAAGGATTCTTTTATTATTATTACTGATGGCTCTTATTTGTAGCAATACTGCATATGCATATGGACCAAGGGCTGTTGGGATGGGAATGGCATATTATGCGCTGAGCGATGATGCAAACGCTATATTTTTTAATCCCGCGGGGCTTACGCAATTAACAAAGGATGAAAAATTTGCTGAAGTAATGCTCAAGGTTAATGACAGAGACCTTGAATCACTTGATACAATTGCTGTTACCGGTCAAGTATTCAGAGAAGAGGAAAAAGTCAAATTTTCGATCTCGGAATATCTTAGACAGGATTTTAGACCTGAACTTCATGAGAAAAAACTATATTTTAATTATGCACTTGGAGCATTGTTCTACAGAGTAAGTACTATAGATGATTATTATAAGATGTCAAATGGTTATCTTACAATAGCAAGACCGATTCTTGATGAACCACGTTTGTCTGCTGGAGTAACATTGATTTCATCATCACATGATACTCATGATCAGCATGGATCAATGATTACTATGACACTTGGTTTGATGTATGAATTCAATAAAATGATTAATATTGGACTTGTATTTGAGGATATTGTCAAAAATGGTCCTTATAAATCGCCTATCGTTGCTAATCTCGGTGTTTTGATTAAGTTAACAGAATCAACAAAAATAA
>DAOVTB010000341.1 GCA_030633305.1 Candidatus Muiribacteriota bacterium
ATTGTTTCTTCAGTTTATGCTTTAAAATCAGTTATTGACTGTGGTATTGAAATTCCAGGTGATGTTCGACTTGTATTCGTTGCTGATGAAGAAACTGGATTCAAATATGGTCTTTACTGGCTTATTGATAATCATCCTGAATTATTCGCTGAAACAGATCTTGTGCTTGTTCCCGATTATGGTTGTGCCACAGGTGAAGAAATTGAAATTGCGGAGAAATCTGTAATGTGGATCAGATTTAACGTTATTGGAAAACAGGCTCATGCATCTCGTCCATCTTCTGGCAACAATGCACATCGAGCTGGAGCAAATCTTCTAGTCAGACTTGATAATGAACTTCATAAAAAATTCAATGCAGAAAACCCACTTTTCTTACCCTCTATTTCTACTTTTGAACCAACTAAAAAAGATTCTAATGTACCTAATTTCAATACTATTCCTGCTGAAGATACATTCTGCTTTGATTGTCGGATTCTTCCTGAATATGATCTTGGAGAAGTTAAAAATGTCATTTCAGGAATATCAAAAAGCATTGAAGGTCAATTTAAAGTCAAGGTGGAAATTGATTTTGTAATGAATGAAAAAGCAGCTCCAGTAACATCTGAAGATGATGAGATAGTCAGATCGCTAATTAGAAATGTTAAGGAAGTTTATAACATTGATGCAAAACCTGTTGGAGTTGGTGGAGGAACTGTTGCAGCTGCTTTAAGAAAAAAAAATACTCCTGTTGCTGCATGGTCAACATTAATTGGTTCTGCACATCAATCAAATGAATATTGCCTGGTCAGCAACATGATCAATGATGCTAAAGTGATGGCAAGACTGATACTACAATTGTAAGAAAGAAAAAAGTTGAATCTCACAAAGAAACCGAGGCACAAAGTTAAGGGGTAAAAAAAGATCTAACTGATTCATCAATCAAACCTGAATTAGGTGATAAATAAGCCCCGCATAACCTGCATTTATCTATTTGATCATGATTTCCGGACATCTGTATTCCACGATATTTCTGCGCATTCTTACCGAAAAAAATCTCTTCAAAACCTGCTTCAGATAAATTTCCAAGTGGCATTGAATTTTCAATGTCACAAATAAAATTCATATTTCCATCCCATCTAATCGCACATGACTGCCACATACATACACATAGTTTTTCCGTACAAGTCTCTTTACTTTTATCAGAGTTTTTAACATTTTCTTTCTTTTTATTTTCGAAAAGTCTCTTCTGAAGATCATTCACCAATTCTATATTTTCCTTCTGTTCATCTGGTGGTCCATAATCAAGTGTTCTGAAAAATATGGTATCTCGCGGCACATTGTGATTGAATTGAAATTGTACATCATATTCTAATCCTCTGACATGAAAAAAAGTTTTCCAATAACGGAAAAACTTTTCCGTTTCTGAATTATTCTCATCCTGTACAATAAATTGCGTTATTATCTTCGGCCAGGTAAACCCGAGTTCAGTTCGTTTTTTTATAATATTTGATATTGCCTCGAAAACTTTCATTATTTTCTTACCTGTACGGATCTTGCTATATGACCGCTCCGTTATTGCATCAAGTGAAAAGGATAGTATCCAGGGAAATGAATCATCAAAACTATCAAACATTTCATCAATCAATTCAGGAGTCAGAATGCTCCCATTAGTATGTGTTTCTAAAGCTTTGAATTTCAACTGACCGGAACTATATAACAAAGCTATTCTGGAAATCATTTTCAAATATAATGGATGTAGAAACGGTTCTCCGATCCAATGGAAAAATATTGTATCAAGTTCAATCCTCTCCATTTTTGATAAATTATTCATTATCTTTTCGAAAAGCTGCATATCCATGAATCGATTCGCCGAAGGGATTCCAGTATTATGAACATCACTATTCCCCTGTCTTGGGCACATCCAGCATTTGTAATTACAATTATCTGTCGGTTCAAACATTATACTTAAATGAAGTTTATCCATTGGTATTATTCCTCAAATATTCCAGGTACAGTTTTTTTTCAGCCTGGCTCAAAGGATCAATTTCCCACTGCGGACAAAATCTGCAACGAAGAAATTCAGTATCAAAAGTATGGTCAAGATGATCTGCCCTGAGCTTTTTAATTTTTGTGCCATCATGCCATATAGTATCAAAATTATCAGTTTCAAAATTTCCGATAGAAAGATTTGAAAAAGTATCTGCACAGCAAACAGTAACTTCACCATTCCATTGGACAAAAATTGAACGCCATGGCGAAGAACAAACCTTATCAGAATCATCAAATACTGAATTATTTGTTTTACTTTCCAGCTCTATTTTACCTTCCATATCATGAATTTTCTTAACAGCTTTCTTAA
>DAOVTB010000294.1 GCA_030633305.1 Candidatus Muiribacteriota bacterium
AAAATTACTGGATTTAAAATCCGAATTTCTCTGCTGTTCATATCACTTCCTGCACTTTTATTACTCCGTTCAAGAAGTGTTGTTATAGCTTTATTTTTAACTTTGATATTCATAGGGAAAAAAAAGATTTTAAAATTTTTAACTGTATCCCTTATTCTAACTCAGATAATTTTAATTATTGTTCTTTTCATTTGTCCAGATAAGATTCTAGATCAAACTGATTTAAACTACAGATTTTATATATGGAGATGCGCTAGTGATAAATTCAATAATCTGCATAAGACAGGTATAAACTTATTCAAAAAAGATTCATATGAATTACAACTAAAAGTTACAGAGGCAAATCATAATTATCTATACTACATTAATCAGATTGATACTCTACATAATGATTTTTTACAGGTCTTCTATGATTATAGTTTTATTGGAATTCTTTTAATCTTTTTTCTACTTTTTAGATGCATTAAACATGATAGTACTTGTTTTAATCCGATTATCTTCTTCATATTATCTGTATCAGTTTTTCACAACCTGATTTACTCTCCAGCATTCCTTTTTTTTATAGCTCCACTCTGTAAATCCTTTTTACCAAGAAGGGAAATTAAATTTTCAAAAATACCTTCAACTATGACAATAATGATACTCTCTTGTATCATTATACTTTTCTTTAGTTTCTTCATAAAAGCTGATTATTTAAATGAGAACGGTCTTTTAACTATGGACATGACTATGTTTGAAAAATCTATCAAGCTTTTACCTGGATATTATTATCCTTATTCGATCATTCCTCAAATGGATGAATCCAGACATAAATTGATTAATACTGCTATACTTTATAGAAAAGACCCAAATTTTTATTTGATCAAGGGACTTAATGCAGAGAAATTGTACTTTAAAACAGGTAAAACTGATTACTTCAAAGAATCTATTTTTTCATACCACTCAGCCGTGAAACTTGATCCTTTGAATATAAAGACTAGAATGTCATTGTTTGATCTATACAAGTTGAATGGGATGTCTAAGGAAGCAGATTCTGAAATGCATTACATTAAAAATTTAAAACTTCCGACACGGTTAAAAGATCAGATTAGATTACAGGATGCCTTTAAAAATATTATTTCACACAAAGGCACAAAGACACAAAGGGAAAAGAAAGAAAATTAGAATGGGAGGATCGTATAGACCCTCCCATAATATTATTTCCTTCATGGTAAAATTTTTTCTATTTAGATACTTTTTTTCTAGGTTTAATAATCTTCCTTACACCACTGACTGATATTCTAGGAGTATAAACCTTTGGGGATGAGTAGATTTTTTTTGTAACAACTGTTTTTTCACTCTTTGCGAGAACAAGAAGTGAATATTTATTGATTTCTTCTTTAGTAGGAAGGTATATTTTTACGCCAGGTTTTAAATAGTTGATTGATTTAATTTTATCTTCATTGGCAGCTTGAATTGCTTTATATATTGTTTTTGTAGCAACACCATAATTAGAATTAGCTATTTTCCAGAGACTATCACCTTTTTGAGGAACAATATAATAACCTCCACCCTTTTTTGCTTCAGCGTAAAGACTTACCATCATTATCATTATCACTAGACCAATTAATAATTTTTTCATAACAAACTCCTAGATTTTTATTTCACTTAAAAATAAAATGTTAAACTGATTTGAATAAATTATCGGTATAAAATTATAAATCTATAGGATTTTTATCAATAATATTCAGTGTAATATGATCTGGATTATTTTTCTTCAGAAGATTCATGGAAAAAACAAAGTAGTCATAAATGATATTGAATTGTTCTATTTCTTTAGTAATCTTGAATATTGCATAACAGCGTGGTTTTTCTGGAATAATTTCTTTTTTCAGGAATTTAATATCCTTGATATGATCTACATATATCAAAAAATTAAAAACAGTTGCTGATACTGCTGCACAAACCATATCAGTCCCTTTTTTTGAATAACCAGCATGACCTGAAAAATCAATATGAAAAGTATCAAAATCTTTACTTAATTTTACATTAATCATCTTTAATCAATGCTTTTGCAAAATCTGTAATTCTCAATATGATCATTGTGATATCATCACTTTGTTCGGCTGCACCTCTGAATATACGGATTTCTTCATAAATGTATTCATAAATTTCCTTACATGATTTATCCTTACAAAAATGAATACATTCTTCAAATCTTGGATAATCAAACTGTTCAACGTCTTCATCCATTGCTTCATTTACTCCATCAGTATAAAGTAATACAAGATCATCCTGTTGAAGTTGAATAGTGATTTCTTCATATTTAACAAAAGGAAGAATTCCAATCAATGTACCTTTGCCCTTTAGTTCAGTTAATTCGGTTTTATTTCTTAAAAGATAAGTTGGATTATGTCCACCACATACATAAGTCATCTTCATGGTTTTAAGGTCAATACGAGCAAACCAAACAGTCAGGAACAATGACTCATCCATACAAGCAAGAAGGGTATCATTTAGCTGTATCAACATTTTATCAATTGGCAGAAGTTCTTTTGTTTGAAGTGTAAAAACTGTCTTAACCATAGCAACAACAAGTGCAGCGCTTGGACCTTTACCCGAAACATCTCCAACTACTAAATCCAGAAAACCTTTTTCCTTATGATGAAAATAATCAAAATAATCACCGCCAACAAATCGTGCCGGATAGTTCGCGCCATATATCTCCAGGCCATCTAATTCTGGAGCTGTTTTTGGCAGCATCTGAACCTGGATTCTTGCTGCCAGATTCAATTCTTTTTCAAGCTTCTGCTTTTCCAGAGATTCCTTAAAAAGTTTGAAATTTTCAATCGTCATTGCTAATTGGTTAGATATTGTTAATAGTAGTGAAACCTCTTCATTAACAAATTCTGTTCCGCCAATTTTATTAAAAAACATCATTATACCAATATTAGAATCTTTCAGTAGAAGTGGTAGAAATAGAAAATGACCACTAGGACAGAATTTTTTTAATGACTCCGATAACTCAAAATCACTTGCTTCTGTAACATATTCCTTTAATTCATATAAACTTTTAGCATAGGAACCTGAAATTGAAAAATTTTCACTTTCTATTTTTTCAATTTTAGATTCGCCTGCAAGGCTGCATTTAAGATCATATCGACCTTTGAATTCTTCATCATCTTTACCTAAATCACCTTCAAGTAAAAAAAACAAACCCAGGCCAGCATCTGAAACATTCACAGATTCCTGAAGGATTTTAACAAACAAATCCTGTAACTTTGAAATCAACAAAACTTCCTTACTAATATTATACAGAGTGGATAACTCTTTAACTTTTTTATCAAGAGACTGATTAGCATCATTCAAAGAGATGTTTGTAAACCATAATTCTATGAAAAGTTGATAAAATCTGATAATAATATAAATAGATAGAATAAGTAATACAATCGGTATAAATTCAATAAATACACTACTTATTGAAAAAGACTTGATTGAAAAATAATAATGAAACCCTAAAAATACACCTAGATAAACAATATCCCATATTGATGGTTTAACAATTCCTAGAAACTTGAAAAGGAGCATACTGATAATAAAGAAAATCAGTATTGAAAACCAGTAACTACCACGCCATATGAAATCATTATTTAAAATATTTGAGATAACATTCGCATGAACTTCCACTCCGGGACTAGGACCATGCGGTATATTTTTTATATCATTAATCTGCGAGGCTACAAAAACGATTTTATCTTTGAATTCACTTCCATCAATCATTCCTTCTGCAACATGATAATATGGAAACATTGTAAAATATCCGTTTGTGCTGACACCACGATAATTGATCAGATAATAATCCATCATCGATCCACTTTCATGAAAATAATTAGAAAATTCAGGGACTTCTCTACCACCAAGTTTCATATAATCATCTGTGAAAGTCGGATCAGCATTAAAATAATTCTTTGCTGCTGCAACCGATAATGCAAAATCGTAATGGTTATCTATTTTCTTGAAAAGTGGTACTTTTCTGATGATGCCATCTGGATTCAATGTTTTAAGGTCTACATTAATAAATCCAAAATCCAGTGCGGAATGCGAAAACATATCATATGGAACTCTTACATGTTCCTCTTTAATTATCTCTCCTGTCTCAGGATCAAGTGTATCAGCTTTTTCAAACACCTTTGCCAATACAATATTTTTTGATTTTTTTAT
>DAOVTB010000216.1 GCA_030633305.1 Candidatus Muiribacteriota bacterium
GATGCACTATCAACTGGTTCCCACGAAATTATAGGAGTGTTCATGGCCACATTTGTTCCGTCTACTGGTTGAATAACAGTTGTTCCAACAGGTGGTGTTATTGTTACTCCCAGAGTTATATCAACAATAGTTGTCTTTCCAGAATGAACAGTGATTTTATTGGAAGTTTTTGTATCTGCCCCGTTTGTGCATGTAACCGTATATCCAGGTTCTGGAACATCTGGATCGTAAATCCGTTCTGGTAAATTTTCAATTTTGTAGTCACCGCTGATATTAGTCACAGTAGTTGCGCCAGTATCGAGTGATACAGTTGCACCAGAAACTACATTTCCAACAGCATCAGTTACATGTCCCACGATCATACCGGCAGAAGAAAGATCATATGATAAATAGGCAGTTCCAGCATCAATGACTGCTGCGCTAGATACTGTCAGCCTTTTCATGTTAGAAAAATATCCCTGTTTGGTGAAAGAGACTTTAAAGTTGCCTACATCGATGTTCTGAAGAATATAATAACCATCACCAGCAGGAGATGCGCCATATGCAGCAACAATATCAGTATCACTAGAAGCTGTAGCTCCACTTATTGATAAAGTAGTAACGTCCATTTCTTCTACTTTTACGATAACGTTGTTGATTCCGTTTCCAGTTGTGGCATCTACTACTCGGCCTATTATTTTCCCTGTAGATGATGTGCTTTGTTGAATACTAATATTAACATCTTCGTAAGTATTTCCAACGGAGTCTACAAGATAAACTGTTGAGCCGACAGATGAACCAAGAGTTGCAGTAATTGTGTAGGTACCTTTTCCCACACCAGTTACAACATAGGTTCCATCAGTAGCGGTTGTTGCTTTATCAATATCATTTAGAGCAACGATAGCACCACCGATAGCTTCTGGTGGTTCTGCACTTGTAACGACTTTGCCTTTAATGGTTGAATCGCCTGTACCAATGAATGTAGTGTCATCATAGTTTTTTGAACAACTGATGACAAATACCATCAGCATAAAAACCATAAGAAACAATAATGTAGCTTTGAAAATTATTTTCATAAGCGGGTCCTCCTATTTTTCTGTCAATTATTTTACGCGTTACCCTCTCCGCCTATGCTATCTATCTATATTTATTTAATATTTATTTTTTTTTTACTTTGTCCTCTTTGTTTTATTATTTTTTTTACTTCATGTCCTTCGTGTTCTTCATGGTAAAATCTTTTCTTTTTTTATTTGCCTTTGTGTGATCTATTCTTTTTATTCTTCAAAAATCATCTGGTCATTTTTTTTTATATCATTATCTTTTACAAATTCGGCATTTACCTCAAGAACTTTAGCTGCATCTTTTACAGGCAGAACAAGACTGAACCATGGTTTTAGCCGTTCTTTCGTTTCAACAACTTTATCATTATCATCAAGAAAGATCGCATCAATTGGAAATCTCATGAAACAGTTATGTATTGAATTACATTTTTCAATCAATAATCCATTGCTTTTTTTTAAATCAGGTTTCATCATAAGGCCTTTAAACCTTTCCCAGAAATTTTCAGCTATCATGCAATTCTCTAAAATCAATACTTTTTCCTCTTCAGTTTTTATATATGCTTTACTATTTTTCATTGTTTATTTAATTTGTTTTAATCGTACAGGTACAGGGACCTGTACCTACACTATTAACTATTTTGCCCTTTTTCTTTTTCCTTTGTGTTCCTAATCTTTATCCTCTGCGCTCTCAACGTTCTCTGCGCGATGTCTTTTTCTTTTTTATTTTCCAATTCCTCCACCACCAAATGCTACAAAAAACTTAATTGCCGCACCACCCATAAGTACGATCAGAACAACCGGGAAGATACATCCAACAAGAGGCAGCATCATTTTAACAGGAGCCTTCATAGCTGCTTCCTCAGCTCGCTGTTTTCTTTTTATTCTCATCTGGTCACTTTGGATTCTTAGAATTCTACCAAGCGAAACACCAAGTTTTTCAGCCTGGATCAGTGCACCGATAAACGAACTTAATTCTTCAACATCCATTCTATCTGCCAGCGCTTTTAATGCATCCTGTCTCGGTTTACCCAACTGGATTTGAACAAGAACTATTTTAAATTCATCCGCAAGTACACCGACCATTTTTTCGATAACTTTCTGAAGTGCCATATCAAATCCGAGACCAGCTTCAATTGAAACGGTCAATAGGTCAAGAACATCAGGTAACTGCCTTTGAGCTGCTTTCTTTCTTTTTTTAATATTAGTTTGTAAATAAAGTTTAGGAACGAGTATTCCAATAACTGCCGCTGCTGCTGCTGCAAGAAGATAATGAGCTGGAAGAACCGATTTATTTTTTATAATAGTGAATAAATGTACACTTCCAATTGCTGCAACAGGTAAACCAACACCAAATAATGTTTTTATTGCGAGAAATTCAGTCGCTGAAATTCCTCCTGGATTACCTGCACGAAGTAACATCAACTGTATATCATCTTTGGTACTTTTTTTCATTTTACCAGTAAAAATGGTTCCAATTCCTGATATTAGCGGCCTAATAATTCTTTCGTTGAATGACTTGTTCATTCTTTCTCTGGAAGCAATTCCATCAGTAGTATCACCTATGATTGAATCCAGTTGAGACAAACGTTCATCAAGAAGATCTTCTTTCTTAGGCATAAAAGCAGCAACAAGAAGATAAAGAACAATAAGAATAACACCACCAAAAATAAAATACATAATTCAGTCCTTAAATTTCTATTGTAGTAATCTCATTGATAATATACATTCCAACTATTTGAAGTACACCACCAAATATGAGAAGGTAATAACCTTTAAAAGCGCCTTGTTTAAAATTTATCATAGTCATCATATAGCCAGGATTTATAAGATAAAGTACAAAACCTAGAAATATAGGAAGTAGGCCAATTATAAGACCGGAAATTCTTCCCTGTGCAGTCAAGGTATTTATATCACCTTTTAATTTCATTCTATCCCTGATAGTATCTTGAATTTTATCAAGAATCTCTGCGAGATTACCACCAATCTGTCTTTGGATATTAACAACTGTAATAGTAAGATCAAGGTCTTCACTATTAATTCTATCATTCAGATTATTAAGTGAATCTTCAACATTTTTCCCAAGTGCGCATTCTCTGATAACTCGACCGAATTCTTCCTTTGAAGGAGACTTTCCTTCTCTTGCAACAAGGTCCATTGCCTGAAGAAATGAATATCCTGCCTTAAGTGAATTACTGATGAGAACAAGATTATCCAGAAGCTGGGCATTAAATTTCGAAACACGTTTAGCGGCTTTGAATTTAAGCACTAGAAAAGGAACTGCCAGTGCAACAGGAGATAATACTGCTGCAATAAGAAAGTTTTTCAAAATAAGCAATGAAAAAATAAGTGAACCAACAACAAGTAAAAACAAAATTGCAACAAATTCTGTTTCTTTTAGAGGAACATCTGCTTCTTCAAGTCTTTTGACAAGACCTTCTTTCACTTTTTCAGGAGTAATAATAGCTCCTATATTTCTTAAAATATTTAAAAGGCCCTTACCTTTTTTTGAACCTCCGGCAGATGCATTACCAAACATCTCCTCAGCTTTTTCCTGCTGAGTAAGTATGGATTTTTTTGCTTCATATTTTTGCATGTCACTTTTAATGTATTCATCAATTCTGCTTTTAAGGATTTTTTCTTCCCTATTGAACAAAGTCGATACAGCAAATACAAGAAGTACAAAAAAACAAAAAACCATACCTGCCAGGATATATTCCATTGAGCCTACCAACCTCCTTGGTTTTTAAGGAAAAGATTTGGTGGAAGTACAATCCCTTCTTCTTCAAATTTATGCATGAATTTAGGTCTTATTCCTGTTGCTTCCAAATCACCAATAATTTTTCCATTTTCATCAACACCTTTTTGAACGAACAGGAAAATATCCTGAAGAATTACAACTTCGCCTTCCATTCCCTGTATTTCTGTAATATGTGTAATTTTACGGCTTCCATCCTTAAGACGACTTTGCTGAACAATAAGATGAACAGCACTTGCGATTTGTTCACGAATTGCACGTTGTGGAAGATCCATTCCAGACATCATAACCATGGTTTCCATTCTGGAAAGCATATCACGTGGTGTATTAGCATGACCTGTTGTAAGGGAACCATCATGACCAGTATTCATGGCCTGAAGCATATCAAGTGCTTCTCCACCACGACACTCCCCGACTATAATTCGGTCTGGTCTCATACGCAATGTGTTTTTGATTAAATCACGCATGGGAATAGCACCTTTACCTTCAATATTAGGCGCACGAGTTTCAAGTCTTATAACATGTGGCTGTCTCAATTGAAGTTCAGCAGCATCTTCAACAGTAATAATTCTTTCAGTTTCAGGAATAAATGAAGAAAGAATATTCAGAGTTGTAGTTTTTCCAGAACCAGTACCACCAGAAATTACGATATTCAAATGAACTTTTATACAAGCTTCGATAAAAATAGCCATTTCTTCAGAAAGAGTTCCAAATCTGACAAGATCTGAAACTTGAAGTGGATCTTTTTTAAATTTTCTGATTGTCAAAACTGGTCCATTAAGTGCAAGAGGTGGAATTATAGCATTTACACGTGAACCGTTTTTAGTTCTGGCATCAACAAGAGGACAGCTTTCATCGATTCTTCTTCCAAGTGGTGCAACAATTTTTTCAATAACACGCATAACGTGATCATTATCATCAAATTTTACGTCAGATAAAGTTAACTTACCGCTTTGCTCAATATATATCATATCCGGTCCATTAACCATGATTTCAGATATTTCTTCAAGTCTCATAAAACATTCAATAGGTCCAAGACCAAGTACTTCATCAAGAATAATGGTAACCGTTTCTTTATGTAAAGTAGCGTTATATGGAATATTCTTTTCTTTTGCCAGCTGTTCCATAAGTTCTTCAACAAAAGGCTTCATAATTTTTCTTTTCTGGTCATCTTCACAATCTTTTATTTGAGAATGATCAAATTCTTCTACAATTCTATTTAAAATCTCGACTTTAAGTAAATCATATGGCCCAGATTTAACACTTTTTCCCGATGCCTTTGAGCTACTTGAAGCAGTCGAGGATTTCGTAGAAGACTCAGTGGTACTTCCATCATCATGTAAACGATCCATTAAACCCATCAGATTTTTTCTCCTTTTTTATCCGCCGAACAAACTACTGATTTTGCCCAGTATACTTTGATCTTTTATTTCTTCAAAACCACCTTCAGTTACTGCTATTAGTTTTGCAATTTCTACCATTGCTTTTGAAAGTGGAGCTTTACTGTCTTTTAAATAAAATGGCAATCCCTCATTTAAAGAATTCACTGCAAGTTTTCCATCGCTGGGTATCAAAACATCAATATCCCATTTCAATGATTTTTGTACATGTTCAGGATCAATACCTATTGCAGGTATTGCTCTGTTCATAATCACTTTTACTTTGCCGGCATCATATTCAAGTTCTTTTAATACATTAAGACATATTTTCATATTTTTGATAGCAGAAATTTCAAGTGTTCCTATTACAATTATAAACTGTGACAGGTCCATTATGGTAAGCTCTATATCACGAAATATTGCAGTTGTATCGATAATAACATAATCATACATATATTGCATATTTTCTATTATTTCCCTGATCATGTCAGAAGATATTATTTCTGCCAGTTGTGGACTGGAACATGCCAGAAGAACATCGATTTCACTTTCTTCATGACGTACAAGATAAGGCTCGATTTTATCAGAACTGTATGGTGGTAGCTCTTGACATAATTCAGAAACTGTATTTGGGGATTTAAGTCTCATCATTATTCCAACATCACCAAATTGAAGATCAAAATCAAGGATAACAACATTTTTTTTCGTTAGTTTTTTTAGAGCAACGGCTGTATTTATAGCTATAGTGGTTTTGCCCACTCCACCTTTAGTAGAGAAAAATGATGTTACTATACCTTTTTTCATCTGATTCTGTGATTCTGGAGCCATGACCTGAGCACGTTGTTTCCCACGTTCATAGACTTTTTTGATCGTTGAGATTAAATCGTCAGTTTCAAAAGGTTTTACTAGAAAATCCCTTGCTCCGGCTATCATAGCCTTGCGCAAGTATTCCTGTTCCTCCTGGACACTCATTATAATAATACTGATATTGGGACATTTTATAGTGATAACTTCTGTTGCAGCAATACCATCCATTTTTGGCATATTAATATCCATAAGGATAATGTCCGGCATAGATCCCTGTGCCATATTTACTGCTTCAATGCCATCTCCGGCTTCACCAGAAATTTGAAATTCGTCCTCAAGTGAAAGTAATTTCACTATATGTTTACGAGTTTCTTCAGCATCATCAACAACTAATATCTTGATTTTATCCATAAATAACTTTCAAATGCCCTTATTTTACCTTATTATACTATAATCTCAGCGTTTAATACAATATATTTGTCAATTGCTTAAATATAAACTACAGATGATTAAAAATATTTTTTATTTTATCACGTCTGTTTTCTATTTTTTTCTTGAATTTCCCACGTGGAACTGATTTCTTATTTACAATAATCTTGGTTTTTTCAGGTTTAATTTTAATACGTGCTTTTGTCTTAAGTTTAGTTTTCTTTTTTTCTTCAAAACTAATTACTTTTGGAGTCAAGAATATTATAAGTTCTGTTTCAGAATTCCTCTTCTGTCTCTTTCTAAAAGCTTTTCCAATGTATGGTATATCGCCAAGTATTGGAATCTTAGTCTCATTATAATTTGATTTGTTTTCAATGAGTCCTGACATTACTATAGTATCTTTATCATGAACAAAAACTTTTGTATTTGCAGATCGTGTTTTGATTGCAGGAACTCCATCTTTTGTTGCGTTTGCAAAATCAAGATCTGAGACTTCAGATAAAATTTCTATTGTAATATTGTTATCTGAATTAACTGTTGGTGTAACTTCAAGTTTTATACCATAATCTTTCCATTCAATAGTAACTAGATTATCAGCTCCAACAACTTCAACAGGAACCTGACCACCGATATGAAGTGTAGATTTCTTGCCAGTCATAGCTACAAGCTTTGGGTTTGATAAAAGTTTTGCTTTTCCGCTCCCCTGTAGCGCCTGTATTCTAACCATAATAGGATCAAGACGATTAAAATTCCCAGTTTTTACAGGATTTAAACTTGAACTGACCTCAGGCCCCAGAACATTTATATCACCACGAGGATACAATCTCAGGTCTTCCATGAAACGTATAATCCCTGTATTGGGAGATGCATCATATGTTATGTCCTCACCAGTTCCTTCTATTTTTACAAATCCCCAGTCAATATTGAGATCATCTGTATTTGTTTTTGAAATTTCAACAACTTTTGTATCGATTAGAACCTGAACAGGCGCCATCAATTCTATTATATTA
>DAOVTB010000201.1 GCA_030633305.1 Candidatus Muiribacteriota bacterium
CAGAAGTTTTTACCAGAATATGTGATGCTTTAATCTTGGCACGTTCAATAAATTCCTTGGGATGTTCATCATAGTATTTCTTAAGTCTTTCTTCAGAAAAGTCAACATAATCCCGCAAAAGTTTCCTGGTATATTCATTTGTAATAATATCCCGTTTAAATCCTTCAAGTCGTTTCAATAGTATTTTATCTTTATCATACCCAGCATTGATTCCCTCACGGTATAATACTTCCTGATCCCGCATCTTATTTGACAGATTCACGATATACTCATCAATTTTTTCTCCTTTTGTTGAATAAAAGGCAGGAATTACAAAACACATATTCACAAACTCCAAGGCTTTAACGTCATTTCCTTTAATAGAAATTAAAACTTTTTTCTTAAATTCCTCGGGAATGGATTTCTGCATTCCTTTATAGAAAGTATCAAAATCATTGTCAATAATATCTCTTAATCGCCTTCCTTTGAATGCTTCAAGCTTTGTCCTGCAAAATGATGATACTTCCTTCAGAAAATCACTATCGATCTTCGCAGAATATTTCTGAGTCAAATCAAGTAGAAACTTATCATACAATCCCCTTGCCTTCAGACTCTTTAATTTAGTTGTCAAATATGGTTTCACATTATCAAATGGTCTAAATCCAGAAGGATTTCTTTTAGTGACATTGAAAAATGTATTACTTCCATCCACAGAAAATATTTTTGAACAACCAAGAAAATTTCCAACTAAAACATTCTTATCAAATTCCTTTCCTCTCTGCCCTTTTCTTACAAGTTTCAGTTCCTTGATACTGGCTTTATACTCGCTAAGGTTTTTCTTTTTAAGTTCTACCAGTTTCATTCCATTTTCAACATCTTTTTTGATCTTCTGCAACACTGTCAGATCACTAGAGCTAATAAGTACTCCATCAACTCCTGGTTCTATCTTATAATCTTTTAACTTGATCTTCTCGTAATAATCTTTTATTTCTGTTTCTGATACTTCATTTTTAGCCTGGACATTCTCAAAAACAGTTTTTTCAACAACAAACCATTGTTCCTGCTGGTTTATAGGAATCTTAACTTCAAGACGATTCTGATATCCCTGATCAAGAGCCAGGTTATATGAAACCTGAATCTGAACAAAAAATTTCAGCAATTCTGTGAACAATGATTTCTTCGCCAATGAGACTTTTTTCATCGAATCCAATTTATTATAGTATTCAATAAATTCACCTGCATTAATTCTTCCCCATTTATAGGTTGCCAAAAGTTCATTATCAATTTTGTCAGATGCTGCTTTTTCCAAAGATTTATTTTCAACCTTTTTAGTAACAATTTTCTTATCATCAACAACTTTTTTTTCTACACTCTTCACTTTAAGATCAGCAGGTTTAACAGGTAATTTCTTCACTACTGGTTTCGGATTTGCAATCACCTTTTTCTCAACATTATTTGCAGTCTTATGCTTCAATGTTTTTTTACCTTTATCACTTGGTGAATCTATAGTTAATAACAATACCGCAAGCAAAGCCAGTAACCCGAACATCATAAAAACAAACTTCTTGTCTCCCATTTTTTCCTCCTGAATATTTAATCTATATCTGAGTTTTTCAGATAAAATTGTATTTTATGAAATATACCATAAATATTGCTTATTTTCAAAAGATTTTACCAGGAAACGCCATGATTACTGTTCTGTTCAGTATTTGTTTCAGAATCATCAATAATGACTGCATCCTGATTAGGGCTTTGAGGCTGGTATCTGTTCGGAATATTGGGATCCTTAGGAGCAGGATCATCACCATCCAAAACCCCGTCATTATCATCATCAGTATCCGCATTATCACCAATTCTATCTGCATCTGTATCATATTGTTCAGAGTAATCATATGGAAACTCATCTAAATCATCAGAAACACCATCATTATCGTTGTCCGTATCCGAATTATTTCCGATTCCATCATTATCCATGTCACTTGATTCACTTCTATCAAACGGAAATTTATCCGCATTGTCTCCTACATTGTCGCCGTCTGAATCTTTCTGTTCACTAGAGTCATGAGGCTTAAAATCAATTATATCTGGGGTTCCATCATTATCGTCATCTTTATCTCTATTATCACCAATTCCATCACTATCTGTATCACCGCATTCGGATGGATCATTCGGAAATACATCAGAATTATCAGGCACTCCATCGCCATCTGAATCCAAAGGGCCTGAACATTTTTCGCTTGAACTAGTTGAACCACTTGCACCGGATCCTGGCAGTTTACGTTTTTTCTTTTTCATCACTGGAATACATAATTGATTTGCACGAATAATGCCACTTCCATTACTTCCACTGGTTTCAGGTGTTTTTCTGTTTTTATTTTTAAATCGAACATCTATCACGTTTGAATGATAGAGGATTGCATAGGCAAGATAATATTGACCATTCCTTTTAATAATCATTTTATCGCCTGAATATGCTTCAACATCCAGTCCATCATTTCGCAATTCTGCAAGTTTACGCATACCTTTAGGCAAAGTTAATTCTACTTCTCCTTCAGTATCACAAAGATATAAAAACTTATCTTCGGGATATATAATAGTGATTTCTATTAAATCATCCTCACCGTATTTCAAATCAGTTTTCTTTAGAAGAAATTGATTGCTGCCTAAGTCCTGAAAATTTTCATAATTAAGAGGAACCCAGGTTCTTTCTGTGATTTTTTTAAAACTGGAATTTCCATCAGGATCAATTCTTTTTATATCAAAACCTATGTTAGCAGCATCCCACACATCGTTTCCTTGGATTTGAAATTCCAGAAAAGGCATAGTTTTATCAATATCAGAATAACTCCATTGATTGATAACTTCTATACTATAATCAGACTGAGCTATAACATATTGAATTTGAAATAAAATCAAAGCTAGAAAAAAAAATACATATTTGAATTTCATAGTTTATTTCGATTCAGGATCCTTCACCGTTATTAGTCAACATCCCTTTGATAAGTTTACTGAATTCGATTATCCAGAAAGCTATTGTGCTTAATAAAAGACATATTCCAAGATCCTTTCCAGCAAGTGCAACTGTACCAAAAAACTCCTGAAGTATAGGAGTATAAAGTATAAAACCATGAAGAACCATTGTGATAATAACAGATACTATCATGGGTATATTTGAAAAAATACCAATCTTAATTAATGTCTCTTTATTTGATCTTACAGCCAGCGCTAAAAAGATCTGTGAAAAAGTCAGTGTAGTAAAAAGCATTGATTGCCAATACTTACTACCCGCAGCACCAGATTTAAAATAGCTGTATCCAACAGCAAGCGAGATTAAAGTCATCACTCCGGCTATCCCGACAATATAGATTCCCATAGAAGCAGTCAATATACTTTCAGACGGATTACAAGGTGGTCGATCCATTGTATCATTTTCAGGTTTTTCGACACCCAGAGCCAAAGCAGGTAAGCCATCTGTAACAAGATTCATCCACAATATCTGTATTGGAAGAAGTGGTAATGGCATTCCAAGAAATGGAGCAACAAGCATTACCATGATCTCTGCTACATTACTTGAAAGAAGGTATTTCATAAATTTTCTGATATTATCAAAAATGATCCTTCCTTCTTTTACTGATTTTACAATAGTCGAGAAGTTATCATCCTGAAGGATCATATCTGCGGCTTCTTTGGAAACATCAGTTCCAGTTATTCCCATCGCCACACCAATATCAGCTTTTTTCAAAGCGGGAGCGTCATTTACTCCATCGCCTGTCATAGATACAATATTACCCCTATTCTGGAGCGCTTGAACAATATTTAATTTGTGCTCAGGAGAAACTCTGGCATATACACTGACATCATCAACAATTTTTTCCAAATCATCGAGACTCATTTCGGATAATTCTGCTCCTGTAACAACTCTGCTTCCTTCATTGGCTATTTCCAATTGACATGCAATCGCACGAGCAGTCAAAGGATGATCCCCAGTAATCATTATTGCTCTTATTCCAGCATGTCTACAAGTCACTACTGAATCATGAGCTGTAGGTCTTGCAGGATCAATCATCCCAATCATACCTATAAACACTTGATGTGTTTCAAGTGAATTTAGATCTTTACCAAGGGATTTCATAGAATCTACATATTTAAATGCAACTCCAAGAACACGGATCCCCTTTCCAGCAAGTTCATTATTTTTATCTTCTATTTTCTTTTTGGACTGTTCATCAAATTTAATGATTTTTCCATCAATAATTATTTCATCAGCACAGGATATCATTTGATCTACTGCACCTTTTGTTATAGCAACAGCTTCACAATCAGGTTTATTTTTAAAAAGATCTTCAAAAAAATCAAATTTACTGTTTTCAGATTCCAATGAATGAACAGTAGTCATCTTTTTCCTTTCAGAATCAAATGGAATCTCACTTATTCTTTTAAATGTCATATCCAGATCATGTTTTTCATATCCGGACTGCTTCGCAGCAATGACTAATGCGCCTTCAGTTGGATCCCCAATTGTTGAAAACCTCTCAGGATTATCTTCGTCCTGCTGAATAATTGCATCATTACACAGCGCACTTGCAACCAGTAACTGTCTAAGGTCATGGTCGAGTCCTTCCCCATGATAATCTTCGGGATCAATATCAATCTCTTTTTGCCCCAGTATAAGTTTTGTTACTGTCATCTGATTCATAGTAAGTGTTCCTGTTTTATCAGAACAGATCACAGTTACAGAGCCAAGAGTTTCAACTGCAGGCAACTTCCTGATCAAAGCTTTCCTTTTGAGCATTCTTTGAGCCCCAAGTGCCAAAGCTATTGTAACAACAGCTGGCAATCCTTCTGGGACTGCAGCAACCGCAAGACTAACAGCGGTTAAGAACATCTCATGTAAGTTATGACCTTTGAGAATTCCAATTAGAAAAACAACACCAACAAGTATAAACGCAAGACCTGCAAGATTTTTACCCAGCTGATCCAGTCTTTTTTGTAGAGGCGTTTGTTCATCCCCCACACTCTGTATCATCTTTGCAATTTGTCCAAGTTCGGTCTTCATACCTGTTTCTGTTACAATTGCAACACCTCTACCAAAAGATATCACAGTTCCCATAAATGCCATGTTTGTGCAATCTGCAATCTGCAATGATTCTTTTTCAATAACATCACTGTTTTTTTCAACTGCTTCAGATTCTCCAGTAAGAGTAGCTTCCTGGATTCTGAGGTTGTAACCTTCTAGAATTCTGCAATCCGCGGGAATCATATTTCCAGCATCAAGATAAATAATATCACCAGGTACAAGGTCTACAGCAGAAATCTCAGATATAATTCCATGCCGTTTTACTTTTATTTTAGGAACTGAAAGTTTTTTAAGTGCCTGCATCGCTTTTTCTGCTTTACATTCCTGACTGAAACCAAGTAATGCATTGAGAATGACTATTAGCAGGATTGCAAACATATCCTTAAAATCCCCCAAAACAGCTGAAAGAATAGCGGCAACAATCAGAATAATAACCATTACAGCCTTAAACTGATCAAGTAATATCAACCAGGGATTTTTTCCACCTTTATCAATCAATTCATTATTTCCATGTCTGAGTCTTCTCTTCTTGACTGATTCATCACTGAGTCCAGTTGAGATATCACATTTTAATTCTGTTGACAGTTTGTTTTCATCTAATGAATACCAATTCACATTATCCCCCTCAAATATATATCATTATTATTTCTTTTTAATTTTTTCTAATTCAAGAATCTTCCGCTGGCAAGAATCTATAATTTCAGGATCAGTCTCATAAAATAATGTCAATCCATAATGGACTTTAGCTTTCTTTATTTCGCCAGATTTGAAACACATCTCGGCCAGCTTAACTCTAACAACCGATAAATCAGGTTCTCGTTTGAGCCCTTCTTCAAATGCATCAATTGCATCAGCCGTCTGTCCATTTTTTATATAAACCTCAGCAAGTTCAATATATGGTTTTGATTCAGAAGGAGTTATTTTGGCCAGACTTTTCAATACATCAACCGCCTCGTCAAACTTCCCTGAATTGATTAAATCATTTTTTTTACTTTCAAGCTTCTTTTTTAAATCATCGTCATCGGAAGAAACATCACTAGTTACCTTTGTTTCAGTAGTATTAATAACAATCTTTTTTGTTGCAATTTTCAACAGAATTTTCATAAGTTTCTTTTTACCAAACAATTTAAGCAGTTTGACTGCAAGCTCCTTATATTCCGCAAATTCCACTTTTTTTAATTTTTTTGATGCCTTATCGATATTGCCAAGCACCATATTCGAAAAACCAGATATTAACAGTATTTTACTATTATCACTAATATCAAAAAAATGCAGCTTGGAAAAATCTGAGGCGACTTGATTTAAAAGACCTTTTTCCTCAAGTTTAACAATACGAAAATCAATTGTCAGAGCCTTAATATAAAAAATACATGCTTCTTCAATATTCATATTTTTTAATGCCTGCATTGAATTTAGAAACTCTTTCGGAATACTGAACTTCTTTTTTTTATCTGAAGACAGGTTTGGTTGTGCATAAGATTTTAAAATTTTATTTAACAATCCGCTCAATTCATTATCAGGAATTTTTTTAATGCTAAGACTGGCTTGTTTAAACTTTTTTGAATAAATCTGATAAATGGCTTTCAACGTGTGTTTTTTTGAAACATCTTTAAATTCATCTGATTTTGTATTCAATTTCTTCATTGTTTTGTTAGAAAGGAAAAAAAGGATTTCAGGTTTTCCACTTAATTTTTTTGCCAATTTCTTTTCTGACACTTTCGTTTCATGTATTGCAGAATAAATCTGATAAATAAATTCAAATGTATTTCTCAATTCATTGTTCAGATAATTTTCACCATTTTTTTTATTTTCAGATAAAAATTCCCATGACAGTTTTTCCAGGCACATTATAAGTCTTTTGTAATCTCCTTTATTGACTTTTCCTTTCAGGAAATTAAAAAGAGTCACCTGGCTGAGATATGCATCAAAATACTTACCATTTTCATAATAAGCCTTTATAGACTCGCGCATCATATCTACACTGTTTTTTCCTTGATTACTCCCTGGATTCACAACAAAAGTATCATATTTTTCACCCTGTTCCTGAGAAGTGGAAGTTGATCCAGTCGATTTATTCAAAACATGGATAATATATAAACCCGAAATAATCACAATACTAATAAGAGTGATGATCGCAATAAGAAAAGCTTTCTTAAAATTAAAAGTCGACTGCATTCCTTGAACAATTTCACTAGAAGTATCAGTAACTTCTTTGACTACTTCTGGTTCATTTTTCTTTACATCAGGTTTTTCAATTATTTTTTTAACTTTTTCTTCTGTATTATCTTTCCAGGAAACCTTTTCAATATTTTCTTCAAGCCCAACATCTTCCCGAATGATTTTTCTCACAAAATATCTGATTCTTATATTCTTACTTTTCAAAAGGGACTCTATAAACTCCCGAATTTCAAGCTCATTGGAATTTACCAGTTCCTTTATCAACTCAATTCTATCATCAGTCGAAATACTGTCGTCCAGTATTTTATTTTTCAATAATTGAAAATTCATATTCTTTCCTTAATTTATAAGTAAAACTTCACCCTGAGCTTCCAGTTTATTTTATCATCAATAGAATCTTCATACAAGAATATTTATACATGTACCATGATATTGTGATAAAATATAAAAACAGTTTTAAAATAATACATTCAATTAAAACTATATTTGATTTCGGAAAATAAAAAATCTTTTTCCCAACTTTTTTAAAATCAGATTGTAAGTATGTTTTGAGTAAAAAGACAAGGAGAAAAAAATGAAAAAGAAAAGTTTAATGGTCTTTATGTTATTGGTTTTTACATTATTTAGTACAGCTGCTTATTCAGCACCTTGGGGTTGGGGTGGGCCTTGGGGATGGGGTTGGGGATGGGGTGGCGGCAGTAATACAACGGTTGTAACTGCTGGAGGAACAACTGGTAGTGCAGGGACTACTGTTGTTACTACAAATACTGGAAATAATGGTTTCCCTTTTTGGGGCGGCGGCAGTAATACAACGGTTGTAACAGGAGCAGGAACAGCTGGAGCAACTGTCGTTACCACTACTTCAGGAAATAATTGGCCATGGCGTTTTGGAGCTAGATGGAAACGAAGATGGAGAAGAATGTGGAATGGAAGAAGATGGAGATGGGGCTGGGGTTGGGGTGGTAATACCACAACAGTTGTTATCACTGGAGCTGGAACCACTGGAGCTACTGGAACTGGAACCACTGGAGCTACTGGAACTGGAACCACTGGAGCTACTGGAACTGGAACCACTGGAGCTACTGGTACAGGAACCGCTGGAGCTACTGGTAC
>DAOVTB010000019.1 GCA_030633305.1 Candidatus Muiribacteriota bacterium
CCATACTTCCGGATCAACATATCGATCCCCCGGATCAAGAAGTGATTTGACTTCATAGGTTTCTTTATTTATAAAAGTTTTATGACCAATTTGAAGGTCCTGTGAAATATCAGTAATCTGTTTTGCCGTAATCTTCATAGACTTTTCTCCACAAAATATTTGATAATAGTATAACCTATATTTATATTCCAAGTAAATTATTCAGAATATCAAATTTTTGTTGTATTTGAAAACAATGCACTGTATTATATTTACAGAAAAATTAAGGAGTCTATCTTGAAAAAAATACAAATTATCATTCTAATATTTATATTATCTGCAGTTTTTTTTCCTAATAATCTCTCAGCATACAAAGAGTCTGCAAAAGGAGTTGATGGAGAACTTACTTTAGCCGGACCACCGTTTTCAGGAAAATGCGTTCATGTTGCTGATGGTGATACTGTCACAGTACTCAAAAATGGTATTCCAGTAAAAATCAGATTATTTGGAGTTGATTGTCCTGAAAAAAGTCAGGAATTTGGCAAAGAAGCTAAAAACTTTTCCACAGTCCTTGTCAAAGGCAAAACGGTAAATGTAAGACCACGAAAATATGATAATTATGGTCGTACTATTGCAAGTATTTTCATAGATGGAAAAAACCTAAGCTATCAGTTGATCAATGCTGGATACGGCTGGCATTATAAACGATACTCCAGAAGCGTTAGAATGGCTAAAGCTGAAATTAATGCCCGGAATGCCCGAAGGGGACTTTGGCAGCAAGAAAACCCTCAAAAGCCATGGAACTATAGGCATAGTAAAAAAAGATCAAATAAGAAAAAAATGACCAAAGCATCAGTTTCCGACGACGAAAACATATCCGTATTTGTTACTCGTAATGGTAGCAAATATCATAGGAAAGGTTGCAGATATCTTAGAGGAAAATATCTTGAAAAAACTGTTGAGGAAGCAATTCACGAAGATTACTCAGCATGTGGATGGTGCAAGCCTCCTAAAAACTAACTATTTTTCGACTACTAGAATTTTATCCTTATCATCAACGCTGTTGGCATTTTTCAATTGAGATTCTATAAACTGATTGTAATATGCAAGTAAAAGACAGGTCATTGGTAATGCGATTAACATACCAAAAACGCCAAGAAGTTTTCCCCAGATAGAGAGCGAGAGAAGTATAGTCACCGGATTTAGCCCCGTTACATCTCCCATTATTCTTGGAACAAGAATCGTATCCTGCAATGCTTGAATACAAGCGAATACCAACAAAGTCATCCCAAGCATAGCCCAGATCCCGCTACCGGTTTTCAGTGCGCCAACTATAGCGAGAATAAAAGCTGGAATATAACCGAAGATCTGTAAATATGGGACCATGTTTAACAATCCAATAAAAAGTCCGAGTAAAATCGCCATTGGAAGTCCAATTAACATAAATCCAACAGCGTGAAGAATTCCAACAATTAATGCAATGATTGCCTGTGCTCGGAAATAGCTATTCATATTCATATTGAATTTTTTTAAGAAACCAAGGACCATGTCTTTGTAGGATGGCGGGATCAGTTTTTTCCAATTTTGCGTTACATCTTCATAATCAATCAGCAGAAAAACAAGATACAATCCAATTATCACAACTCCAAACAGGCTCATTACAAAACTTGTTGTTCCAGTAATAATACCCCAGACTCCTGGCAACACTTTGCGTGCAGATGACTCAGCAATTTCCCAGAATTTATCTGTTCTGAAAAAATTCTGAACTTCTTTTCTTTCCAGAAACTCCTTGCAGGCTTTCCATATATCTGGGGGAAGCTGTTTTGAAGCTTTATCCGCTAATTCCGAACTATTGACTACTTCCTTGATAACTGGACCCATACTTGTAATTTCATTTATAATCTCAGGAACAATTATCCAACAAAATAGTACAAGAACACAAAATACTAGAATAAGTGAGATAAAAACTGATACTACACGGTGTTTTATTTTTTTCTGCACCAGCCTCACAAGAGGATTTATACAATAGGCCAAAAGCATTGCAACAGCAAACGGAAAAAGTACATCACTGAGACGTTCCAAAAACCATAAAAGGCAATAAAGTACACCAGCTGTGATCCCTATCCTTACGACTCTGTCAAAAGTATATTTCTTATGTGTATGCATTTATTCGACAACCTCATAAATCTTCATCTTTCCTTTTCCTTTCACTTCAACATTTCCCCTGTCTTTGCAATTGAAATGCTCTTTTATCAATTTATATGTCCCTTCAGACATAGTTACTTTCCCCGGAGTTCCGGAAGATTCCATTCTGCTCGCAATATTTACCGTATCTCCCCATAAATCATAACTGAATTTGCTTTTCCCTATAACTCCAGCTATAACCGGCCCAGAATGAATACCAATCCTTATTTGCAAGGGCATTTTCCCTGATTCAGATGCACGTTTCCCAATATAAGCTATCATTTTCAATCCAAGCTTTACAGCATCAATCGGATGTGTAGAATTTTTGATTGGAAGACCACCAGCAGCCATATAGGCATCTCCAATTGTCTTGATCTTTTCCATTTTGCCGTCACCAGCAAACTTATCAAATTCAGCAAATATATCACTTAATTCACGGACAAGTTTCTCGGGAGGAACGGTTTCACTCATCGGGGTAAACCCCTTAAAATCGGTAAACAAAACTGTTACCTGTGCATAATCATCCGCGATTACTGTTTCAGGATTTTCCATAAGTCGTGTAGCTATAGATTCCGGCAAAACATTCATCAAAAGTTTCTCGCTTTTTTGACGAGATTTTTCCAGTTCATCATTAGAGAATTTCAATTCTGAAGTCCTTTCTTCAACTTTGCTTTCAAGTTCCTGATTCAATTTTTCCAGTGTTAACAGAGTCTGCGATAACCGCTTAACCATCTGATTAGAATTATCTTCAATAATCTGGAATTCATCCTTTTTATTAAGATCCATTGGATCATTGAATTCTTCTCTTGCAAACCGTTTTAACGCAACAACAATTTTTTTGATCGGTATGATAATCAATTTTCTAAAATACAGATAAAAAATCAGAATTCCCATTAGAAATATTACTGATATCCATACAAAAAACTCGACAAATGATTTGCGGGTTTTTCTAATTTCACTATCAAATTTATTTTTCAATTCTCGTTGTTTCTCAAGAACTTTTTCTATTTGAGCAGAAAATTCCCTGACATAAGTGCTCATTTCTACAACAAATTCAACTCCATTGAAATTTCCCCAATGCTGATATGCAATCTTCTTTTTCCACCCTTCAGGAATATTTTCCGGCATAAAGGTCCCGGTCTGTTCATATTCTATACAGCCTGACTGCCTCATGGACCAATGCGCTGCAAATCTTTCGATATTCTGCTTTTTCTTTGCTTCTTCTGAAAGATTTTTAATCACATCAAACAGGTTTTTTTCCTGCAATGATGTTTTCGGATGATATGCCAGAAACAGCTTTCCCTTCTCATAAACTGAAGATGTACAATAGCCATGATCCAGAAATTTTGCACTTAGAATGTTTCGTACACCGTCATCAGTAGTAAGAAATTTAATAAGTTCCTCTGAAGTTTTAATCTTTTTTGAAGTATCGTTACTGTTTAAATAAGACAGTAATTCATAAAACACTTTCTGTGTATTTAAGGCTAGAAACATTTCTCCTATATCTTCCAGATTTTTTACTATTTCATTTCCAGAATTACTAATTTTCTTCTCAATCACCGACTTGAGATTTTTCATCTGTGACTTGAATGTTCCTAATATAAGTAAATGATGTGACACCATGACTCCAACAAACATGACCAATAGTACGATCAGTATCTTGACTGATAATTTTCTATACCATGGTATAATTTGCTCTTTACTCATATTCCAATTCCTTTATTGTCAACTTGCAATTTGTCACTAGAGCCATTATATCAAAACAATACAAGAATTACGAATTTGGTTAGTATTTAACCATTCAATTGTATTATTTGCTATAAAACAGTATATTCATATATATCCTTAAAAAGAGTTATGTTTTAGAATGCGTTTATTTAATTTATTATTTATTTTTTCTATAATTTTATGTTTTTTTAATATTGGGTGTTTGAATAATAAAGATAATAGTATTATCAATGTAACCGATGCCGGAACAATTATTGGAAAAATAAGCCAGAATGACTTGAATACTAAATCAAAAAGAATTTATAAATCAGGATTGAAAAATGCTGTTGTGTATGCAATTCCTCTTTTAACACCAATAAAATATTTTATCCCGAGTAAAGGATTTCCTCATGCAACGACTTTTGATGATGGAAAATTTATAATCACAGGTGTTAGTGTCCGAAAATATGACTTATTGATTGATGGAAATGGAGATAACATAGCAGATGACCGTATATTTGATGTTTCTGTTTCAAAAAATAATGAAATTGATGTAGGCGAACAGATCATTATGAATTTTGCTTCAAGCCACAATGATGCATACAAGTGGACACTGGATAAGAAGCAATACAATCTTGGTGATCCGATGACTCTTACACTCCGTGTCCAGAATAATTTTACATCTGAAGTTCAAGTTGGTTATAAGATTTTTCGTTCTAAAGGCGAACAACATGAAGTAGTAGAAAATTCTTTTGATATCAATAAGTTTATAAATATACCTGGTGGAAAAATCCCTTTAGGAAATACCCTTAGCACAACCGTAGATCCAAGTTGGATTGCAACCAACAATTCAGAATTAGTTTGTTATATTGTCCAAAGTATCTATGAAAATGGTGAATATGCTGGTGGTAATCAGATATTTCAATTATTCGGTTTCAATGTTAAACTTATTTCTCCAAACGGAGGAGAAATCTTGGTTGGAACAGAAAATATTACCTGGTTAACATCTTACAATTCAAGTCCTTCATTAAAAATTAATCTCCAGTACAGTTCTGATAATGGAACAACTTGGATAGATATCATATCTAATGTACCTAATAATGGTTTTTATGCTTGGGATACAACTCAAGTCATTGATGGTAAAGAATATCTTGTTCGCATTAATACAATTGATGCCGTATTAAATAGTTCTGATACATCAGAAGCAGTTTTATCTGTAGATAATTTTGAAGAAGCACCAATTGTTACATTGACATCACCAAATGGTGGAGAAAGGTGGAAGGGAATTCAAGAAATAACATGGACTGCTAGTGATTCCGATCCAGGAGATTCAATTGAGAATATAGATTTTCAATATAGTGATGATGATGGCAATAACTGGGTTGATATTGCGACTGTAACTGAAAACACTGGAAGTTATTATTGGGATTTATCTTTATTAAACCCAGGAAAGGAATATAAGGTAAGAGTTAAGGTACAAAGTGGCGATTTAACAAATCAAGATGATTCAGATAACATATTTTCAGTAAACGCAATAGGAGCAATTTGGGAACAAAAAATCTCTTCAGCAGAATTTTCCAAACGACTTTACCACTCATCAATATCCTATGATGATCGAATGTGGGTTATCGCTGGTGAATATGCAGGATCATGTAAAAATGATGTCTGGTATTCTTCAGATGGCATTAGTTGGACAGAAGCAACTCCTGATGCAGATTTCCCCCCACGATCAGGCCATTCCTCTATTGTATTTAACAACCGTATGTGGGTCATTGCAGGCTGCAACAGTGGTAATAGAATGAATGATGTGTGGTCATCCGTTAATGGAATTACCTGGACAGAAGCTAATCCGGCTGCCGAGTTCAGCAAACGCTGGAAAGTAAATATAGTTATTTTCGATAATCGTATGTGGATTATAGGAGGTAATATAGGTATTTCCAGTTTTGAAAATGATGTATGGTATTCATTCGATGGAATTACCTGGACGGAAGCAACTGGAAATGCTGGATTTAGTAAGAGATTTGCTCCTACATCGGTAGTCTATGATAATCGTATGTGGATTATAGGAGGATTTGATACCAACTATCTGAATGACGTATGGTATTCATATGATGGCGCAACATGGTCAGAAGCCATTGGAAGTACCATCTTTGGTGCAAGATATGCACATTCTTCAATAGTTTTTGATAACCGTATGTGGGTTATTGGAGGCGAAGGTGAAAGTGATTATCTAAGCGATGTATGGTATTCATATGATGGTCTCAACTGGACAGAATCAACTTCAACAGCAGGATTCGGGAAACGTTGTTTTCAAACTTTGATTGAAAAAGATGATAGTATGTGGATTATTGGAGGAGAACATTTGAATTTAGGTTTGCAAAATGACGTATGGTGTTCACCATAGTCAAATAATGTAAATGTCTAATCCGATAAAAACAGCTTCTAATTCCTGAATGTTACTTCTGAAGCTTTAAAATTCTTAAAGAATTATTTATTTAAACGTACTTTTCAAATCTATCTGAACTATCAATTTGTATACAAAAACTACTGTGTTATAATCATTATAATGGTTATTAAAAACATTCAACACATTTACACAGATAAAATTATAGTTCGAAAGCGTTTTCCTCTTTTCAAAATCAATATGCTTTCAAAAGTAAATGAAGTTGATAAAAAAGAAGATTCAGAAAATAATCAATCTCATCAAAAAAATAAATTTCAGCATCAGGAAGACGTGAAAGACAGGTTTTCAAGTCTAAAAAAAACTGCTGAACTGCTCAGTGAAAAGTTAAAAAAAGCTAAAAGCCCATATCATTTCAACATCTATCTCAACGGTACAGATGTAATGCTGGAGATTATAATACACGGAAAAACTGGAAAAGTAATCCTCTCCAAAAAGAAAATCATTACACATGGGGATTTTTATTCGTTCATTAGAAATATCATGGAACTTGAGGGATTATTGTTTGATAAGAAGGTTTAATTTACTTCATCATAAAGTGTCAACTGTTTCACTTAGTATTTATTGATCCGCATACTGGCTGTACGGTGCCAGTGTCTCTCGTTGGACTCGTCCCTAATACGAGACCTGAACACCGCAACGCATATCTATTTTTAAACTACATTTGATCCTTAGTCGATAAATATAAAAAGGATGATTAATATGCACATGGCAAATAGAAATATGAGAGAAATTTATTTTTCACTTAATATTACTCCAGAGCAATACCTTAAATATTACCAAGGTACTGCAAAATCAATTATGATCATAAGTGAAACTGGTATCCGAGTAAAATTTCCAGCCGGAGCAATTCAAAAACACATCACAAAAAATGGAATTAAAGGTAATTTTGTAATACGTTATAATTCAGAAAATAAACTAATCGGAGTAGAAAAACTATGACACTGGAGATAATGATAGCAACAATTATCGGCGGAGTTTGTGCCGGTGCTGGAGGCTACTGGTCTTCAAGATTAAATTCAGATCAGAATACAAAAAAAATGATCTGGACCCTAAGATTCGAACATATCAACAATTTTATTGATTTATTGGGAAAATGCCGACAAAACACGCTAAATTACATGATACAAATAGATTCTCAAAATAGGGTTGAAAAAACACAAATAGATGGAAATATAATTCACAGTCTTTTTTTACCATTGCAGCAAGAAGTCATGAAAATATTATTACTTCTTAAACCAAGTGAGAGAAATAATTTTAAAGGTTGTGTTGAAGAACTTGAAAATTTATATTCAGATTTTTTTAGAAATCGTCAGAATATATCAAGAGTAATAAATACAATTGAACATATTTTCCTTGATCATCTGGACGAATTAAATATTTTTGAAGATGACGGTTATCTTTTCGAAGAAAGTGACCATTAATCTGGAGTAATTTTTTCTCCGCGTTTTTGTTTTCTTTTTTTCTTTTCCTCATACATGAGGTTATCAGCTCTGGTAAGTAATTCATCAAGATTACAGGATTCCTCGTGATCATAAGAAGTAACACCTACACTTGCAGAAAGATGGAAAGGTCTTTTTTCTTTTGAGTTAAATTCTTTAGTTACAGTATTCAACCTTTCTTTAATTGTAGTTCCTCCGTGTTCAACGCTGTCAATGGCTATTCCAACAAACTCATCACCACCAATTCTAGCTACAATATCTGAATCTCTAAACGTAATCTGCAAAACTTCTGCCATATCACAAATGGCCTGGTCACCATCCTTGTGCCCAAGATTATCATTAATCCATTTAAGACCATCCATATCAATGAAAATAAAAATCAATTTGCTTTTCCGCCTTGAAGACATCTTCATCTGCTGATTTGCAAGAATCATAAAACCGCGTCGGTTTGAAAGACCGGTCATTTCATCAGTCACCGACATCATCTGAAGACGATTCATCATCTTTGTTCTTTCAATTGCAGCACCAAGAATATTCGCAGCAGTCCTAATTGCAAACAATTCAGCCGCTTCCCAATGACGCTTATCAAAACAATCCTCAAATCCCATTATTCCCCATAAACTTCCTTCGAGAAATACCGGAACTATCAATATTGAAAAAATACCATTCTTTTTTAACATGGAAGATTCTTTTTCTGAAAATTCATCACAGGTACCAAAAATAGTTTCCCCAAGTTTTAAACGTTCATGCCAGTTCTTTTCAGAATCAATATATATTGGAAGATTATCCATAGATGCATCCTGCAATTTATCTACATGGATAATATTTGTCCATAAAAAAATGCCATCAGACTTGAAAAAATCATTCTTTTCAGCTGACATACAACTTACATAGGCACGACTTGCTCCTATCGCAAAACTGATACTATCAAGCATTTCTGTAATATTCTGTTCCAGTTGAGAATCTTTTAAAAGTTGTTCTGCAGCAAAGCTGACTCCTTCAAGAACAAGACCACTTCTTCGCAATTCTCTTTCAAAGTTCTTCCTTTCTGTAATATCAATAAAAACTCCATAGATAAATTTGATATCCTCGCTTTCATCGCAATAAATGGCATGGGAATATGTATGTATCCACAATTTTTTCTTATCTGTCCTGATTAGCTGAAATTCTTCATTAATATTCTGTTCTCTTAATAAACGTCTCTGCAATTCTTCAAATTTTCTGGGATTATTATAGTGATCTTTAAGATTGATATCATTCAGTTCAATTAGATTCTCATATCCAAGTATTTCACAGAAAGCATCATTCCCTTCCAGGATATATCCCTTTGCATCAATTCTAAAAATTCCAACCGGAAGATACGAAAATATCGTAATATATTTCTGAAGTAGATCAGCATATTTTTCTTTTAACTTAAAGTATGCTTCATTTTCCTTACTTACTTTTTTTAACTCTTTGAGTTCATCGATAAGTTGTTCACGACTCATATCTTCAGGGTTCATTATTCCTCCAGAGAAAGTAGTAACAAACAAATTTTAACACAAGTTATTAAAATTCTTGTTATTTTTATTTATTTATATTCACTTTTTTCCGATAAAGTTAATAGATTAAATACCTCTGGAGACTGCTTTGAGAAAAATAATACTACTTGTTTTCATCATAAATCTACTACTTTCAGTGTTTCTCCCACCACTGATGGGTGTGCCTAGTGCTGTTCTATTTGAAACCACAAAATCAAAAAAAGAAAGAAATGTTTCAGATGTTGTCATGCTGGACATTAAAAGAGCAATTGAAATTGGACTTGAAAATAATCTTAAAATAGGTCTCAATGTCGAGGAAGAAAAAAAACTGAATCATGATCTGAATAAAATACAAGCATTGTTCTGGCCAAAAATAAGAGCAGAATACAGTTACAATATTCTGGATTATTCCAATGAATTACTATCTACACTTAACTCCAATATTCTTGGTTTTACAACTCAATCAGAATATACTAATCTGGTGAGAATATTTCTGGATGCCTATGTATATACCTGGGGCAAAAACACGAGAAAAAATCGAATTGGTGAAATAAAAATAAATATTCAAAAATTGCTGACTAAAGTCTGCAGAAAAGAATTAATCTTTGAAATCACCAGAAAATATTTCAACGTAATCTATAACAAAGTCATGTTTACATTATGCAGTGAATACATTGGAAGTTTCAAAGCCCTGTTCTCATATACTGAAACAGAGGAAGATAAACTTATACTTGAAGATGATTACAGTTTTTTTAAAGATAAGCTTTTCTTCTATGAAAAAGAACTGGCATTATCTACAGAATCACTTAAAAGATCATTAGGAATACAGAATGTGACACCTTCTGTAGTTCTTGAAATCAGTGAAAAATTTTTCCCGTTTATTAAAAAGAAATTTGAAAGAATTGATGCTATATCTTTAGCCATATCCAATCGGGAAGATAAACTTATGATCTCTAAAGACAGAGAAATACTTAAAAACAAGCTCTCGATAAAAATGAAGGAATACATGCCAGATGTCAGGATTATTGGCGAATGGGACTGGATCGATTACAGAGACAGCACTGTTAATTCAGTCGTGGATCAGGATTCACAGGGATTAATAGGAATTGTAGTGGATATTCCTCTTTTTGACGGTTTTCAAAGATCAGCCGAGATAGGATCAATAAAATCCAGCTTAAAACAAAACCAGATGAAACATAAACAGAAAGTTCGTGACATCGTTTTTGAAGTTGAAAGCGCACTGCTTTCTACGAGCAGATATTATGACAGTTGTGCAAATCTAATGTCTAAAACCAATTCAAAAAGAAAACTCCTTTCAAAGTGGATTGCAAAATTTAATTCTAAAAAAATCAGTCTTGAAAAATTATCAAACTACTACATCAGGGTATTTGGAGCTGAAGAGATGAAAAACAGGCATCTTATGCTTTATAATCTGTCTCTTGCAAAGCTGTATAAGGCCCTGGGAATCATAGCAACCGAATAGATAACTTCATAGCGGATCAGCCTCTATACAATATTAACTAATCCCTTCTATCTTCTTTAGTTTTTTTGCCCTTCGTGGTTAAACTATTTCTTTTACTCTGCAATCCCAGCGATCTCTGCGCGAGTTCTTCTTCTTTTTTATTATTTTTTCTTTGTGCCATTGTGCCTTTGTGCGAACCATTCTTTATGTTATACTAGGCGCACTATGAATGACACCAATAAAGGTTTTGACCATTACTACAACCTGGTTACAGACAGCATAAAAATCAATAGAATCGATAATGAAAGAGTAAAAATCGATATAGCTGAAACTCTTGAAGCTACTTTTTCATGTATGGGTTGTTCAGGTATTATCTTTGGAGTATTCATGTTTATACTCTTTGCTAATGACCATATAGTCTGGTTCAGCTGGTTTTATCCTTACTGGTTCGGAATTGCAATACTTGGAATCATACTTCGAATGGCAAGCAATAATTATTATGTTTATGATACAAGTAAGGGCGTTTTACAATATCATGTTTCGCTCTTCTCAATTAGATTCAACTGGAGTTGGGTTACTTTATCAGAATTCGACAGACTTTCAGTCAGTTCAAACAAGCCAGAAAGCCATGAAAACACAATATATGACTGTCAATTTCTTTTACAATTTCCATCAGTCCCAAACATAAATCTTGGAGCAAGTATTGGAATTCCATCTGAATTCATTAATCAAATCGGAGAACGTCTGGCAGAATCAATCGGGATCAATTACTTACCTGGGATTCAAGGCCAGAACGCTCCTAAAAGATATATTCATTCAGAATCCACTCTCCTGGAACTTGTTGAACTTTCTGAAATCAGCAATAAGATTCCTTTGTTAATTGAAACTCCATCACAAGGTAGTATTTTTGGTAAATTAGCCGGATTATCTACTCTTGGAGGTTTTCTTTGTCTTATTTTAGATGTTGTTGGAATCACCCCGGGACAAATGAAATATACTCCTGTTTTTTTCTTTACATTCTTTATCTTTCTTGCACTTGAAATCATACATGTTTCCTATTATATTTTCATCAGAGATCAAGGTATCCTGGTGTATTGCCGCCGATGGTTAAAATCAAGTTCGATAAAAAGGGTACAGTATCTTTCTGATTTAGAAAAACTCGAGGCAATGTTCTGTACACCTCTTGAAAACGGAAAAATAAGTTTTCATTATTCACTAAATTTCAAAAAGGATTTTTATATTTCATTTGGTGGTACTATAGAGGCTAATACATATGAGGAAATCAATAAATATGGAAAAAAAATTGCCCAGAATCTTGGGACTTCATATACAGAAGTGAGTAATATAACATGATCATCAACTCAATTGTCTTAAAAAACTTTCTTATAATTCCAGATGCACAGATTGATCTGTGTAAAGGATTGAATGTTGTTACCGGAGAAACAGGAAGTGGTAAATCACTTTTTGTTTCTGCTATCAAATTGATTCGCGGACATCGTGGCGTAAAAAGTCTTATTGGTAAATGGTCGAAAAAATGCGAAGTATCAGCCGTTATCCAAGTTGAAACTATAGATGTAGAGCTGAAAGAATATCTGGATTATCTTTCAATAGATACAGATGAATATGACAGGATTATCATACGCAGGATAATCGGTGCAAAAAACATATGCTACATCAATCATGTACCTGTAAATAAATCAGTATTAGAAAAATTGATGTGTTCATATATCGAGATAAGTTCTCAATTTGAAAATCAGCTTCTGTTCAGGAAAAGCTATCAGATTCAGATTCTTGATAATTCTGCGATAAAAGGAAATCAATTAAAAGATTATCAAAAAAAATACTTCTCGCTTGTAGAACTTGAAAAAAAACTGACAACTTTAAAAGAATCTGATGATCAGGCCCGGCGTGATTACCTCGAATTTCAGATTAACGAAATCATTTTTTTAAAGATCATTAAAAATGAAGAAATTCAGCTTCACGAACAAATCAAACTGATTGAAAATAAACAGAAAATCATTATGCTATCAAATGAAATAGAAAAAAATCTTGAATCTGCTTCCAATTCTATTTACTCAGCTGAAAACTATGCTGATCAATTGAAGGAAATCATCACATTTGATTCCGAACAGGAAAGAATTTCATCTTTGACAATTGAAATTCAGGACCTGCAGCAATCAGTTGGCAGTATTTATTCCAGTCTGGATGAATGCAGTGACGAAAAAACCGCTCTTGAAAGATACGATGCGATAAATACACTTCTGATGAAACATAATGTATCAGATTCCTGTGCACTTCTTGCAAAACTTGAAGTTATGAAAACCGAGATTTCCGATCTTGAAGAAATACCAAAACTTATTTCCGAACTTGAAAAGAAATATCAATCTCTCCTGAAAGAAGCTAATGAACTGGCAGAAACAATACACGGATTACGTCTTTCAAAAGTTCATGCTCTTGAAAAACAAATCATGACCTATTTAAACAAATTTGGTATGGATGGAGTTACTTTCAAATCCAGAATCTCAAAGAATACTCGACTGGATGAGTTTGGATTAACAAGTGTAAAATTCCTTGTAAACGCCGTTGGCGGAACAGAACTATATCCCATCAAAACTCTATCCGGTGGGGAACTATCAAGACTTCTTCTAACCCTTAAACTCATCAATAAGGATTCAGGAAAATTCATACTGTTTGACGAAATTGACAGCAATATTGGCGGAGAAACTGCTGTAATTGCAGCAGCAGAACTGAAAAAAAGTTCCATTAATAATCAAATACTTGTTGTTACTCATTTCCCTCAAACAGCTGGGGCTGGTGATAATCATCTGGTTGTTGAAAGGTTCCCTGAAAACTCAGAGATCAGTTCATCATTAGTTAAGGTCGAAGGAAAAGACCGCCTGAAAGAACTTGCAAGAATGATGGGGAATTCAAAATCAAAAGAGCATATAAAAGCTGCGGAAAAACTCCTTAACCCGCATATTGCATGAGCGAATCTTGAATTTTTCTACGTCAATTTATGCTTGCGGAGTAGGGTACTACACCTCAGCATAAATTGTCTTGAAAAATCCAACCTTCATCTCATGCAATATGCGGGTTGGTAAAGTTAAAAAATAAAAAAAATGCACCATTGTAATATTGTAAAATATATAGATTGATGATAGCTAAAATAAGAGTTTTAGAATAACACTATGAAAAGCGATGAAATATACGGGTTAAAGGACAGTAAATTTAGCAATTTTCTACAATATTTTTATGCGGTTTTACCATTTCTTTTACTGCATTTTCATATATTTTTTTTCTTAAAACAGGTATATGATTGATTACTTTTACGAAAATATTGAAAGCTCTGTTTTTCCATTTTTTTTGTGGAAAATCATATAAGCCCTTAGCGGTGTAATAAATATCGTCTTCGCGGAATATACCTTTAAGACCATAGACAAGATCTCTCAATACTTTAGCACCTCCTATTCCAAGAAAAGTAGGGGTTGGAATATACTCAGAATCAGCATTTTTGATTAACTTTATACATTGGGCTTCAATCATTTTTGTAATAGTATCCGAATCATCATATTCATCTGTTACAATTCCAGAAATATCAGAGTTTGCAATTTCAGCACGTGCATAAATTTCATCTATAACATCAGGCAAATCTCTTAAAGGTCCTGATATAAGGTACAAATAATGTTTTCCATCAAGAACAGGTCGATGACCATGATAAAATGACCTGTCCCACAAATATTTCCAGGCTGAAGAAAAATACCTGTCTTTTATTGATAAAGCAAATACAATTAAGTCATAACTTCTAAGGCAGCCATCGAAAAAAGAACTCAATTTATCTTTATATATACATGTTCCATCATACCCACATCTGCAACATCCAAGGCATCCACCTCTTATATCGATTGAATTCAGGTTAACTATCTCAGTCTTTCCAGGAAATTTCTTCTTGAATACATTTATCATATTATTCAGACTGACATCATTTTCAGATGAATCCGTTACAACCAGTACCGAATGTTTTCCTTTTTCAGATTCTTTAATATTTTTGGATGGAACATAATCATTATATCTTTTAACAACTGGATTGAAACGTTTTGGAATTGGCGTTTTAGCCAGAGATTCTTCAATATAAGAATTAAAAAATGTTATCAGATTTTTTCTAAAATCTACATTCAGCAAATCTTCCATCTCAGCTGATAAACTTCCATGGAAAAGCATTCCCAGATCTTCAGATATTCCATGTATATATTTATGAGCCAGATTATCATAAAAATGTGCTGATGAGGATATAGAAACCGCATGTTTTCCTGAAAACGCCTTGATAAATTCCTTATTTTCAAATACCAACTCGATAAAGCGTTTATATTGTGCAGGGACCAGCAGATGATAAACCGGAAAACTCCAGATTATTCCATCAGAATTGCTGATTGCTTCAAGTAATTCCTGCATTTTAGCAGAATTATTTTCTAAAACTTTAATTCGTGATGAAATATTATACGAGGAAAATTCATGATCCTTTATTATTCTTTTTGCATAAAGACAATATTGAAGTGTTATGCTGTCTTCACCTTTGGGACTTCCATTTAAAATTATTATTTTCATTCATTCCTCCAAATCATTTTAATTACGAAAATTTTATAATCAAAATCTGAAAACTCCAGGGAATGTAAAAGAAATTAGAAGGGTTTCTGCCCTCTTTTGGCTTTCTTTTTCTTTTTATCTTCAAACATGAGATCATCTGCATGACGCAGCATTTCATCAATGTTCGAAAGACCAGCTTCAATATCAAAATACGATACTCCAATACTTGCAGAAACTTTAAATTTTCTAAGTTTTTTAGCATTGAAATCATTAATATTTCCCTTTAAGCGTGCCAGGAGTATCTTTTCAGTCTGTTCACGATTTACATTCAGCATGGCAACAAATTCATCTCCACCAATACGCCCAATAACGTCAGAGTCCCTGAATGTCAAACGAAGTAAATCGGCCATATCACAAATAGCCAGGTCACCTTCTTCATGACCAAGATTATCATTAATCCACTTTAACCCATCCATGTCAATAAATATAAGAGCAAGAGGCTGTTGGGCACGAACACCAAGTTTGATCTGTTGCTCTCCAAGAAGCATAAACCCTCTTCTGTTAAGCAATTCAGTAAGTTCATCCGTAACAGCTATTCGTTCCAGTTTGTCCAGCAGGTCCTTTCTTTCAACCGCAGCACCGATAATGTTTGTCGCAGTTTTCAAAGCTTCAACTTCCAAATCCGTCCATTCACGTTCTCGTGAATTATTATCCAGACCAATAAATCCCCAATATTTACCACTTACAAATATAGGAACACACATAATGGACAATATTTCATTTTTGGCAAGAATCTCCTGCTCAATATCTGAAAAAGCCTTTCTATTCCCGTATATCAATTCTCCATCATGAAGTTTGGCATCCCATCCGTCCGGTTTATTTATCATTAATGGGAATTGCTCTAATTCCGGCTTTTCAAGCATCATTTCAAATATTGGATGAAGCCAGTAATAGTTTTCATCTTCAATTTCACCAGTTTCTTCATCAATATAATAATGGTGAATATATACTCTACTTACACCGGTTGAATATCCAAGCTGTTCTAAAATAGATGAAATGCTCGTAACCCACGAACTGGATTTAAGAAGTTGCTGGGCAGCATAACTTACACCCTCAAGAATTATTCCTCTTCTGAAGATTTCACTCTTAAAATTTTTCTGTTTTGTAATATCAACCAGAACACCTTCATAATTAATATCTTCGGATTGATCATCGATAATTTTCTTTAAATAATCTCTGACCCATATCTCACTGTCATCCTTACACTTCAATTTAAACTCATCAAAATGCTTGTCAGTTTTTTCTATCTTATCCAACTGTTTTTTTCGTGCAGAAGCATTTTTAAAAAAATCATTAAAATTTTTTCCAAGTAATTCTTCTTTACTTGAATATCCCAGAAGTTCACAAACTGCTGGATTTAATTCAATAATAGTACCATCTTGCGCCATTTTGTATATTCCAACAGGTAAATCGGCAATCAAGGATCGGTACTGATTAAGTTCACTCAACAATTTTTCCGTCATAAAAAACTCCATCTAGACTATCAAAAAGCTTTAGATTATTATTGTACCACAAATCAATTCCATATCAAAACCCTTGTCGCATCAAGGCTAAGAATGTTATAATAAGATATTTCATTTGAGGAGTTTACCATGTCAAAATTATTAAAAATACTCTGCTGTATGATATTCCTTTTTGCATTCACACAAGCCATATTTTCACAGGACGTAAAAATGCCTGATATAAACAAAATTGTAAATGATACTATGAAAAGTGTTAATGTCAGTAAAATTGTTGATGATGCTTTAAAAAATGCCAATGCTGGTAAAATAGTAAGCGATACCATGAAAAGTATCAATGTTAACAAGATCGTAAACGACGCCATGAAAACAGTTGATATTAACAAAATAGTAAGTGATGCTCTTAAAAATGCAGATGCTTCCAAGATTGTAAATGATACTATGAAAAGCATCAATATCAATAAAATTGTTCAAGACGCATTGAAAAGTGCTGACGCCGCCAAAATCGTTAATGATACTATGAAAAGTATCAATGTTAACAAAATCGTGACTGATGCTCTAAAGGATGCTGATATTGAAGGAACAATCAATGGATCAATGAATGATGTCAATAAAGAAATTGAAGATTCCATGAAAGAGATGAACAAGGAACTGGATGCTTCAATGAAAGAACTGGACCAGGAAATGAACGATATGAAAAAAGAACTTGGTGACATGAAAATTGAAATGGATCTGGATCTTGGAAACGATGACTAGGAATATTAAATCAGCAAATTTGGAAATTTTACTGCAATAAATTCGGCCGCTTTTTCAATATCTGGAGCCAGTCCGACAAATGGTGGAGATATAGTATTAAGTCCCAGATTTTTATTACTATTCAATAATATCCTTTTAAATGAATTTATATGTTTAAGATACTTCTCCTCGTCACGAAGTCCAAGGCTAAGAAATTTATTTGTACCAATAATCATTACAGATACAGAAGTTATATCCTTCCATCGGATCAGGCCAATTCCTGTTCTACAATCCTGGATTCCTTTCATATTTATTACAATAACATCGGAGGAATTAAACATTCCAAAAAGGATCTTTAAACCACACAGGGAAAAAAAGATTATTCCAATCCAGCCAACACCCCGTTCAAAAGATTCACTTTCGGAAGTCATGAAAAATGCAGTAACAACAAAAACTATACAACCTATAAAAAGAAAAAGCAGCTTGCTTTTTGAAGTCTTAAACCTTATTTCATCCATTATTTACCCTTTTTCGCACAACGCAACTATATCATTTAATTTTTCATTAATCCTGCTTTTTTCTTCTTCCGGTGATACGTCCAAAGCTTTATTCATAAATTCTATCCCTTTTTCATACTCTCCAGTTAATTTTAAAAATTCAGCTAGATGGTAATAGGTATTGAAGTCAGGACATTTTGTTAATACAGCTTTTTTAAAATAGATTCCTGCCTCTTCCGTTTTACCATTACTGAGTCTGTCATAACCAAGTTCACAGTTGATTTTTCCAGAAATATCATGTTCTAGAATGTCCAATAACAGGTTCCTGAAATTCTCCATATTTCCTTCTTTTTTGTATGAAAGAGCAAGCAAAAATCCAGTATCGGGATCAGATTCCAGTTCAAATGATTCTTTGTAGTATTCAAAACTTTTTTCCCCATTAGAATCCGCACACATCCCAAGCCCCTTATACGCCTGAGCTGTCTTTTTCAATTCAATACTTTTTAAAAATTTTTCTTTTGCTCTAATAAGATTCCCTGACGAATACAATATCTGACCAAACAGAATAAATGCTTCTGGATTTACAAAAACATGTGAAATATATTTTTCAATGTAAGACATGGCTTCTGGCATTTTATTAGTTTTAACCAAAAGTGCGGCCATTTCAAAATACAATACCATATAAAAAGGGTTTTTCCTTATTGCAATCTTTAATGCCTGTTGCGCTTCAGGGTATTTCTGTAGTTTCAGCATTTCTTTATATTTCAATCTATAACGAATATATTCAGGTTCTATTTCAGAATTTAAACTCCATTTAGCTTCATCAAAAGCATTTTTGGAACTATCAAATCCTGGAAAACTAAACTTCATGAAATAATCAAACAATTTCATCCTTACACGTCTTATAAAATAAGTATTGAAGTTACTCCACCTTTTCCAGTGTGTACCATCAGTAAAATTCAGTCCCTCTTTCACAAGTTTTTCTCGCAAACTTGAATGTTTCGAAATAAAGCATTCCGAATACCAGATATAACTTGAGTTCAAGTAATGCTTTAATTTCCAGATACCAACTACCGTCCTGAAATAATCAATCCATCTTTCATAAGGATGTCCAATAATAAGTGATACTTTAGGAATAATCCCACTTCTGGCACAATTTATTATTGTTTCTACTGCAGTTTCCTGCTTACAGTTTTTTTCCATTCTATCAAGTAACCTTTGAGAGAATGACTCTATACCAAAAGTCATGATCCTGCATCCACTGTTATACATGAGCTTAAAGGTATAACCATCCATAAATTCTCCAATACGCCCCTGACAATAGTATTCAAACATAAATTGTTTTTTTATAATTCCATTGGCAAGTTCCCTGATTCTTTCCCCAGTGATGTTAATTATCGAATCGCAAAAAAAGATTCTCTTTATATCATTATTTTTCACAAGGTAACTCAGGTCTTTAATCACTTTACTAACAGATACAGTCCTGAACTTTCTCCATACAATACGGTCATCACAAAAATCACACTGGTACGGACATGAACGGGTTGTCTGGTATGTAAAAACAGGCCGATCATACAAATCCAGTTGAAAATCAGAAAAATCAGGCGGTGGAATTTCATCCAGATCAATAACAGTTATTGAAAAATTGCCAATTATACAATCAGCACTATCTTTATAATAAACACCTTTAAATTCACTTTTTCCAGAACGTAAGCTTTCACAGAGTTCATAAAATGATCGTTCGCCCTCTCCTACACATACAAAATCTACAACACCGGTTTTCAGCAATTTTTCTGGACCAGTACATGCAGGCGAACATTCCGGACCACCAAAAATTATCTTGATTTTCGGATTTTCCGATTTCAATTTCTTAGCTAGTTTAATGGAAGCATCCACTGTAGTTGAAAATAATGATATTCCAACAATATCAGGTGATTTAGACTGAATGTTTTCTGTACATTTCTTAATTTCCAACTCATCTGGAAAATTATGATCTTTAAGTGAATTTTTATAAAGATATGAATGTTGAAACCAGAATTTTTTATACTTTGAATCAATTCGGTGAAAGTATTCAATATTCCAGTCAATAATACTTGTTTCTAAATATCCATTTCCCTTCATATATGCACTCAGAGATGCGGCTCCAAGGGGGAGCATATCATATCCAAGACATGGCGGAACTACAAGAACTATATTAAATTGATTCTTATTTTTCATAATTCTGTAATAATAATATCACATCAGGATAATATGATCTTTTAATTTTCTCTAAAACTGATTGAATCAAATAAACTATACTGATATAATGACGCATTACCTGAATTGAACAATTCTGGTAAAAATAAAATTCAGGAGAATACAATGTATAGCGGTCAGGTAAAAAAAGTACTTATCTCCGAAAATGATATTCAATCCAAGATTAAAGAAATTGCTGCTGAAATAAACAAAGAATATGCTGGAAAACAGCCTATTCTTATCGGTATTTTAAAAGGAGCCTTTGTCTTTCTTGCAGATTTAAGCCGGGAGCTAACTGTACCGCATTCTGTTGATTTCATGGATGTTTCTTCGTATGGCGAGGATGTCAAAACTTCTGGAATCGTTAAGATTGAAAAGGATATTGACAGAAGTGTAGCCGGAGAAGATGTAATTCTGGTTGATGATATCATTGATACCGGACTTACCATGACATATATTTCAGATTATTTACAAAATCATAAACCTGCCAGTGTCAGGATATGTTCATTATTGAGCAAACCATCAAGACGTGTTGTTGAAGTAAAATCAGATTTTCTAGGTTTTGAAATACCTGATGAGTTTGTAATTGGTTATGGGCTGGGACATAAAGGCCTTTATAGAAATCTAAAATATATTGCTATACTTGATGAGAAATACTACTAAATGAAATACGAAATCAAAGACCTTATTATTGAACGGGAAATACTGGGAGATGTCAGCACCAACTCTTTTCTGGTTTACACTGAAAATTCTAAAGATTGTTTTATTGTCGATTTAGGTGATTTTCCTTCTGATCATATGAAGACAATAGAAAAAAAATCACTGAATTTGAAATACATTCTTTTCACTCATGGACATTATGATCATATTTTTGGTTTAGACAAAATGCCTGAATCAAATTATCTTAAGATAATGATTGATGAAAACGATGGCGAATGTATCCCACGTGCAGATAGAAATCTCTCATGCTTTGTCGGAGTTCCTTTTCAATGTGATAAAGCCTATGAAACATATGATTTAAATACACCTTTTAAATGTGGAAATATGGAAATATCGATTCATTCAACTCCTGGACATACAGCTGGTTCAATCTGTATTCTGGTTAACGATATTTTATTCAGTGGTGACACTATTTTCCAACAATCAATAGGACGTACAGATCTTCCTGGCGGAGACCACACTGTTATATTAGAAAGTATTGATAAAATATGTAAAACTTTTCCAGATGACACGGTCATCTTTCCAGGACATGGAGATCCAACAGACCTTAAAAGCGAAAAAACCAGTAATCCTTTTTTCCCTCGATAATAAAGAATATTTTTTGCCACAGATACACACGGATAAAACACCGATTTTTATTTTTAGTAGTAAAATTTTGTAGCTTTTTATTAATAACTAAACGACGTTTTGAATGAGATGAAGGTTGGAATATTCTGTATCTGGACAAACCGAGGCGTACAAACGTACGTTGAGGTTTGGACTGATGCATAATATTTCAAGATTCGCTCATTCAGAACGTCGTTTTGGATATCCTAACAGGAATGGGATAACCCCAAACATTGAAACAAAATACAACATCGAAGTTACTATAAGGGAATTGGCAGTAACTGCTGCTTTTGGGAATCCAAGACTCATGAAGAACACGACAAAGGCACCTTCCCGAACTCCAGCTCCCCCAAATGAAACAGGCATTGCAGAGATAACATAGATCATGGAAAGACTTGAAATAAAATAAAATATTGCACCTGATTTTATCAATAATGCAGTCTCATGATTACCAGCAAATATAAGATAGAATATGACAGCATTCAATATTTGAGCACTCATTACAGAAAGTAATGCAAAGATAACATATCTTAAATTATTTCTATATTGTTCAAATAATTTAAACATTTTATCAATCTTTGAATTAAATTCTTCAGGTACCATAAAGGAACATATCTTTACAAAAAATCGTCTGCTGAAAAAAAGTGTTACTACTATAAAAAGTAAAAGTGGAAAAAGTATAAGATTCATTCTCCAATAGTTATTAGAAAAAAGATCATTTTTGAAAATGACCATACAGACACCAAGAAATGATATCGAAAGAAAGCCAAGAAGCCTCTCAAATACAATTGAAATTATACTTGGCGACCATCTTCCACTCAGTTTATTTGCATCATACATTCTAACTACGTCACCACCTATTGAAGTAGGCAGGAAAAGATTGAAAAACAATCCTTTTGAACAGATCAATATAATAGATTTAAATGGTATGGAAACACCTAAAGGAATAAGCAGCAATTTCCATTTTAAAAAATGGAAAAGAAATAAAACTACATGAAGCGCAAGCGCTAGCCAGTAATATTTGTAATCAAATTTTTTGAAATAACTAACAAGTTTTGAAAACTCGATATCTTTTAATATTATAAAGATAATAAAAGCAGAAATCAGTATCTTCACAAATAGTGAAAGGTATTTTTTCATTTTTAAAATAAATTCACCCATGTTTTAATGAGATGTAGATTAAGCGGTTTCTTCCTTAGTCTCAGTCTTTTTATCATTCAATTCAATCATGTAAGTCGATTTTCCAAGAACAACACCTTCATTAATAATACATTTTTCAACGTTTTCAAGAGATGGGATTTCATACATAAGATCCATCATTACTTCTTCCATGATCGATCTTAATCCTCTTGCTCCAGTATCTCTTTCCTTAGCTTTTTTAGCAATGGCCTTAAGAGCATCTGAAGAAAATGACAGTTCAACACCTTCCATTTCAAACAATTTTTTATACTGTTTAATAATTGCATTTTTTGGTTTTGAAAGAACTTCAATAAGGGCTGTCTCACTTAATCCTTCCAATGTTGCAACAACTGGAATTCTACCGACTAATTCAGGAATAAAACCAAATTTCAAGAGATCTTCAGGCTGGATATGTTTTAATATATCTCCGATTTCTTTTTCCTGCTTGCTTTTAATCTCGGCGCCAAAACCCATGTTCTTAATATTGACTCTGTTTTCAATGATTTTATCAATTGAAGCAAAAGCACCGCCGCAAATAAAAAGAATATTTGATGTATCAATCTGAATATACTCTTGATGCGGATGCTTTCTTCCACCTTGAGGCGGAACATTAGAAACAGTACCTTCGATAATTTTCAAAAGAGCCTGTTGAACACCTTCGCCACTTACATCTCGTGTAATTGATGCGCTTTCTGATTTTCGTGCAATCTTATCAATTTCATCGATATAAATAATTCCACGTTCAGCACGTTCAATATCATAATCTGCATTCTGTATAAGTTTTAAAAGTATATTCTCAACATCTTCACCTACATAACCTGCTTCAGTCAATGTTGTTGCATCTGCAATAGCAAATGGTACGTTTACAATTTTAGCTAGAGTCTGCGCAAGAAGCGTTTTCCCGCTTCCTGTAGGTCCCAGAAGCAAAATATTACTTTTCTGAATTTCAACTTCATCACTGGAATCTTTATCTGCCGTCAGACGTTTATAATGATTATATGTCGCAACTGAAAGAACTTTTTTTGCAACATCCTGTTGAATGACATGTTCATCAAGAAATTTTTTGATATCTTTGGGCTTTAATAGATTTATTTCCTGTTTTGTGAACTCTTCTTCAAACTCCTCATGTATTATCTCATTGCATAACGCTATGCATTCATCACAGATATAAACATCAGGTCCGGCAATCAACTTCTTGACCTGATTCTGCGGTTTGCCACAAAACGAGCAACGCAGATTATTGGATTTATTAAACATCAAATTCTTTCCTCCGTATGGATCTTAAAACTTCTAGTTAATATATCGTCAATCAATCCATAATCCTTAGCTTCCTGTGAAGACATAAAATTATCTCGATCTGTATCCTTTTCAATAATTTTAATATCATTTCCAGTAACATCAGAAAGAATAGTATTTAAATTTTTCTTTAATCTTAAGATTTCATTAGCCTGGATCTCAATATCTGTCGCCTGACCCTGTGCTCCACCTAGAGGTTGATGAATCATAATTCTGGAATTTGGAAGTGCATATCTCTTCCCTTTCTGACCAGCGGCAAGAAGAAAAGCTCCCATGCTGGCAGCCTGTCCAATACATATAGTAGTAACATCACATTTTATATACTGCATGGTGTCAAAAATAGCAAAACCTGAAGTAACAACTCCACCAGGAGAATTGATGTACAAATGAATATCCTTATCAGGATCATCAGCTTCCAAAAAAAGCATCTGTGCAACAATCAAGCTGGCAACTATATCATCAATCTGAGTTCCAAGGAATATTATCCTGTCTTTTAAAAGTCTTGAAAATATATCATAAGAACGTTCACCACGATTGGTTTGTTCAACAACAATTGGTACCAGATTCATCAATTCTTTACTCATTTTGAAACCTCCTGTTAATTCTAAAAATTATTCTTCTTCTGCTTCAACTTCCTCAATAACTTCTTCGGCAGGAAGTTCATCAACTTCCTCAAATTTATTGTTTTTCATAAGAAATTCCAAAGTTTTTTGAAAATTCAGTACATCTTTAAGTCCTTTTTTGAAAAAAGGATTTTCTTCAAAAAATTTCTGCATATCTTCTGCTGTTTTTATATCCTGTTTTACTTTTTTAGTCTCTTCGAGTAATTCTTCCTCAGGAATTGAAAAACCTTCTTTTTCAAAAATTCTGTGTAAAAGAATCTCTACTTTTACATCATTTTCAGCCTGTGGTTTAAAAAATTCTCTGAATTTACTTTCAGTGATATTCATACGACCAAGATATGATTCCAGATTCATATTCTGATATTTAAGGTTGTCTTCAAATTTATGAACGTTTTCCTGAACTTTTCTTTCAACCTGAAGAGGTGGCGCAGTAATCTCAGTTTTCTTAATAAGATCTTCGATTACTCTGTTTTCTCTGTCTCTTCCAGCCTGTTCAGTTTTCTGCTTTTCAAGGTCTTCACGAGTAGTTTTATAAAGTTCTTCCTCAGATTCAATTTTAAGACTTTTGCAGAGCTCTTCATCAAATTCTGGTTTATTTTTCTCTTTTATTGTATTCACAGTTACATCAAATTCAACTTCTTTTCCTGCAAAATCTTTCTGCTGATAATCTTTTGGAAAATTTAACTTGATGACTTTATTATCTTCTTTTTTCATTCCGATAACCTGATCTTCAAAACCTTCTATAAAAGACTTGCTTCCGATTTCAAGCGGATAATTATCAGATGCTCCACCTTCAAATTCCTCACCATCAATCTTTCCAACAAACTTGATAAATACAAGATCTCCAGTTTTAACTTCACGATCCTCAGTTACTTCTTCAATCTTTAAAAATTTCTCGAGTTTCTTATCAACTTCAGCCTGTACTTCGTCATCAGAAACATCAGCTTTAAGGACCTTATATTCGTTTCCAGTATATTCTGGAAGTTCAAAATCCATAGATACTTCTATTTTAACTTTATATACCAGTGGCTGTCCTTCTTTAACTGTAATCTCTTCAAATTTTTCTGATAAAGGATTCAATTCATTTTCTGCCAGCGCGACTGCATAATCTTCTCCAACAAGCATTTCCTGAACTTCCTTGTTAATATAATCTGATCCAACACGATTCCTAATAACATTGTTTGGAACCTTTCCTCTTCTGAATCCAGGTATGGAGACATGTTTTCTCAATTCACTGTAAATTCCGTTAAAAGCTTTTTTGACCTTATCTACGGAAATCTCTCTTTCTAGTAAAACTGTTTTGTCATCGATTTTTGAATAATCTGGCATATTAGCGCACCTCGTGAAAAAATTTTCGGTATAGTAAAAAAACCTCGAAACATCGAGGTTTTTAATGGAGCGGGAAACCGGACTCGAACCGGCGACCCTTAGCTTGGCAAGCTAATGCTCTACCAACTGAGCTATTCCCGCAAGTATGAATAAAATATCATAAGTCTTTTTAATTGTCAACTTTTTTTGAAATAAATTATGTTTTAGATTTCCTATACCACTTCCTTGGCTTTTTATTTTCATCAGACTTTGGTTTTGAATGAGAAGGATGAGCTGGCTTTCCTTTTCCTCTCTGCTGCCTCGGAGATTTCACAGGGTTATGGTCTATCAATGGGAAAGGATGATTATCAATAATTGTAACTTTTTTAGTTATCAATTTCTCTATATCTCGTAAATATGCTTTTTCTTCTGCATCACAAAATGAAATCGCTGTTCCCTTCGCTCCTGCCCTTCCAGTTCTTCCAATACGATGAACATATGTCTCAGAAATATTGGGCATATCATAATTAATTACAAACTCTAAATCATCAACATCAATTCCACGCGCAGCAATATCTGTAGCTACTAATACTCGTGTTGTCTGAGCCTTGAAATTTTTCAATGCACGCTGTCTTGCATTTTGAGTTTTGTTACCATGGATGGCTTCTGCTTTGATATTATCCCGGACTAGGATTTTCACAACTCTGTTTGCGCGATGTTTCGTACGAGTAAATACCAATACTGTTTTTATCTTATTATCTTTTAAAAGCTCCAGCAGTAAATTATTTTTATTTCCCCTGTCTACAAAATAAACATATTGTTTAATGATGTCTACAGTTGGTGCTTCTGGAGTTATCGATACCTTTTCAGGATTATGGACTATTGTACTTGCAAGTTTGATAATTTCAGGTGGCAATGTGGCAGAGAAAAAAAGTGATTGCCTCTTTTTAGGAAGTACCTTTAACATCTTTTTTACATCATGAATAAAACCCATATCCAACATTCTATCTGCTTCATCCAGAACAAATATTTCCACATCACGTAAAGTCAAGAATCCCTGATTCATGAGATCCAGTAACCGTCCCGGAGTTGCAACTACAATGTCTACACCTCGACGTAATGCCTTTGTTTGAGGATTTTGATTAACTCCCCCAAAAATTACAGTACTGGTTAATCCCGTATGTCTTCCGTAAGCATCAAAACTTTCCCCGATTTGAATTGCAAGCTCCCGAGTTGGCGTAACAATCAAACTCCTTATCTTTCTTTTTTTACTGAAAGTTTTGTTTGCCTTTAATAATTGTAGAATCGGAATTGCAAAAGCAGCAGTTTTCCCTGTCCCCGTCTGTGCGCATCCTAATAAGTCCAAACCTTTTAAAACAATTGGAATTGATTTAACCTGTATTGGAGTTGGAATAGTATAGCCCTCTTCTTTTACAGCTTTTAAAATAGGCTCTATTATATTTAATGATTGAAATTGCATAATTATATTTTACTTCCTTTTATTAAGTGCATATAAATAACATAATATGGAGTATAAGTCTACTAAAACCGTTTAATCATTGGGCGCAAACTGAAAGAAAAACCACTTCTCAACTTAAATTCTGTACCAGCAGTCCCTAAGTTTGTACCATAATCATACCCTTCACAATAAGAGTACGATACTTTCAAAAAAACAGGAATTTTCCATCTCTTTTTTCCCCATCGAAATGAAAAACGCAGAATTCTCCGTGCCAGAGAAATATTAGCCGATGGAACAACCCGTTCAACTGCACTTCCTCCTTGAAGAATAAGGTAGCTTTCCAATTCCCTGTCCGGACGAAAATGATGTAAAGCAAGTCCAACATCATAAATCCAGCGATCAGTGATTCGCCTGGTAAAAGTCATAGTCGTCACACTATAATCCAACCTTTCACCCTGGTCTGGAAACTCAAACTTCAAGGGAAGATACTGAATCGTTCCAGATAAAGTCCGATCACGAGAGATATTATGCTTGATAACCAGTTTGGGACCTATAGAAAATTGAAATCCATTTCTCGGCATACGCACTGTGAAAGCAGGTCTAAACCTCGTTGATGGCACAAACTGTTCAGGCGAAATTTCTGATATAACATTAGATTCGTCTGTCAATGATGTTTCAGCAAATAGACTGACAGAACCAGTATGAAGAAAAATAACCAATATGATACTGATCAATGCAGACCTATATATAAATTTATTCAAAATCAACTCCTTGTAAACCTTTAGTAAAAAACTCACATTTTATCTTATTTCAGTTAATTAGCGGCGTTCTATCACTACCCACATCTTACCAACTTCCGCCTTTTGCTCCAAACATTTTTTCAGGTATCCATAAAATTGCTTTGGATAATTCAGTTTGTTCTGTTCATAATTATCAGTAACCATGATCTTCTGCCCTTTTTGAACAAATTTAACAGAATACTTAAGACCGGACTTTGAAAATTCAGAACTTTTTGGAAGATAATTAACCTTGAACGCTTTATCAATATTGATTTCAATATCATTATGTTCCAGGCTAACATTATTCAAACGGATATCAAAATGTCTTTCTTTAACTGATTTCCCTACAGAGGATGCACTATATCCTGAAAATGATGGGATTCTGAAAACAAGAATCTTTTTTCCACCTTTAATGCAGTAATCATTCAATTTATATTCAATATCATATCCGGTATTGAGCCGATCAAGTTTATCATAATTTATCAACTTGTATTTTATCAATTCACTTTTCTGATGAATACCTGAAACAATTTTTTCAAATTTTTTCTTCAATTCTTCCTCATTATAATCTTTCCATCCACGGATATAATCAGCATACATTCCAGTAGTCATATTACTTTCTATAATATGAAGTGCGCCATCGGGAAGTACATTAATTTTTAGCTTTGTTTTCCAGGAATCCCTATTAACAGAATTCAATGGTATTTTAACAAATTTATCCTTTAGACTCTGATCCAATGCAATCCCTTCAGTCCACTGTAGAGACGGGATTATTTCACCAAGAGCAACCGTATCATAAAGGCAATCCACAAAAAGCTTCTGCCCATTAAGTCTTATCAGCAATACAGGCCGGCCAATCTGATTAATATTGGGAACTTCTTTTACAAGGTCACCTTTAAACTTCGATTTCATTAAACAAAATCTTACATTCACACCAAGATCTTTTAGAATAGAATAAAATAGAAAAGTTTTATCAATCGAATTTGCAAGACCATTTTTCAAAATTTCATCTGGAAACTTTGGTTCAAATTTATACATAAGTGGACTTACACCAACATAACGAATTTCCTTAACAACAAATTCATATGCTTTATAAATTTTTTCTTTAATAGTCTTACAATTTTTTAAGACCTCTTTCATTTTTTTCTGAAGTTCAGTTCTCTTAGTGTTTTTCCTGCCCAATAATCTTGCAAACTCATTATGAATAGTATCCCATTTTTCTGAAATACTGACCATCAGATATGGAAACATCTTATTCCTTAGCGGCATATACGATTCCGATTCTGTCTCTGGTAAATTCTTTCGACTAAAAGAATATATTACATCTTCATCAGTTTCTGTTTTAATACATTTTACTTTATCCTCAAAATTCCTTTTAAATATCGACAGTCTCATTCCTTTTGGAACTTTTACACTTACTCTTTTCTCCAATACTGGTTCGCGAAAGCGGAAAAGCGCTTCAAATTCAAACGGATTCAATATATCTTGTGGCATATAAGATTTCATTCGAGTTTTTATTTCCAGAATAGAACCAATCTCTGCTTTTTTCATTGCAAACTTAATCTTCATGTATTTATCATATTGGGGAATTGAAGAATAAACTGATCCCTTTTTGACTGAGGAATCATCCAGATAATACACCTTTCCATCGACAGCAATTGATCTTGCAGTTACAATTTCTGCAGTTTCTCGATCAGGATTATAATAAATACTTCGGTTAGAAACACTTTTGCCCCGTTCTTTTAGAATTTTAATAATGCTGTGATACTCAGCCGACCATGTCAAGTCAGGATTTACAACATATTTAGTGTCACTTAGAAGTGTAATGTAACCAGAATTAGGATATTTTTTTATGAAATCATCAGAATCTTTATAAAGTTTTTTAATAAATTCATCTTTGATGGAATCAATCGTTTTCTGAGAAGTATCACCTTTTTTATGGTGAAAAATAACTTTAAGTACAGCATTTCGCAAAAATTCATGCGATTTACCGCTTTCATCCTTCAAAAAAACTTTTGAATCTGATATCTGATTTACTTGCCCAATATGTTCACTAGCATTTTTAAGGATCACCATATCAGCATTTAATATACAGGAAAGGAATATAAGTGTCAGAAGTAAAATACTGTATTTTTTCATTATTTTGCCTCCTTTTTCTCAAGAAAAATCTGTTCATCACTATACCTTGAAACCGCCTGCAAAGCTTTTCTGAATTTTTTATAATCTTTCACCGCAATGATCCTTTTAATAAATTTCAGTTCATCTTCAAAATAAATCTGGTTTTCAAAACTTATATAACTAGCATAATAAGAGATATACTTATTTTTTATCTCAATTTTCCGTGGTAGATATTTAATTTTAAAACCAGGCGGAAGGTCAATTATAGTCCTCCGTCTCTGACAATCAGATGAATCAAAATGCAGATCATACTTTCGCTCTGGTAATGAGACCGAGGAAAAGGATCTTGAAAATCCAGGAATTTTGAATATCATAAGATTTCCTGCTATTTTCCCATATCCATTTAATTTATATTTTGCACTGTAAGAAAAGGGAACACTTAAATCAAGTGGTTTTGTAAATTTAAAATCCAATACCTCAGCACCTGGATTTATAGAATTAACTGATCTTTGAAAAACTCTCTTTCTTTCACTTTCCTTAACAGACTGCCAGAAACTTCTGGAATAAGCTTCCTGAGGTCCGGTAAATTCATTCTGATAAGTTACAACAGTATTACCAGAGTTATCCACTTGCATTCTTTTAACCTGTGTATACATATTATCAACAGGTGGTGGAATATCAATTTTTTCAAATTTTCCCATTATTTCATTAGATGCCCAGATTCCATGATCATCTGGCCTGAAATATGGATATCTATATGTAGTCGCAGTACAATCAAGATAAAATCGCTTCCCATCCAGATAAACTTCGCTTATTGCATGATTTGCATCAAAAATCGGAATTTCAATATCCATATTACCTGAGCTGTTTGTAACTACTCCTACTGGATAAGCTTCAACTCCGATTACTTTCATCATAGTTGCAAATAAAATTGATTTATCAATACAATCTCCATATCTGTTTTTTAGCGTATGTCCTGCAGGATGACCTGCCCAGCCAGACGAAAAGCTTGATTTAATAGAGATATACCTGATTTCCTGCTGACAGAAATAATAAATATTTGCTATTTTTTCTTCAACACTTTTAGCTTTTTCAGTCAATTCCTTTACTTTTTTACGTATTTCAGGAACAATCTTTATGTTTTTCTTCAGCATTTTTCTGGAAAATTTATTCAGATAATCCCAGTTTTTAAACGGAGAACATTTGATCACTGGTGCAATCTGATTGTATGGAGGCATAAACGGTTCGCTTACAATCATCGGAACATCTTTTAATTCCCAGATATATTCCTTGTATCCCTTTTTTTCCCTGATTAAAGGTTTTTCTTTCCCTTTTCCCATTCGCCTTGAAATATAATACATTTCCTTATCTGCTGGAAAACTCACTGTTATCTTACTCTTCTTTACTGGAACAAAATCTCTGAAGTAATAACTTGCTGAAAAAATATTCTTATCCATCGGATTAAATGTATTTGATTCCATTATGTATTCAACTATCGAATCATTCCCCACACCTGGTATTATAGCTGACATTGTCTTGTACTTACTGAAAAACTGGCTTGCGCCAGCGGGGTCAGAGATCTTAATATCTTTATGTACAAGATATTTCACTATTTTCCCATTTGAAGAAATTGATCTTGCAAGAATAATTTTAATCTTTTTCCTGTCTTCATCAAATCCCCAGCCAATCTTTCCCCAAGAACGTCCAGCTTCTTTCAGGATTCTCCCAATGAAATGGTAACGATATGTCCTGGTTCCATTCCGTTTCCAAACAAATTTACCTTCATCAAGAATAACAATTCCTTTTATTCCTGAAGTTTTCAACTTTTCCGACTGCTTAACCATGCCAAGGATTTCTTTTACACTGAATGGCTCTTCGAACTTAACCTTTTTATCTTTATCAATATTTTTTTCAGTAACTTGTTTCACAAAAGAAACTTCGCTGAGTTTTTTTCGATCAACCATTTTGCTGTCTATAAAACATTTTCCATCTTTAATAATCAGTTTACCCTGTATGTATGAATCATCATTCATTTTAATCTTTTCCCCAAATCCAGGGACAAAAATGAACAGACAAAAGGCAATAACTAAAACAAGATTTTTTACTTTCATTTCAAGACCTCCATTAGTATCAAATATATATTTATTAAGGGTATTTTGAGATTAGAATAATCAGTCTGAATCCTTCCAGTTCCACCAATGTAACAGTTCTGGATCATGTTCTTCATTAGATGCATAATAAACAGCATATCTTAAAATATACAACATAACACGATCAACTTTTTCTTTATTCCTTCTACAAAGCAATAGATAAAGGTCATCGGGATCAACATCCTTGAGTTCAGAAATTTTTGTCTTACCAAGCTTTCTGAAATGATTTAAAGCTTCCGGATTAAGACCAGGAATAGCACTAATTTCCAGTTTTTCCTTATTCATCATCACCTTTCCTTGTTTCTACCAGCAATCCGGCAAGATAAATATATTCAATCAGTAATCCACCATTTTCATCGAAAAAAATATATTTACCGTCCAGGCTTCCGGATTTAAAATGACATTCTTCTTTGATCTTTCCGTTTATATTGTATTCACTATAAACACCTTCCAGTTCACCACGATGATAAACCCCAGAACAAAAAAGATTTCCGTTTTTATAATAGTTACTGTATTCTCCATCAAGCAAACCATTCCTGTATTTACATTTTAGTTCCAAATTTGAATTTTCATAATACTTTTCAGATAAGCCCGCAAGCACACCATTGGAAAAAAATGATTTTTCTCTGAGTTGTTTGTTTTCATAATAAGTCGTGTAATTACCAACAGGTTCTCCACGTTTATACTTTGAATCGATCTTGATTTCAGCATTTGAAAAATACTCACGGTATACATCCATAAGTTCACCATTTTTATATTTCGCTTCAATCTTGATATTCCCATTTAGAAAATATTTATGATACATCCCATGAAGCTTGTTTTTTTGATATGAACACTCAAGCTTTAATTGGGAGCCAGAATAAAATTTAACTACTTTTCCGTGTAATTCTCCTAAACGGTAGATTGAAGATTCAATAATATTACCATCTGAATCAAATTCCTGATATATACCGTCAAGCGCCCCGTTGACATAAAAATGTTCACTCTTTTTTTTACCATCGGGAAAAAAAGCCAGGAATTCCCCGTTCAATACACCTTTTTCATATACGCAATCAACTTTTACATTCCCATTTTCATGGAACTGAACAACATTTTTTTCAAGCTTACCAGCGAAAAATGTACTTTGTTCCTTTACATTACCGTTATTAAAATATTCTATGTAATCTCCATCAAGCATACCTTCGCTGAATCGGCTTTCAACTTTCAGATTACCGTCTTCATAGTATTCCCGATATTCTCCGTTCAGTACTTCATCACAATATTCCGCTTCCTGTTTTAAACGGCCATTATCATAAAAATCCTGATGCATTCCATCAAGTGTCAATTTTTCTCTCCATTAACTTTTTAATATAGTCATCATAAAACATCATAACTATACATGTCTATTTATTTTTTGTTCCAGAAAACTCGATAATGCCTGTCTGTGTAAATGACATTTTCTTTAAATTCCACAAAATTATCTGTTCTGGATGATGCTACAATAAAAACTTCTTCTTCAGAATTCCACGATTTCAATATATCTTTTGAAGATAATCCATCATCTTTTTCAAGCGAAAAAATATGTTCAGGTAAATCCACAGCAATTGGTTTTATACCAGTATATAGCCAACAGCAATGAGCTTTTACCTTGTATATAAAGATCTTTGGTTTTTCCTGTTTTTTGATATGTATAATTTTTTGAGACAGCCATTTTGTAGTTCTAAGCTTGAATTTATCAACATTTATCAAGCAGGCAAAAAGAAGGATAAAAATAGATATTGATAAAATTCTGTACAAAATTGCAGGAATCTTTTTATAACACAAAAGATATGGTATAAATCCAGCGAAAGCCAGGGCTATATAGAAAGGTAATTTCGATGACGGTATTGAAAAAAACAGGAGTGGGAAAACCGATATCAGTATCAGAAATTTCTTTAATGTGTTCTGAGTATTATTAATTCCTTCCCTGTTTTTGAAAAATATCAGTATTCCCCACGGTATCGAACCTGCAACAAAAACCATCAGGAAAAAATACCATGGTTCTATGTGAAATATATGTTTACTTCCAAGTCTTTTAAGAAACTGATCATAGACAAAGTACTTAAATAATTTCGAATCAGTACCAACTAGATAAAGATACCAGCTTGCACCAGCTATGAATGATGCGATAAAGGAAAAAACATATCTGAGGCGAAACAATCTTTTCCAGTTTTTTTCTATACATACAAAGATAACTGCAATTGGAATAACGATGATAAAACCCAGTGGTCCTTTTATAAAAAAGCTTAATGAAAGCATCAACCAGAAAAGGAATTCATATATTCCTGAACTTTTTTTTCCAATATATTTCATAGCAAAACAGTATAATGCTGTTATTTCACAGAAAAACAGCCCAAAATCAGTCGTTAGAACATGGTTTGCGGCGAAAAGAGGAATTGTAAGATTCAGAGCAAGTGTCACTTTAAAAGCAATCTCTGAATCAAACATTTTCCTGTAAAAAATATAGGAAATCACCAAAAAAAGAAAATTTAATATTGTTTGTGGTAATCTACATGCCAGTTCGTTGATTCCAAACAATTTCATTGATAACGCTGATAATAGATACGTCAATGGTGGCTTATCCAGATGTGCCTTTCCATACATAGTAGGAATCAGATAATCGTTATTTGCAATCATCTCAAAGGCACCATCTGCATATCTTGCATCTGATGTTTCCACAAATGGAAGTTTCCAGGCATTGGTAAATGAGAGAATAAGAAAAACTGCTAATAGTATAAATATTTCTTTTTTAACTTTATTTTTTTCCTTCATATTCTTCTTCGTAGTTCAATCCTTTTTTGTTCTATGCCATTCGTACCATTTTATTGATTTGGTGGTTAAAACTGCTCTGGCGCCGTCTTCCCCATACCACTATAGTTATTTGGGTGGATAAAAGTTATCTGGCGCTGGGGTCAGGGTCACTTTCATGAATTTTAACATAAAATTCACAAAAGTCACTTCTGACCCCTTTTATATTTTACTGTTTTGTCCTTTTTCTTTGTGGCTTTGTGCCTTTGTGTGATCTATTTCTTTTGCTCTAGCATAGAGGATCAGATTTCGAATATAAACAATACTTCCAAAAGACTGTCCCAGGATGAAAACTGGATCCCGACGGTAAACTGCATAAGAAAGGAGCATTGCACTTCCAAGAAGTGACATTATCCAGAATGCACGTGGTACGATACTTTTTTTAGCCTTCTCTGATACTATCCATTGAAGGATCATCCTTCCGGTAAAGAATACCTGCCCCAGAAAACCAATCATTACCCATATTACGCCGGTAGCGGTCGGAACATTGAAAAGTCTTTTCAACCAGTCACGTGTACTTTTTTCTTTATAAACTTTTTTCGTAAACTCTTCTGGAGTTAAATATGTAATATCTCCATCATCCTGAGTAACTTTATACTTCAGTTTTCCTTCTGAATCCTTGACTATCGAAACAGTATCTGATGCACCCACCATCTGGATTTTTATAGAAACAGGTATTTCTTTCTTTACTGATTCTTCAGCCGGCAAAGTTACAAGATGAAGTAGAAGTATCCAGAAGACCAGCATTATTATATTGATATTGAGTTTTTTCATAAAATTTTCATCTCCACTATAAAAAAATAATTATACACTTTAAATAATGAAGTTTCAAATATGAAAAATACAAAAGAATTACCACGAAGGGCACGAAGGAAAAATTAAATAAAGCGGGAAGTAATTAATACTAAATATCAATATAGATGGGGTCATATGGAACTGTTGTGAACTTGAAATCCAAGTTCATGAAAGTTGCTTTGACCCCTGCGCCAGATA